>JAMPXO010000132.1 GCA_023701125.1 Vicinamibacteria bacterium | reverse complement strand
GCCCCGTCGATGGGCCGAAAGCGGCCGAGCCAGCGAACCGCCGACCACCGGATCTCGGGGTCCTCGTCCCGCGCCAGGCGCGGAAGCACCTTTCGATCCGGAGGCGCGTTCAGCTTGAAGTTGACGGTGACCGTCATGATCACGGGCACGGCCTTCCCATCCAGCAGCGTCGGCGTGTAGCGCCACTTCGAAACGGTCTTCGTGGCGGCGGCCGTGAGGCTGCGATAGCCCTTGAGCGGCTTGACCTCGACGACGCGCCCGTCGGGATCGATGGTGCACTCCAGAACCACTCTCCCATCGAGTCCCGCATGGAGCGCCTTTTCGGGCCACTCCGGACCGTTCCAGGTGAGCCGCTTCGGCTCCTTGATGCGCGCGCCGTCCGCCGCTCGCGCTTCGCTCGGTGGAGAGTCCGCGCCCTCGGCTGACGACGGGGGTGAAGGTTCCTGACCACCCAGCAGCAGCAGCAGGGGAAGCACCAACCCGACCATAGGACCTCCGTCGCGGTCAGCCGCGGGTTCGGCGAATATACATTGCCGCCCGGTGGTCGGAGGCGCGCCAAGGAGGGCACGTGCGTTGGGCGGATCCGCGGACGGTCGAGGGGTTCAGGCGCTCCGAGCCCAATGCCACCCTGCTCCAGTTCGTCGAGAGCGAGCGGGCGCACGCGGGCGTCCGCAGCGTTCTGGACATCGGGTGCGGGGCCGGGCGCAATGCCGTGCCGATCGCCGCGCGGGGCTTGCGGGTCGTGGGCACCGATCTCGTGCGGCCGATGCTCGTCGCCGCGGCCGAACGCGGGCGGACCGAAGGCGTCGGGGCGCGCACGCTCTGGGCGCAGGCGCCGATGGATCACCTCCCCGTTCCCGACCGCGCGTTCGATCTCGTCGTCGCCCACGGGATCTGGAACCTCGCGAGTTCCGGGGCGCAGTTCCGCCGCGCCGTCGCCGAGGCCGCGCGCGCGGGGCGGCCCGGCGCGGGGCTGTTCGTGTTCACGTTCTCCCGCAACACGCTGGGGCCCGACGCGCTGCCCGTCGCTGGGGAGTCGTTCGTGTTCACCCAGTTCGCGGGCGAGCCGCAGTGCTTCCTGACCGAGGCGGAGTTGCTCGGGGAACTGGAGGCGGCCGGCTTCGAGCCCACCGGCCCGCTGACCGAGCACAACCTGCCGCGGCCGGGACAGCTGACCCGCGGCGGGCCGGTCATCTTCGAGGGGGCGTTCCGGCTGCGCGGCTGAGTGGCGAAGCCGGTGCCGCGAGCTGCGGCCAGACCGTGAGCCCCACGCCGAGTGCGACCAGGGCCGTGGCCAGCCCGAGTCGGGCCGTGAGCGCTTCGCCCAACAGCGCCGCGGCCGCCAGCGCCGTCAGCACGGGCACGATGAGTTGGACGAGCGCGGCGCGCCACGCCGCCAAGTGCGGCAGCACGCCGTACCAGAGCGTGTAACCGAGCCCGGACGCCACCGCTCCCGAGGCCAGCGCCAGCCCCAGGCCGGGCCCGGTCACGATCGGCTCGCCGAGCGACAGCGACGCGAAGAGAAGCGGCGCGGCGAACGCCGTCGCCCGCGCGAAGTTGCGGGCGGTGCGGCCGAGCGGGTCGTGGCCACTGCGGCCGGCGAGGGAGTAGGCGCCCCAGCAAGCTCCGGCTGCGACCATCAGCAGCGCCCCGACGAGATCGGGCGCCTCGAGGCCGGGCCGCGTCAGCACCACGACGCCGGCCGCCGCGAGGGCCAGGCCCAGCCAATCGATGCGCTCCGGGCGCTCGCCACCGATCAGGCCGGCGGCAATCATCGTGATCTGGACCGCGGCGAACAGGAGCAGCGCGCCGACGGCCGCGCCGATCCGCACGTAGGCCCAGGTGAAGCAGACGGCATAGCCGGCCAGCCACAGCGCCGACGACCACGGCTCGCGGCCCGCCACCGGACGGCCGCGCAGCCGCACCAGCAGCGCCAGCACGGCGGCACCGCTGGCCAGGCGCACGAGCGTGAACGTGGCCGGGTCGAGCCGGCCCGCCTCCAGCGCGGCCCGCGTCAGCAGCGAGTTGGCCGCGAAGGCGCAGAGCGTCGCGGCGATCTGCGCCAGCAGCCGCAAGCGTTACTTGATCGGCTCGCCGGCTTCGATCCGCTTCAGGTAGTCGAGCAGGGTCGGATCCTTGATGCCGAGTGCCTTGGCCTCGTTGGCGTGGCGCTTGAAGGCCGTCGCGTCCTTGAGGCCGAAGTGGGCCCACGCGAGGTAGGCCTGGGCCTGGGCCGACTTCGGCATCGCCAATACGCCCTTGTCGAGCGCCACCACTGCCTCGGGGTAGCGCTTGGCCGCGAGGTGCGCGCCGCCGAGCAGCACCCAGGCGTCGACCCGGGTCAGGCCCGGCGTGGCGACCGCCTGCTCGAGCTCCGCCACCGCCCGGTCGAACAGCTTCTGGTCGAGCAGCGCCGCGCCCAGCGCCGCGCGGTAGTCGGCCTGCTTCGGCTCCGCGGCCACGGCCTGCGCCAGCGCGGCCACGGCTCCCGCCGCGTCGCCCTTCACCGTGTGCAGCAGCAACCCCTTCTGGAAGAGCGCGGGGCCGTGCGTCGGCGCGGCCTGGATCGCCGCGTCGAGCTCGACCAGCGCCGCGTCCACCTGCTTCGTGGCCACCAGCGCGCGGGCCAGGCCGACGCGGGTGTCGGGGTCGTTCGGCTCGGCGTCGCGCAGCCGCTTCAGGTCCTCCACCGCGAAGGTCGCCTCGCCGCGCGCGATCTGGGCCATCGCCCGGGCCACGGCCACCTCGGTGCTCAGCGCCTTCACCTGCGGGTCGCCCTCCGCCAACGCGGCCGCTGTCGCCGCGTCGCCGAGCGCCTCGTCGGGCCGGTGCAGCGCGAGCTTGATCCGCGCCGACTCCTTGTACGCCTCCACGGCGCCCGGCACCGCGGCCAGCACCTGCTGGACGAGGGGCTCGCTCTCGGCCGCGCGGCCGAGGCGGCGCAGGACCTGGGCGAGGCCGAGGGTGCCGAGCGGCGTCGCGGGCTGCGCCTCGCGGTACTGCTTCTCGGCGCCCGCGAGATCGCCCTTCGCCTCCAGCGCCACCGCGCGCGCCTCGAGCGCCACGACGCCCGCGGCCTCCGTGCCGTCGAGCATCGCCAGCGCCGCGTCGCCTTCGCCGTCCTTGGCCTTGTGCCGGGCCACGGTCGCCCGCGCCCACGCCGACGTGGCGTCGGCCTTGAGCGCGGCCTGCGCCGATTCGTCCGCCGCCGTCTGCATCCCGCGCAGTTCCTGGGCCAGCGCGCGGCGCGCGTGGGCCTCGGCCAGCGCGGCCCCGTTCAGCTTCGCCGCCGCCAGCGCGTAGGTGTCGATCGCGAGATCGACCTCGCCGCGCGCCTCGTAGAGCTGGGCCAGCCGTACCTGCAACTCGGCCGGCGCGCCCGAGGCCTCCGCGGCCTTCTTCAGGATCGCGAGCGCACCGTCGAGGTCGCCCGCCTTCTGCTTCGCGTCGGCTTCCTGGAGTGCCGCAGCGGGATCGTGGTGAGTCTGCGCGGCGCCGGGTGCCGCGAGGGAGAGGAGGAGTACGACGATCGTGGTGTAGCGCATGGCCTGGCCCCCTTGACGGCGGCGCGGCGCGTCCGCGAGACGACCGGTCGCCGAGAGGGATTGTCGCGCCGATCCGCCGGCCACGCGAGCCGATTCCGTCGCGGTCGGCTTGACGCCCGGGCCTACAATCCTCCCACGGCCTCCATGAGACCGGGCGAGCGCCTCCGCCCGACGCCCGCCGAAGAGGAGGTCTCGATGAGCGTCTCCCCGACGCCGGCTCGCTCGCTCGATGAAGTCCTGGCCGATCGCCTGTGGCTCGACGGCCCGCGCGCGGCCCTGCTGCTCCGGGTCTGCCAGGCCGCCCAGGTGCTGCGCCCCGAGGTGTTCGAGCGCTACTGGGGCGAGTTGAAGAAGATCTCCCCGGCCCTGCCCGTCGCCCAGCACGAGGTGTTCGTGGGGCTGAAGAGTGCGATCGAGCCCGTCCCCCCGGCCGAACTCAAGGGCTGGCGGCACGAGGTCGCCGACGCCATCGCCGCCGCGCTGGCCCTGGCCCAGCGCCACCCGGCGGCGGGTCGCGACGCGCTCGCGGAGTGCGAGGCCCGCATCACGTCGCACTGGTGGTGGCCCTTCGGCCGCGGCCCGCTGTGGCTGAAGCTGGTCCTCGCCTGGCTCGAGGTCGACCGCGGCGAGGGCCTGAGTCGGCTCGGCCGGCTCGACGACGCCGTGGCCCGCAACCTGCTCGAGAGCCTCAACGACCAGAAGCCGCTGACGGTCGCCGAGTGGAACGCGGTGTACGACAGCCGCGTCGCCGACGTCGCGCAGGCGGCGGTCGCCGAGTTGCTCGACCGCGGGGCGCCGCAGTTCGCCTTCGACGCGGCCCGCTTCGCCGACGTCGGCCGGCGCCTGCGCGAGGAGATCCTGCCGGCCTCGATCGCGAAGGACGACCGCGAGGCGGAGGCGAAGGCGGACAAGGCGCTCGACCGCTACCTGCACCTCGTGCGCCTCGCCCAGCAGCTCGGACCCGAACCGGCGCAGCAGCTGAGGGAGGCGCTGCTGCTCGAGACCGCGGGGGCGAAGCGCTACGACGAGAACTGGACCCAGCGCTTCTCGGCCCTGTTCCGCCTGCTCGCCGTGTGGGCCGCGCACGAGGCCAGCCGCGACTCGACCCGCGCGTTCCTCGAGACCCGCATGCCGGAGCTCGTGCGCGGGGCCGTGCTCGCCCACTGGTGCGCGCTGCTCACCGAAGGCGAGCTCGACGCCAGCGCGAAGTGGCAGCAGATCGAGCCGCTGTGCACGGACGCGAGCGCCGCCGAGACCTGGTTCCTGGTCGTGCTGCTGCGGCGGGGCCAGGCGGACGTCGCGTTCCAGTTGGCCCGCCGCTCGCCGCGCGCGGAGGCGATCCTGCCCTCCCTGCACCGGGCGTGGCTGTTCGAACATCCCGCGGCGGCGCCGACCCCGTACCCCGCGGGTTTTTCGGCCGACGAGGTCGCCGACGACGTGATCGCGCAGTTCATGTTGTGCGGCACGCCGGCGCTTCGGGCCGAGTTCCTGCGCGAGCGCACCGCGCGCGGCAGCCAGCCGCCGCCGCCCGAACTGTGGAGTCGGCCGGGCATCGACGACATGCTGGCGATCCTGAACCCTGACAAGCCCGGCGCGCGCGACCCGCGGCGCTTCGCCGCCCCCGCCTGGTACTCGAGGTTGGAGGCGAAGGAGAAGCAGTTCGCGACGTTCGTGCGCCAGAACGGCTACGGCCAGTACACGCAGGAGAACGTCGATCCCCACCTGCTGGCCGCGCTGGTGGCGTGGGACGAGGCCTACCCGGCCGAGGCGGAGCAAGCGCTGGCGGCGATGTGGGAGGTGATGAAGCCGGGCGACACCGGCGACCTGCGCCAGGACCTGATCCGCAACGCGATCTTCGAGCGCTGCCAGGAGTGCCTCGCCGCCCGCGTCGACGCGCTCGATCGTTTCGCCCGCTGGGTCAAGGCCGAGCTCGTGGACCAGACCGTCAGCGAGACGGTCGGCAACACGACCTACAGCTTCTCGCTCAACGAGAAGGCGCCGTTCCTCTACCTGCTGCTGGGGGCCGAGAAGGTGGCGCGGCTGTCGGCGGCGCGCCGCGACGCGCTGATCGCGAAGGCGATCGCCGACTACAAGGCGAGCCCGGAGCTGATGACGGCCACGGCCCGCCTGTACGCCTCGGACAAGGGCTTCGCTGCGCTGCAACCGCCGGCCCCGCTGCTTGACCGCTCACTGGAGGAGGCGTGGCAACTGGGCGTCGGCGATGCCGCGCGGCCCGCGATGCTCGCCTCGCTCGTGCGCGTGGACGAGTCGACGGTCCGCGAGGACGTGGCCGCGCTGGCCCGCGCCTGAGCGTCCCGCGCGAGCCGATGCTCAGTGCCCGCGGCGCAGCGTGCGGTGGGCGACGAACAGCAGCAGCGGCAGCAGCACCACGATCTCCCACGCGGTCGTGATCAGGTTGTGGACCGTGGCCTCGAAGCTGAAGTGCCGCCAGACGTCTCTCAGCGGCGGCCACGGGAACTTGTAGTGGGCGTCGGAGAACGGCCACAGCGCCATGATGCCGATCGGCGGGTGGGTGTCCTTGTTCAGGTAGTCGAGGACGACGTGCGAGAACCAGCCGCAGCCGATCGCCAGGCCGAAGCGGCCGGCGTCGATCCGGCCGCGCGCGCGGGCCCACAGCAGGGCGAGCAAGCCGACCATCACGGCGGCCCCGATCGAGTGGGTCTCGTTGTTGTGGTGGTTCCGGCCGTCGACGAACTGGAAGAGGATGTCGACGTCCGGCGCCAGCGCCGCGGCGACCACGGCCAGCGCGCGGGCGCGGTCGAGGCGGGCCGCCTCGCCCTCGGCGGCGCCGAGGTGGACCGTGAGCCCGAACAGGGCGTGGCCGATCGGGGTGGGCATCGCGAAGGTCCTCCCAGGACACGAGGGCCAAGACACGAACGGCCCGGGTGCCTGGGCACCCGGGCCGGATGATGACGGGAAAGCGGACGGCTAGAGCCGACGCTCGAAGATCTTGAAGTCGCTCTTCTCGGCCTCGACGATGTCGTCCAGGAGCGCGTAGATCGCGGCGATCTTGCGGTCCTTGTGGAACTTGTCGTCGAAGGCCGTGAACTCCGCCTCGTCCTTGAAGCGGAAGACCTCCATGAAGTAGTTGGGCCGGCTGCGGTCTTCGTAGACCGTGCAGTCCATGCCCCCGATGCCCGCGAGCAGCGGCTTCAACTCGCGAACGAGTTCGAAGAACTCGTTGCGACGCCCGTCGCGGATCGAGTACGTGATCGCGAGGATGATGCCGGCCTCGGCGAAGTCCACCGGGAGCACCGGCGGGCGCGGGACGGGCTGGGGCATCACGGGCATCGGCGCGGAAGCCATCGCCACCGGCGCAGCGGCCGGCTTGCGGGCGACTTCGCGCAGGGCGGGAGGCATCGAGCGCGCCGGCGCCACGAGGACGGGCCGAGGCGGGGCCACGTGGCGGGTCGGCATCGGCAACGGCAACGGCTCATTCCGCGGGCGCACGGCCTGGGGCCGGGCGTGGGCGCTGCGCGCGGGCGTGGACGCCCGGCTCACCGTCGCGGCCTTGTTCGACTTGGAAGGCACGTTCGTGTTCCTCCGTTCGAGGGACGAAGCCTTCTTCGGCGAAGCGGGAGCCAGCTTTCGGGACAAAGACCCTTTCTGACTGGACTTCACCGGCAACTTCTTGCTCACTACAGTCCCTCGCGAGACCCCGAATGAGAGGCACTTGGGGCCAAATAGTTCGTGAGGATTCTAGCAAGCCGGCTGTGACAGGCGCCACAGTTTTCTCGCGCGGCCCGGCCCGATTTTCTTCTTTTCTTCGCCGGACCTGATGTGACACACTTGCGCCTATGATCCCGGTTACGGGACGAGAGGTCCTGGCCGAGGGGCTCGAGAGACGGGCCCAAACACAAGATTCAAAAGGAGATCGAGCCCATGGCTGACGAGCGGAACGAGCGATCCAAGGCGATCGACGCCGCACTCGCCCAGATCGACAAGCAGTTCGGGAAAGGTTCCATCATGCGGCTGGGTGGCCGCGAGAAGGTCGACGTCCCCGCCATCCCGACTGGGGCTCTCTCCCTCGACGCGGCTCTGGGGGTCGGCGGCTTTCCCCGCGGCCGGGTGATCGAGATCTACGGCCCGGAGTCCTCGGGCAAGACGACACTCGCCCTGCACGTGATCGCGGAAGCCCAGAAGCGCGGCGGCATGGCCGCTTTCGTGGACGCTGAGCACGCACTTGACGCCTCGTATGCGCAGAAACTTGGCGTCAACATCGACGACCTGCTGGTCTCCCAGCCCGACTCGGGCGAGCAGGCGCTCGAGATCGTGGAGGTGCTGGTCCGCTCCGGCGCCGTCGACGTCCTGGTGGTGGACTCGGTCGCCGCCCTGGTCCCCCGCTCCGAGCTCGAGGGCGAGATGGGCGAGGCGCAGATGGGCCTCCAGGCCCGGCTGATGAGCCAGGCCCTGCGCAAGCTCACTTCCGTCGTGTCGAAGAGCAAGACCTGCCTGGTCTTCATCAACCAGCTCCGCGAGAAGATCGGCGTCATGTTCGGCAACCCCGAGACGACGACGGGCGGCCGGGCGCTGAAGTTCTACGCCTCGATCCGGCTCGACATCCGCCGCATCGCCTCGCTGAAGGACGGCGACACCGTGATCGGCAGCCGGGCCAAGGTGAAGGTCGTCAAGAACAAGGTCGCGCCGCCGTTCCGCGAGGCCGAGTTCGACATCCTCTACGGCGAGGGCATCAGCCGCGAGGGCGACCTGCTCGACCTCGCCGTCGAGCACAAGATCGTGGAGAAGTCGGGCGCGTGGTTCGCCTTCGAGGGTGAGCGGCTGGGCCAGGGCCGCGAGAACGCGCGCCAGTTCCTGCGCGAGCACGTCGACATCCGCGAGGACATCGACACCCGGCTCCGCAAGGGCCTCGGCCTGCCCATCCCCGAGCCGGCCATCGCACCGAAGGAGAAGGGCGAGAAGGCCGACGTCGTCGCGATCGCCGACAAGATTTCCGAGAAGGCCGAGAAGCGCGAGAAGAAAGCCTAAGAACGGGGTCCGTCTCCGTGTCTCGCGCCGGTCGCCCCCCGTCGGGGTTTGGGGGCGGAGGAGCCGACGTTGGCGACGTAGCCCCCATGGGACCAGCGACGGGCTCTGCCCGCGCTGGAACCCGTGGGTGGCCGGCGCGATTCTCTTTTGTAGCGGCCGACTCCCCGTCCCGCGGCGTATCCTCCACCGTCACCCTCGAGGGAGGTCCCGGTGCTCCACTCCGCCCGCGTGCTCGGCGCCGCGTTCGCCTGCTTCGCCTGGTCGGCCCTCGGCCAGGCGCCCGCGGCTGCGCCCAACCCCTCCCTTGCGGCCACGGCCACCGTCACACCGCGTCCCCAGCCGACGCCCGCGGCGGCCCGCTTTGCGGGCACCGTGCTCGACGCGGCCCGGAAGGCGCTGGCCGGCGCGCTCGTGCTGGTCCGCGGCAGCGAGGGCGAGGCCGTGTCCGCCCGCACCGACGCGGCAGGCGCGTTCGCGATCGAGGTGAAGGAGCGCGGGCCCTGGTCGCTCTACGTGGACGCGAAGGGGCACGCCCCGCGCAGCATCCCGAAGCAGGCGCCGGGCAGCGGCCTGCGCATCGCGCTCGAGCGGGGCCTCACCGTTCAGGGCGTCGTGATCGACGGCGCGACGCGGCAGCCCGTGACGGGCGCGCGGGTCGTGGCCGCCGAGTCGACGCGCGCGCTGGGTCCGATCTGGAGCTCCGGCCTGGGCCAGCGCTCCGCCACCAGCGACACCGAGGGTCGCTTCCGCATCGACGGCGTCGGTCGTGGCTTCCTCGACCTGACCGCGAGCGCCAGCGGCGCCGGCGGCGCCCGGGTTCGGAACGTCCGCGCCGGCGAACGCTCGGAGCTGCTCGTGCTGCTGCCGATGGGCGCGCTCGAGGGCCTGGTCGTCGACCCCGCCGGCCAGCCCGTGGCCGGCGCGGCGGTGCGCGTCGAGCCGACGGGCCCGACGCTGCGCGCCAGCGCCTCGACGCTGACCACCGACGGCGAGGGTCGCTTCGTGGTCGATGCGATGGAGCCCGGCTCCTGGCGTGCACTCGCCCGCGCGGAGAAGTTCGCCCCCGCCTGGGCGACGGTCCAGGTCGAGCGCGACGCCACGGCCAGCGTGCAGATCCGGGTCGCGGCACCGCGAGCGATTCGCGGGCGGGTGGTGGACGAACGGGACCGTCCGCCGGCGGGTGGCCGCGTGACCTGGCTCGAGCACGACGGCGAGGCCGTGCCGGACGCGCTCGGCGCCGCGATCTTCGCCACGCCTGCGGCGGACGGCGCGTTCGCGCTTCCGGGCCTGCCGCCAGGCCGACACCGTATCGAGGCCTGGGCCCGCGGTTTCGTGCCCGAGCGCTTCGAGATCACCGTGGGTCGCACCGACGCGGAAGCCGGCGACGTGCGGCTGGCCCGCGGCCTCACCATCGCCGGCATCGTGCGCGGGCCGGACGGCCGCCCGGTGGCGGACGCGCGCGTGTTCGTCGATCGTGGCCTGCAGCCGTTCCCTGGCGAGACGCCCGAGACCCGCAGCGAGGCCGACGGCCGCTTCGTGCTGCCCGGACTGACCCCCGGCGCGCTGAAGATCGTGGCCACGGCCGACGGCCTCGGCCGCGGCTCGGCCAGCGCCGAGACGGGCGCCGAAGACGTGGTGCTGACGCTGAAGGCCTGGGGCGCGATTCGCGGCACGGTCGTCGACGAGCGCGGCCAGCCGATCTCGCCCTTCCGCGTCTCGGCGCGCGCGGCGGACATGTTCGGCGGCCGCTTCGAGGAGATCGCTGACGCGGCGGGCGCGTTCGAGTTGCCCGAGATCGAGGCCGGCAGCTACACGCTCGAGGTGCGCGCGCCGAGCCGCGTCCGGTTCTGGCAGCCGTCGGTCAACGTCAGCTCCGGCGGCGTCACCGACGTCGGATCGCTGGTGCTGAAGGGCGGCGGCAGCGTCGTCGGCCACGTGGTCGACAAGGCTGGCGAGCCGATCGCCGGCGCCGAGGTGGCGGGGCGCCAGGGCCAGCGCATCATCCTCGGCGACGAGTCCGCAGCCGTCAGCGACGCGGCCGGCAGCTTCGCGCTGAGCGGCTTCGCCGCGGGGCCGGTGCAGATCACTGCCTCCCACCCGCTCTATGCCCCTGCCAGCGTCAGCGTCACCGTCGATCCGGCCGAGGGACCCACGGAAACGACGCTGGCCCTCTCGACCGGCGGCCGGATCGAGGGCCGCCTCGCCAAGCGCGACGGCACTCCCGTGACCACGGGGCGCATCAACGTGATGCCGCTGGGCGGCAACAGCGGCGGGCTCAGCCTGCTCGAGCCCGACGCCGACGGCCGCTTCGTCGCCGAGCGCGTGCCCCCGGGGCGCGTGCGCGTGACCTGGCTCAAGGGCGAAAGGGGCCGCTTCGAGAGCGCCCAGATGCGCGAGGTCGAGGTCGCCGACGGGCAGACGGCGACCGTCGAGCTGCTGTCGGCGGAGATCCGGGTCAGCGGCCGGGTGACGCGAGGCGGCCAGCCGGTGCCCGGCATCCGCGTGCAGCTCTCGGGACAGCAGTCGATGCGGGTGATGTTCGTCACCGACGGGCGAGGCCGAGGCGGCGCGGGTGGCGCGGCGGAGCCAGGCGTGACGCGCGAGGACGGCAGCTACGAGACCACGGTCGATCAGCCCGGGCCTGCGCGAGCCTCGCTCGCGTCGCAGGATGGACGCACGACCTACCCGGGGCGCGAGGTGCAGATCCCCGACGTCGAGGCCCACGTGCTCGACCTCACGTTGCCCGCGGCGACGGTTCGCGGCAGCGTCGTCGATCCCGAGGGCCGCCCGCTCGAGGCCCAATTGATGGCGTCGGAGAAGGACACTCGCGGCGGGCCGGGCGCCTCGGCGCGCAGTGGCCCCGACGGCCGCTTCGAGCTGGGTCTCGAGCCCGGCGAGTGGAGTCTGACCGCTCGAGTCCAGGGCTACTCGGCCGCGCCGCTGCCGCTGTCGGTCTCCGAGTCGGGGCTCGACGACGTGCGCCTGGTGCTGTCGCCGGGGCGTCCGCTGCGCGGCCGTGTCGTGGACGTGAACGGGCGCGGCGTCGTCGGCGCCACCGTCGGCATCCGCGCGCCGGGCGTCCTGCAACCGTTCGTCGAGAGCGGCCCCGACGGCCGCTTCGAGATCGCGAGCGTGCCCGACGCCGAGCTGACGTTGTCGGCGTGGACGGCCCTCGGCGCCTTCGCCCTGCGCGCGGCCGTGCGGCCGAGCGACGAAGAGGTCGTGCTACGCCTGCGCCCCGGCGCTCGGCTGCGGGCCCGGGTCGTGGGCGAGGACGGCGCCCCGGTGGCGAGCGCCTTCGTGGCCCCGCGCTTCGCGGGCGGCGCGATGATCCAGATGGCGCAGCCGGCCACGACCGACAGCGCGGGCCTCGTCGAACTCCGGGTCCCCGCCGGCCTCGGTCCGATCGAGGTGTTCGCGAGTGCGGGCCCGACCGGCACCGGCTCGATCACGCTCGCGCCTGCGGAAGGCCAGGAACTCGAAGCCGAGATCGTGCTGAAGGCCCCAACTCCCTCGCCGAGACCAAAGCCACCCGGCGTTTGACGGAGAGCCGCGGACCGGAGAAAATCGCCGTCCTTCGTCGCTTGGCCTGGTAGCTCAGCTGGTAGAGCAGCGGACTGAAAATCCGCGTGTCGGCGGTTCGATCCCGTCCCAGGCCACCAACTCCCCCAACAACTCGTCGATCCCACACCTGGACCGACCCGGGTCGGCCGGTGGCATACTCCCGCTTTCCGCCAGACCAGAGAGCTGAGGGAGGGCCGCGTATGGCGCGAGTCGTCCGCTGCGGGTTGATCCAGGCGAAGAACGTCCTGGGGCCGGAAGCCGGCCTGCCCGCGATCAAGAAGGCGATGCTCGACAAGCACGTCAAGCTGATCGCCGAGGCCGCCGCCAAGAAGGTCAAGATCCTGTGCCTGCAGGAACTCTTCTACGGGCCCTACTTCTGCGCCGAGCAGGAGACGAAGTGGTACCACCTGACCGAGCGGGTTCCGGACGGGCCGACCACGAAGCTGATCCAGAAGCTCGCGAAGAAGCACAAGATGGTGATCGTCGCGCCGATCTACGAAGAGGAGCAGGCGGGCGTCTACTACAACACCGCCGCCGTGATCGACGCCGACGGCAAGTACCTCGGCAAGTACAGGAAGACCCACATCCCCCACTGCAAGCCGGGCTTCTGGGAGAAGTTCTACTTCCGCCCCGGCAACCTCGGCTACCCCGTGTTCGAGACGGCCTTCGCGAAGGTCGGCGTCTACATCTGCTACGACCGCCACTTCCCCGAGGGCGCGCGGGCACTGGGTCTCAACGGCGCCGAGCTGGTGGTCAACCCGTCGGCGACGGTGGCCGGGCTCTCCGAGTACCTGTGGAAGCTCGAGCAGCCGGCACACGCGGTCGCCAACGGCTACTTCGTCGGCGCGATCAACCGCGTCGGCCACGAGGCGCCGTGGAACATCGGCGAGTTCTACGGCCAGAGCTACTTCTGCGACCCGCGCGGCAAGATCGTGGCCGAGGCGCCGCGCGACAAGGACGCGGTGGTCGTCGCGGACCTCAACTTCGACCTGATCGACGAGGTCCGCTCGACGTGGCAGTTCTTCCGCGACCGCAGGCCCGACGCCTACGGCCCGCTCGTCCAGCCCTGAGACGCGGAGGAGGTCCCTGATGGCTCGCGACCTGTCGTGCAGTTTCACCGGGCTGCGCTTCCCCAACCCGTTCCTGCTCTCCTCCGCGCCGCCCACCGAGTCGGAGAGCAACATCCTGCGCGCGTTCGAGGCGGGCTGGGGCGGGGTGGTGACGAAGACGATCGGCATGCACCCGGTCGTCAACGTCAAGGGCCCGAAGACCAAGTTCCTGCGCGCCCAGCCCGACACCGGCGTGCTCTCGATGAACAAGGGCCGCGCGGGGTCCCTGCACAGCTCGTGGAATTGGGAGCTGATCTCGGACAAGCCGCTCGAGTGGTGGCTGCCGCGCATCGAGCGCATCAAGAAGGCCTTCCCCGACCACATCCTGATCGCCTCGATCATGGCCGGCTCCGGTAGCGAGTCCGAGCTCGAGCACTGGCGCACGCTGGCCCGCGAGTGCCAGAAGGCGGGCGCCGACGGGCTGGAGCTGAACCTGTCCTGCCCGCACATGGACCGGCCCGACATGGGCTCGAACATCGGCAAGGATGCGGCCCTGTGCTCGTTCGTCACCCAGGTCGTGAAGGAGGTGGCGACGGTGCCGGTGTGGGCCAAGCTGACGCCGGCGACCGGTGACATCGTGACCGAGGCGGGCGCCGTGTTCCGCGGCGGCGCCGACGCCGTGGTCTCCTCGAACACGTTCCCGTCGCTGCCGCTGGTCGACCCGGACACGCTGGAGTTCGAGTGCAACGTCGAGGGCTACGTGTCCTCCGGCGGCCTCGGCGGTCCGGCGATCCTGCCGCTCTCGATCGCCAACATGGCGAAGATGACGCAGGCGTTCCCCGACAAGGCGTTTTCCGGGATCGGCGGCATCTCCGAGTTCCGCGACGCGCTCAACTACTTCCTGCTCGGCTGCGGCACGGTCCAGGTCTGCACGGCCGCGATGCTCGACCACGCGGTGGGCCCCAACGTGATCCGGCGCCTGATCGAGGGCTGCTCGGAGTTCCTCGACAAGAACGAGCGCTTCGCGAGCCTCGAGCAGGCCCGCGGGCTGCTGCGCGACAAGGTCGTCGCACACTCCAGGATCCGCCGCCCCGACGACGCCGACTATCAGGGCGGCTACGAACAGGAAGGCTACGCCGAGCCCGAGCCGCCCGGCCCTCAATCCTCGTAGGAGCCTGTCGCCATGAGCACGACACTGGTCAAGAACGGCACCATCGTCACCGCCTCCGACCGCTACGAGGCGGACATCTACATCGACAAGGGCGTGGTCTCGCTGATCGGCAAGGGCATCAGCCTGCCGGCCGACACCGTCGTCGACGCCTCGGGCAAGCTGGTGATGCCGGGCGGCATCGACGTCCACACCCATCTCGACATGCCGTTCGGCGGCACGACCTCGTCGGACGACTTCGAGACGGGCACCATCGCGGCGGCCCACGGCGGTACGACGACGCTGATCGACTT
>JAMPXO010000131.1 GCA_023701125.1 Vicinamibacteria bacterium | reverse complement strand
GCGGGGCGGGCTGGCGCCGGGCGGGGCGGGCTGGCGCCGGGCGGGGCGGGCTGGCGCCGGGCGGGGCGGGCTCGCTCGCGCTCGCCGGGCGGGGGCGGTAGGCTCGACTCGTCATGGCCACCAAGACCGCCCATTCCCCCGCCCTCCGCGCCACCCTCAAGAACCTCGACTCCCGCTTCGACCACTGGAAGTCGGTGCTGTGCGACCTCGTGCGCATCCCCGGCGTCTCCGCCGCCGGCTTCCCCGCCGAACCCATGCGCGCTTCCGCCGAAGCGACGGCCGCGCTGCTGAAGCGCTGCGGCTTCGACGGCATCGATCTGCTCGAGGTCGAAGGCGTGCCGCCGTACGTGTACGCCGAGTGGATGAAAGCCCCCGGCCGCCCGACCGTGCTCGTCTACGGCCACCACGACGTCGTGCCGCCGGGCCGGCCCGAGAAGTGGCTGTCGCCGCCGTTCGAACCGGTCGAGCGCAAGGGCCGCCTGTACGGCCGCGGCGCCGCCGACGACAAGGGCGGCTTCCTCGCCCACGTCGCGGCGCTGGCCGCCTGGAACGAGACGAGCGGTGCGCTGCCGCTCAACGTCAAGGTGCTGATCGAAGGCGAGGAGGAGACCGGGTCCACTCACCTGCCACAGTTCCTCGCCCGCTACGCGGACCGGCTCGAGGCCGACGTGCTGGTCCTCTCCGACACCTCCAACTTCGACACCGGCATCCCGGCCCTCACCTACCGCCTGCGCGGCGTCACCCAGCTCGACGTCGAGGTGAGCTGCCTGCAGCAGCCCGTGCACAGCGGCATGAACGGCGGCCCGGTGCCCGACGCCGTGCAGGTGCTGTCGATGCTGCTGGCGCGGTTGAGCCGCGCCGACGGCGCGCTGAACGTGCCCGGGCTGATGGACGGGGTGCCGAAGCCGACGAAGAAGGAACGCGCGCGCATGAACGCGCTGCCGTTCGACGAGAAGCGTTTCCGCAAGGAAGCCGGGCTGCTGCCCGGCGTGAAGCTGTGGGGCGACCCGAAGGCGACGCCGTACGAGAAGCTGTGGTTCCTCCCGTCGCTGACCGTGATCGCGTTCGAGGCGCGGCCGATCGTCGGCTCCTCCAACCAGATCATCGAGGCGGCGCGCGCGCGGCTGTCGCTGCGTACCGTCGCCGGCATGGACGGCAAGAAGGCCGCGAAGGCGCTCCAGCGCGCGCTGGAGCAGGACCCGCCGTTCGGCGCCCGGGTCGAGACCCGCTTCGTGCGCGCTTCGTCCGCCTGGAGCTGCGAGCCCGAGGGCCCCGCGTTCGACGCCGCGATCGACGCCCTGCGCGAGGGCTTCGGCAAGGAGCCGGTGCTGATGGGCGCGGGCGGCGCGATCGGCTTCGTCAAGCCGTTCTCCGACGTGCTCGGCGCGCCGTGCCTGCTGATGGGGGTCGAAGACCCGCCGTCGGCGGCGCACTCGGAGAACGAGAGCCTGCACCTCGGTGACTGGAAGAAGGTGATGCGCTCGGCCGCGATCCTGTACGAGCGGCTGGCCGGTCTGCCTACTCGCGACTGAGCGGGCGAGGCCGCGAAACCGCGGTCGAGCCCGCGTCGCAGAAACGCAGGCGCAGGTCGACGCCGACCCGCAGCCCGACCCGCGGCCCGACCGCGATGCGTCGCGGCATCGCCCCGCGCACGAGCGTGAGCGGGGCGTCGGGGGCCCACAGGTTCGAGCCCGAGTGGCGGGTGTCGAGGGCCAGCGCCCGGCACAGCCGGCCGGGGCCGCGCAGCGCGTCCGCGTCGAGGCCGGGCGTCAGCGGCTCGGCCGCGCGAATCAATACGCAGCCCGGGACGCCCGGGGCGTCGACGGCCAGGTTCAGGCAGTGGTGCATGCCGTAGACGAGGTACACGTAGACGTTGCCGGAGGGGCCGTAGAGCGGCGCGTTGCGCGGCGTGGGCCCGCGGAAGACGTGGGCGGCGGGATCGCCCGCCGGCAGGTAGGCCTCGGTCTCCACGATCCGCGCCCGCACCAGGCGGCCGTCGGGGAAGCGTCGCACGAGCACCTGGCCGAGCAGGGCGCGGGCGGCCCGCGGCGCGCGCTGGGCGAGCAGCTCGCGCACTGCCGCCCCTCTACGGGGCGCGCTGGACGCGGACGCCGAGGCCGTTGCCGACCGCGCGCACGCGGCCGTCGCTGGGCCGGCTGCGGATCGCGCCGGCCTTCTCCGTCTCGCCACGCAGCCACAGCGCCGACGAGCCGCCGCCGTCGAGGGCGACCGCGTCCCACGCCCCGGCGTCGATCAGCACCTGCGCCAGCTCGGGCAGCGTTGCCCCGGCGCTCCAGCCTTCGCGCCGGCCATCGACGACGACCAGCACCAGGCTCGACCCGTCGCGGCTGACGCCGACCGCCGTGCGCGGGTGGCGCTTGTTCCACTGCACGCGCGCGGTCGCCCCGCGGTTCTCGCCCGCCTCGACCAGCCGCGTGCCCTGCAGGCGTTCGTTCGGCCCGTAGCCCGCGACCGCTTCGCTGACGCCCGCGAGGTCGGCCGCCGCCGGAAACGCCACGCTCGCGTCGCACGGACAGTGCCCCCCGGCGCTCTCGCGCACGAGCAGCGCCGGGTCCAGCCCGGCGCCGTCAGCCTTCTTGCGCGGCGGGGAGACGACCACCCCCTCGGCCACCGAGAGGCCGACCAGGTCGACCCACTCGCCCTCGCTCCAGCCCAGCAGCGGCTCGGCGGCGCCCGGCAGGCGGGCGAAGAAATTGGCGTTGACGGCGAGGTCGAGACGGTCGCTCTGGGCCCAGGCGTCGAGCGCCTGCAACCGCGCCTCCGCTCCCCTGGGCGCGCCGGGAGCCGGCGGCGCAGGCACGTGGAAGCTGATCCGCGGGTCGCGCAGGTCGACCCACGCGAGCTGCGCCTGCCACGG
Source organism: Vicinamibacteria bacterium (assembly GCA_023701125.1). Classification (GTDB taxonomy): domain Bacteria; phylum Acidobacteriota; class Vicinamibacteria; order Fen-336; family Fen-336; genus WYBL01. Next base: position 11,755 of record JAMPXO010000131.1, on the reverse strand, counting down.
CGCGCCGTCGGCCCAGGCCCCGGAGCGGGCCTCGTGGCGGATCGGCCAGCGTGAGGTGGCGGGCGGGGCCGCGGGCTGCGCGGCGTGCGAGGCGCAGCCCGCAGCGGCCATGGCGAGGCCAATCGCGAGCAGCGGCAAGTGGCCGGACTTCACGGCTCGCGCTCGGCGAAGCCGTGGGCCCCGAGCAGCACGGCCGCGATCCACAACAGGTCGGCGACCAGCAGGTGGACGATCTGCAACCACACCGGCGCCAGCAGCAGCACGTTGACGACGCCGACGGCGAGCTGCAACGCGCACAGCGTCAGCGTGGCCGCGGCCCAGCCCCGCGCGGACGCCGCCAGCCGCCATGCCGCGGCTGCCACCAGCCCGGCGGCGACCACCGCCAGCACGGGGTGCAGCACCCGCAAGCGGATCAGGGCGTGGGCCGTGGCCGAGGCCTCCGTGGCCAGCGCCTGCTCCAGCGTCATCGCGGGAAACAGCGTGTCGCCGAGCGCCGCGACGGCGCCGCTGACGCCGGCCACGACCAGCGCCAGCAGCGTCCCCAGGTACAGGGCCGCCCCGGGGCGACCACGCCAGCGGACGGCGGCGCCACCCGAGGCCCAGTGGGCGGTCAAGGTCAGCGCCGCGACCAGGAAGAACGTGTTGACCAGGTGGACGGCCATGAACAGCGCGCGGGCGATCGACTGGTTGTCGGCGACGAGCTGGAACAGCACCAGGCCGGCGCCGACCGCCGCCTCGGTCAGCATCAGGACCATCGCCGCCACGGCGCCGCGCCGGGTCGGCGAGCCCGCTGGCCGCGAGCGCCAGGCGGCCACCAGCAAGGCGACCACGAACAACAGCGCGAGGCCCGAGGTCGCGCGGTGGGAGAACTCGACCAGGGTCGCGACCGACGGGCTGCGCGGCACCACCTCGCCGTTGCACAGCGGCCAGTGGGCGCCGCAGCCGGCGCCAGAGCCGGTCGCGCGCACGACCGCGCCCCACAGGATGACGGCCAGGTTGTAGGCGAGCGTGAACCACGCGAAGCGGGCGAGGCGATCCATCGTCCGCCATCTTAAGTGCCGCCCACGAAAAAAGGGCCCGGCGGTTGCCCGCCGGGCCCGATCTGCGATCGCCCGTGGCCCCGTCGGGTTCCGACGCCGGGGTGAACCCGGCGCCGGTCCCATGGGGGCCGCGAGGGTCAGCTCGCTAGAACGTGAGCGCGCCGGTCAGCTGCAGGCGCCGCGGGGCGTAGTAGCTGCGCGGCAACCCGAACTGCGAGCTGTTGAAGATGGGGTCGATGTTGTAGCCCGTCTGGTTGTCGAACACGTTGAACAGCTCGGCCGTCAGCGCGAAGTTGGCGCGGCCGCCGATCTTGAAGTTCTGGATGTACTTGAGATCGACCTGGAAGTGCGAGTCGGAGCGGCGGGAGCCGGCCGGCTCGGCGTAGCGGTTGGTCGAGCTGGTCGAGGTGGTCAGCGCGCGGTAGGGCTCGTAGCTCCAGGTCTCCCACGGCTGGCCCGACTGGAACACCGTGAACAGGCCGACGATGCCGTTCCACGGCAGCATCCGGTAGCCGAACAGCTTGAACAGGTGCGGGCGGTCACCACGCAGCGTGCCGTCCTTGAAGTCCCAGAGCTGGCGGCCAGCGGCGTCGGCGATGTTCGACGAGCCGATGAAGATGTTGGCGTCGTTGCCCGTCGTCGAGTTGTCCTGGTCGAAGTTGCCGTAGTACTCGCTCCAGGTGTAGGAGCCGCGCACCACGGTCTTGTCGTTGCGCCACTCGGCCTCGAGCGTCACCTCGTTGAAGCGGGTGTAGGCGCCGTCGAGCTCGGCGATCACGTAGCTGGAGCCGCTGCCGATCTGGGCCAGGCGCGCGGTCAGGTCCGCGATGTACAGCTCGCGGGGGATGTCCGCCGGCGGGTTGAACGCGACCCGCGCGTTGTTGTTGGTGTCCTCCCAGAAGTGGCTGCCGCGGCGGTGGCGGCCGTAGAGGCGGCCCGAGAAGTTCTGGTTGAACTGCTTCGAGGTGCCGAACAGGAACTCGTCGGTCGTGCGCGGGGTCAGGTCGTCCTGGAACAGCTTGCCGGAAGACGAGCCGACCGGGACCGCCGCGAACAGCACGCCGTTCTGGTCGAAGTGGGCGTCGATGAAGGTGCCGGTCAGGTTGCGGTCCCACGACGCGGCGCGCGGCAGCGACGAGGCAGCGGGGTTGTAGCGGGCGTAGCTCGCGTAGACCGTGTCCTTGTCGTTGTACGAGTAGGTGATGCCGAGACGCGGTTGCAGCATCTTGCCGAAGCCGATCTTGTACATCTCGTACTTGTTGCCCGGGGCGGAGACGTAGCCGGACAGGGTCGAGCCGTCCTCGCGCAGGCCCTGGCCGTACAGCGTGTCCTGGCTGGCCAGCAGGCCGACGTTGAACGCCCACTTGTTCCAGCGGATCGTGTCGTTGAACTCGAGGTCGAACGAGCGATAGGAGGAGATGATCGGCACGGCCTGGCCAGTCGTCTGCTGCTGGTAGCGCGCGGTGTAGAAGGCGCGCTGGCCGGTGTTGGCGACCGGGGCCAGCCGGCCGCCGGGCACCGAGATCAGGCCCCAGCCGTTGGAGCTGCGGACCAGTTCTTCGGAGTCCTCCGACCACTGGAAGCCGAAGTGCAGGTCGTGGATCAGGCTGCTGCCCACCGTGATGTTGTAGCCGAGCTGCAGCGCGTCACGGAAGAAGTCCTGGTCGTTGAACTCGCCGCCGTAGCCGACGATGCCGCCGCCGGCCTTGACGCCGTCGCGGTCGAAACCGTAGCGGTTGATGATCGGGGCGACGAAGTTGTTGAAGTCGGTGGCGCCGCTGATCGGGTTCGGGACCGTGAGCCGACCCTCGGTGTCGAGGCTGTTCAGGTTGAGCCGGGACCCGATCGCCGAGGTCGGCACCGCCGACGACTCGAAGTCGGGCCTGCCCAGCGACTCCAGCGCGTAGTTCGTGAAGTTGGCGGTGACGTAGCTCCGCGAACTGACGACCCACGAGCCCTCGAGGGTCAGGATCTTCTGGACCGACTCCTCACCGGTGCCCGTCGTCGACGACGAGCTGGCGCCGAACAGGCTGCTGGTGTCCTCGCGCTTCGAATAGCGGTAGGTCGCGTTGAGCAGCACCGACTGGCTGGGCGTGAAGGTCAGCTTGCCGAAGCCCTCGTTGCGCACGCTCTCGTAGTCCGGCAGCTCGCCGTAGTTGTTGGCGCGGTTCTCGCGGCTGCGCTCGGGGCGGTAGTACGAGCCGTAGAAGTAGAGCTTGTCCTTGACCACCGGGCCTCCGAGGCTGGCCGCCAGCCACGAACGGTCCTCGTCGTAGCGCGAGTCGCTGGTCGAGGTGAGCTCGCCCGTCATCCCGGCGCTCTGCATCTCGAAGCTGAGCTCGCCGTGGAACTCGCTGGTGCCGGTCTTGCTGACCGAGTCGATCAGGAAGCCGCCCGCGCGGTTGAAGTCGACCGCCTGGGCGCCGCCCTTGATCACGGTGACCTGGGCGATGTCCTGCGACGACGGCTCGGCCGACAGCGTGCCGAACAGCGGCAGCGTGACGTTGACGCCGTCGAACTGGTAGACGTTGTCCTGGCCCGAGCCGCCCGCCGAGGGACCGCGCACCAGGTCCTCCGAGTACTGGACGCCGGGGATCAGCTTCTGCAGGTCGCGGTACTCCTGGCCGACCGGCAGGCCCGCGATCTCGTCGTTCGACAGGTTGGCCGAGATCGTCGGCTTGTCCTTGTCGACGAGCGTCAGCTCGGCCGTGACCGTGACCGACTCCTCGATGCCCGCCAGGTTGAGCTTGGCGTCGGCAGTGGTCTCCTGGGACAGGCCGACCGCGACCTTGCGGGTCACGGGCTGCATGCCGGAGAGCTCGAACTTGACCGTGTAGCTGCCCGGGGGCAGCGCCGGCAGGCGGTAGTCACCGTTGCCGCCGGTGACGGTGACGCGCGGGCCCGGCAGCACGTCGGAGCGGGCCTCGACGGTGACGCCCGGCAGCACCGAGCCGTCGGTCGCCGTGACCGTGCCGCTGATCGAGCCGGTCTGCTGGGCGAGCAGGCTCGTCGCCGGCAGCGCGACCAGGGCGAGAAGAAGGAGCAGACGAGAGAACCGCATGTGGACCATCAGACAGACCTCCTCGAGAGATGTGGCGCATCATAGGCGTTCAGCCTCAGGAAATCTGGACTCCAGGCGATTGGGCGGGGCGGCTCGTCACGAGCGCCGCGGGGGCCTCCGGTCGCGCGATAATCGCGGGCGACGTCTGCGGAGGGCTAGCCTAACGGTAAGGCAGGAGCCTTGAAAGCTCCCGGGCCGCAAGGCCCTTGGGGGTTCGAATCCCTCGCCCTCCGCCAGCGCGCTAGAATCGCGGCGCTTCTTCATGAACACGGAACGTCTGCTGCGCGATGTCGAGCGGCGGCTGGTGGGCCTCGGCGAGGACCACCTGTCGGACGTACTCGACGCCCTGCGCGAGGAGATCGGCCGCGAGCGGCGGCGCCACGACCCGGTGTCGACCGTGGAGAACGAGCGCGAACGGCGGCTCGAGGCCGAGACGCTGCGCGAGATGCTGGAGGCCATCAACCGCCAGCAGAGCCTCGAAGAGACGATCGGCGAGGTCCTCAAGCAGCTCGCCCGGCTGGTCGTCTACGACTCCTGCTCGCTGCTGCTGCAGGAGCCCGACGCCGCGTTCCGGGTGTTCGCCGTGCGCGGTTTCAACGAGCCCGGGCTGGTCATCGGCCGCCGCCTGCGCAATGCGCTGACCGAAGAACTGTGCGCCACCCGCCGCGAGGTCGTGCTGCAGGACGCCGCCGGCGACGAGCGCTTCGAGAAGCTGCCCGGCGCCGGCGTGATCCGCTCGTGGGCCGGTATCCCGCTGCTGGTCGAGGGCCAGGTGCTGGGCCTGCTGTCGGTCGACCGCCACCGCGTCGAGGCCTTCGGCGACGAGGACCTGCACCGCGCCAAGGCGGTCGCCTTCTCCGCCGCCGCAGCGATCCGCAAGGCCCAGCTCCACGAGCACGTGCGGCGCTACGCCGCCCTGATGGAGCGGCTGGTGGCGGTGGACCAGGCGGTGTTCGCGGGCGACAGCGTCGTCGACGTGGCGAAGACGGTGCTCGAGGGCGCGCTGCGCGTCGGCGGCTACACGGCCGGCCTGCTGGTCCTCGTCGAGGAGCAGAGCGCCAGGGTCGCCGCGGCCTCCGGCGACGTGTTCGAGGCGACGCCCGGCCGGATCGCTCCGAGCACCCTCGCCACGGGGGCGTTCGGCCGGCTCGACCCGGCCGCGCTGGCCGAGGCCGAGGGGGCACTCGGCTTCCGGCTGTCCGCGGGCACCCTGCTGCGGGTGCCGATGGCCACGCCCGAGCGCACGCTGGGCGCGCTGTCCCTGTTGTCGATCCACGAGGGGCCGTACGACCGGCTGCTCGAGTCCTACGCGCTGCGCGCGGCCGCCGCCTACGCCCACGCGGTGCGCCGCCGCTGACCGCCGCCCCGTTTCCAGTAGCCGACCGTGAGGAGCGACGCATGAGATCTGCCCTGCCCTGGTTGTTGCTGGCGCTGGCCCCGGCCGCCGCCGCGTCCGAGGTGATCGCCCTGGTCGGCGGCCGCGTGCTGCCGGTGTCAGGCCCGGCGCTGGACAAGGCGACGGTGGTCCTCCGCGACGGCGTGATCGCCGCGGTCGGCGCCGACGTGGCGGTGCCGAAGGACGCGCGGGTGATCGACGCCGCCGGGTGGACGCTGACGCCCGGCCTGATCGACGCCTTCTCCGGGATCGGGCTGCCGGCGCGGGCGCCAGCGGGCGGCGGCGGCGCCTCCGCGAGCACGGCCCCGGACCCGCTGGCTGCGGAGCAGGACGCACTCGACCGGATCAAGCTCGCCGACGCGCTGAAGGCGCGCGATGGCGGCGTCACCACGGCGCTGGTCGTCCCCGCCGAGGGCATCGCCGGCGGCCGCAGCGTGCTGCTGAACCTGGCGGGCGAGACGACCGAAGCGCTGGTCTGGCGCCAGCCCGCCGCACTGCACCTGCACCTGTCGACGCTGCGCCGCCAGTACCCGGCCTCGCTGATGGGCACGATGGCGTGGGCACGGCAGGCGCTGCTCGACGCCCGCCACGCCCAGGCGGAGTGGCTGGCCTACGAGCGGAACCCGAAGGGCCGGCCGCGGCCGGCGTACGACGCGGGCGCGCTCGCGTGGCAGGACGTGCTGGCGGGCCGGCTGCCGCTGGTGATCACCTGCACCCGCCTCAACGACATCCGCCGCGCGCTCGCCTTGGGCGAGGAGTTCGGGGTGAAGGTGGTGCTGGCCGGCGCGGCCCAGGCCTCCGAGGTCGTGGACCTGCTGAAGAAGGCCGGCCGACCGCTGCTGGTGACCACCAACTACGACCCGCCGAAGGCGCCCAGCTTCGGCTTCGGCGGCGGGCCGGACGAGGGCACCGAGAAGGCGCAGATCGAGGCCGCCGAGCACAACCCCGCGAAGCTGCACGCGGCGGGCGTGCCGTTCGCGCTGGTGTCCGCCCACGGCCGCGACTTCACGGCCGGCATCCGCAGGGCGATCGAGCGCGGCCTGCCGCAGGACGCGGCGCTGCGCGCGGTGACGCTCGGCGCCGCCGAGGCGCTCGGCATCGCCGACCGCACCGGCAGCCTGGAGCCCGGCAAGGCCGCCAACCTGGTCGCGTGGTCGGGCCAGCCGTTCGCGAAGGACACGAAGGTGAAGCTGGTGTTCGTCGACGGCCACCGCCACGAACCCGAAGACAAGCCCGCGGGCCCGCCCGCCGAAGGTCGACCGCGCGCCGGCGCGAGTGAGGAGGTCGCGCGATGAACCGCCTGCTGCTGTGCGCCGCGCTGGTCGCGGCCCCCTCCACGCTCGCGGCCGAGCCGCCGACGGCGATCGTCGGCGCGACGATCCTGACCGTCTCACCCGCCGGCAACATCGAGCAGGGCACGGTGCTGATCCAGGACGGCCGGATCGTCGCCGTCGGCGCCGACGTCAAGGTTCCGGCCGGCGCGAGGGTGATCGACGGCGCCGGGCGCTTCGTGATGCCCGGCATCATCGACGCCCACTCCCACACGGCGATCGAAGACAACGTCAACGAGTGCACCGACTCGGTCACCGCCCAGGTGCGCATCACGGACGTGATCGACCAGCAGGACGTGAACATCTACCGCCAGCTCGCCGGCGGCGTCACCGCGGTCAACGTGCTGCACGGCTCGTGCAACGCGATCGGCGGCCAGAACGCGGTGCTCAAGCTGCGCTGGGGGGTGACCGACCCCGCCCAGCTCGTCTTCGCCGAGGCCCCGCGCGGGATCAAGTTCGCGCTCGGCGAGAACCCCAAGCGCGCCAACTTCAGCGCGCCCGGCCCGCGCCGCTACCCCGCGACCCGGATGGGCGTGGCCGAGGTGATCCGCGAGGCGTTCCTGGAGGCGAAGGCCTACCGCCGGGAGTGGCAGGAGCACGAGAAGAAGGTCAAGGCCGCGGGCCCGAAGGGCGTGCCGCCGGTGGCCCCGCGCCGCGACCTGAAGCTGGAGACGCTCGTCGACATCCTCGACGGCAAGGTGATGGTCCACGCCCACAGCTACCGCTCGGACGAGATCGTCGTGCTGATCGCGCTGGCCGAGGAGCTGGGCTTCAAGGTGCGCACGTTCCAGCACGTGCTGGAGGGCTACAAGGTGGCCGCCGAAATCGCGAAGCACGGCGCCGGCGCCTCGACCTTCTCCGACTGGTGGGCGTACAAGCTGGAGGCCCACGACGCGATCCCCTACAACGCCGCGGTGATGGCGTCGAAGGGCGTCAACGTCTCGCTCAACTCGGACTCCAACGAGCTGGCGCGGCGGCTCTACTGGGAGGCCGCCAAGGTCGTGCGCTACGGCTCGGTCAGCGAGCAGGAAGCGCTGAAGATGATCACCTGGAACCCGGCCTGGCAGCTCGGCGTCGAGCGCTGGGTGGGCTCGATCGAGGCCGGCAAGCAGGCCGACCTGGCGGTGTTCTCGGCCCACCCGTTCTCGCCTGACGCGCGGGTCGAGCTGACGCTGGTGGACGGGGTCGTCCGCTTCGACCGGGCGAAGGACACAGCCGCGAGAAACGCCGCGCCGGCGGCGGGAGGTGCGAAGTGAAGCGCACGTTCGCCGCCGTCCTCGCGCTGTTCGCCGCCACCGCGGCGGCCCAGGACGCCACGCTGCTGCGCGGCGGGCGGGTCGTGCCGGTGTCCGGCCCCGCCCTCGCCCGGGCCGACGTGCTGATCGCGGGCGGCAAGATCGCCGCCATCGGTCCGAACCTGGCCGCACCCGCCGGGGCCACGGTGATCGACGTCTCGGGCCAGCACGTGTACCCGGGGCTGATCGACGGCCTGACCACGCTGGGGCTGACCGAGATCGGCTCGGTGCCGGGCTCCGTGGACGTCCGCGAGGCGGGCGACGTCAACCCCCACGCGCGGGCCTGGCTGGCGCTGCACCCGCACTCCGAGCTGATCCCGGTGGCTCGCGCCGCGGGCATCACCCACGCACTGTCGGCCCCGGCCGGCGGCCTCGTCTCCGGCCAGAGCGCCCTCGTGCGGCTGGCCGGAGGGACGCCCGCCGCGCTGGTGGTCCGTGGTCCGGCGGCGTTGCACGTCGCCTGGCCGAGCGGCAGCGCCGGCTTCGACATCGCGCAGATGTTCGCGGAGCCGGAGCTGAAGACGTTCGACGAGCGCCAGAAGGAGAAGAAGAAGAACCAGGACAAGGCGCTCGCGCGGCTCGCCGAGCTGCTGGCCCGGGCCAGGACCTACGCGGCCGCGCACGCCGCTTCCGTCGCCGGGCAGGGTCCGGCGCCCGAGCTCGACCTGGCCCTCGAGGCGCTGGCGCCCGCCGCCCGCGGCGAGATGCCCGTGGTGTTCCGCGCCGATGCCGAGGACGACATCCGCGGCGCGCTCGCGTTCGCCAGCCAGCACGACCTGAAGCCGATCATCGCTGGCGGCCTCGAGGCCTGGCGCTGCGCCGATGCGCTGAAGGCCGCCGACGCGGCGGTGCTGGCCCCGGTCGACCGCCTGCCGCGGCGCGAGAGCGACGCCTACGACGCCGCCTACACGAACGTGCTGGCGCTGCACCGCGCCGGCGTCCGCTTCGCGATCGTGACCGACGACGCCAGCAACTCGCGCAACCTGCCGCATCACGCGGCGATGGCGCGGGCCTTCGGGCTGCCCGCCGAGGTCGCGCTGCGGGCGATCACCCTGGCGCCGGCGGAGATCTTCGGCGTGGCCGGCGCGCTCGGCTCGCTGGAGGTGGGCAAGTCGGCCAGCCTGTTCGTCGCCAGCGGCGACCCGATGGACCACCGCAGCGCGGTGATCCACGTCTTCGTCGACGGCGTCCCGCAGTCGCTGGAGACCCGCCACACGCATCTCTACCAGCAGTTCAAGGACAGGTAGTTTCGCGGTGCTACCATCCGGCTCCGCTTATCCTCCGGGGAGCTGACTGCCGTCGATGGACCAGGACTTCGGCCGCTACGAGGTGATCGAGGAGGTCGGCCGCGGCGCCATGGGCGTCGTGTACAAGGGCCGCGATCCGTTCATCGGCCGCACCGTCGCCATCAAGGCGCTCAACCGCGCGATCCTGGCCCAGATGGACGTCGGCGCCGAGGAGTACCTCGAGCGCTTCCGGCGCGAGGCCCAGGTCTCGGGCGTGCTCAACCACACGAACATCGTCAAGGTCTTCGACCTCGGCCCCGACTACATGGTGATGGAGTTCGTCGAGGGCCAGAGCCTGTCGCAGGTGATCAAGAACCCGAACCCGCCGGGCGCCGCGCGGATGCTCGAGATCATCTCCTCGGTGGCCGACGCCCTCGACTACGCCCACCGCCACGGCGTCGTCCATCGCGACATCAAGCCCGCCAACATCATGGTGCAGAGCGACGGGGTCGTGAAGGTGATGGACTTCGGCCTGGCCCGCATCGGCGGCTCGCAGCTGACCGCGGCCGGCGCCGTGCTCGGCTCCGCCTCGTACATGGCGCCCGAGGTGATCATGGGCCGGCCCGCCGACCCGCGAGCCGACATCTTCAGCCTCGGCGTCACCGCCTACGAGGCGCTGACCGGGAACCGGCCGTTCCCCGGCAAGTCGGTCAGCGTGATCATCACCAGCATCATCCGCGAACCTCCCAAGCGGATCGCGGAGTTCGGCCTGCCGCGCGAGTACGACGCGATCTTCGAGAAAGTGCTGGCCAAGGAGGCCAACGACCGCTACCAGACGGCGCTCGAGTTCTCGAACGCGCTGCTCGGCCACGAGGCGCCGGAGGGCTCGGTCGCCCGCGGGGCCGGCGCCCCCGAGGCCGGCACCGGTTCGATGGTGGTGATGGACGCCGACGAGCTGGGCGCCCCGCCGGCCGCCACCCGCTCCGGCAGCACGTCAGGCGGGGTCAGTTCCGCATCGCGGCGCAGCAGCGGCGGCACCATCTCGGGCGGCCGCAAGGCCGTGCCGATGCCGCCGCAGATCGTCGCCACCCCGCCGTCTCCGCCACCGCCACCGGGTCCGCCCGAGGAGGTCGAGTCGACCGTCTGCCTCGGCGCCGACCAGGCCGCTTCCGCGCTGGCGGAAGGGGCGGCGCTGGCCGACGACGTGGAGATCGTGGAGGAGCTCGACCACCCGCTCGCCGAGTTGCCGCCGCCGCCTGCGCCACCGCCGGTGGCCCGGCCCGCCGCACCGCCGCCGCCGCCACTCGTCCCGGTCCCGAGTTCGCGGCCGGCGGTGGCTCCGCCGCCGCTCGACGACGAGGCGCCCACGGTCCACGTCCCGCGCAGCGCCGCTGCGGCGCCGCCGACGCCGGCCCCGGCGGCATCCCCCGCCGCGCCCGCGACCGGCGGCAACAAGGGCCTGATGATCGGCGGCATCGCCGCGCTGCTGGCGGTTGCGATCGGAGTCGGCGTGGTGATGACGCGGCCGCCGGCCGAGCCGCCGCCGCCGGCCGTGAAGGAGGGCGACCTGGTGACCCTCTCGACCGACATGACGCCGCCGAAATACGTCTCCGGCGATCCCGTCTCGGTGCCGCCCGGCGCCAAGGACGTCAAGCTGCCCGCGGTCGTGCTGGTCGAGTTCATCGTCGACGAGAAGGGCGCGACCACGGACCTGCGGATCGCCCAGTCCGGCGGCAAGACCCTGGACGAGGCCAGTCGCAAGGCCGTCGCGACCTGGCGCTACGAGCCGGCGAAGAAGGCCGGCGTCAGGGTCAAGGTCCAGCAGTCCTACCAGTTCAACTTCAAGAACTGAGTCCTTCGGAGCGGCCCGCAGCCGCCCCCCGGGGTGCGGGGGCGGAGCCGCGGTCCGTCTCGCGGCGTGAGCCCCTGCGGGACCGGCGCCGAATTCACTTCGGCGCCGGAACCCGTCGAATCACCTCGAGGCCGCCCATGTAGGGCTGCAGGGCCTTGGGGACGGCGATGCTGCCGTCCTGCTGCTGGTGGTTCTCGAGCACCGCGACCAGCGTGCGGCCGACGGCCAGCCCGCTGCCGTTGAGCGTGTGCAGGAAGCGCGGCTTGGCCTTGGGCTCCGGCCGGTAGCGCAGCGACGCGCGGCGGGCCTGGTAGTCCGTGCAGTTCGAGCACGAGCTGATCTCGCGGTAGGCCTGCTGGCCCGGCAGCCACACCTCGAGGTCGTAGGTCTTCGCCGAGTTGCCGCTGATGTCCGCCGCGCACAGCGCCATCACCCTGTACGGGAGCTCGAGGCGCTTCAGCACCTCCTCCGCGTCGGCGACCATCTTCTCCAGCTCGTCCATCGAGCTCTCGGGCGTCGTCAGCTTGACCAGCTCCACCTTGTGGAACTGGTGC
>JAMPXO010000246.1 GCA_023701125.1 Vicinamibacteria bacterium | reverse complement strand
TCGGGCCCGTGGTACACGGCGTACATCGACGCCATCACCGCCAGCAGCACCTGCGCCGTGCAGATGTTGGAGGTGGCCTTGTCGCGGCGGATGTGCTGCTCGCGGGTCTGCAGCGAGAGGCGATAGCCGGGGCGGCCGTGGACGTCCTTCGACACGCCGATCAGGCGGCCCGGCATGATCCGCTTGTACTCGTCCTTCGTGGACATGAAGGCGGCGTGCGGGCCACCGAAGCCCATCGGCACGCCGAAGCGCTGGGCGGAGCCGACGCAGACGTCGGCGCCGAACTCGCCCGGGGCCTTCAGCACCGTCAGCGCCAGCAGGTCGGCGGCGACCACGAACAGCGCGCCGGCCGCGTGCGCCTTCTGGCCGACCGCGGCGTAGTCCTCGACCCGGCCGTCCGTGGTCGGGTACTGCACGACCACGCCGAAGACGTCCTTCGCGGCGAAGTCGGCCGAAAACGGGTCGCCGACCACCACGTCGATACCCAGCGGCAGCGCGCGCGTCTTCACCACCGCGATCGACTGCGGGTGCAGGTCGGCGGCCAGGAAGAACGTGTTCTTCCCGCCCTTGCTCGCCTGCTGGCACATGTGCATCGCCTCGGCCACCGCCGTGCCCTCGTCGAGCAGCGAGGCGTTGGCCAGCGGCAGCGCGGTCAGGTCCGCGATCATCGTCTGAAAGTTGATCAGCGCCTCCATCCGGCCCTGCGCGATCTCGGCCTGGTAGGGCGTGTACTGCGTGTACCAGCCCGGGTTCTCCAGCACGTTGCGCAGGATCACGCCGGGCGTCAGGCAGCCCGAGTAGCCCATGCCGATGAACGAGCGGAAGACCTCGTTCTTCTGCGCCATCGCCCGCAGGTCCGCCAGCGCGCGGCTCTCGGAGCGCGCGGCCGGCAGCTCCAGCGCGCGGCCGAGCTGGATGCTCTTCGGGACCACGTGGGCGCACAGCTCGTCGAGCGAGCCGTGGCCGAGGGTCGCGAGCATGTCGGCGATCTCGTGCTCGCGCGGACCGAGGTGGCGCCGGGCGAAGGTGTCGCGTTCGGCGAGGAGGTCGGTTGTCGGGGTCATGGCGGGACCTGCTGGAAGGTCGCGGCCGGGCGGCCGCGTTCTGGTGGCGCGGAGGGCCCCGGCGGGGCCCCCCGTCTCGAACTACTTGGCTTCGGAGGCGACGTGCGCGGCGTAGGCCGCGGCGTCCATCAACGCGTCGACGTCCTTCTTGTCCGCGATCTTGACGACGATCATCCAGCCCTCGCCGTGGGGGTCGGCGTTGATCGCCTCGGGCTTCTGGGTCAGGTCGGCGTGGACCTCGACGATCTCGCCGGCCACCGGGCAGTACAGCTCGGAGACGGCCTTGACCGATTCGACGGTGCCGAAACGCTCGTGGGCCTTGAACGTGGCGCCGACGGCGGGCAGCTCGAGGAACACGACGTCGCCGAGCTGCTTCTGGGCGTAGTCGGTGACGCCCACGCGGCCGCGGTCGCCATCGACCTCGATCCACTCGTGGTCCTTCGAGTAACGGCGATTCTCCGGGTAGCTGCTCATGGATGACTCCCTCCGCCCCACGTGGCGGCCTCGCCGGGATGATAGCTCACGGCCCCGCGCCGGGGGGGCGTGTTACGCTGCCCGCCCAGAGCGCGAGCTTGCCCACATCCATCGACACCAAGAAGGCGGCGGACGCCCTCGTTCGCCTCGCACTCGCCCTGGCCCTCGCCGCGGCCCTCGGCGCGCTCTGGCAGCACGGCCGGAGCGGGCTGCGCCTGGAGGTCGAGGCCGCCCACCCGGCGGGAGCGACGTGGCGGGCGCAGACGACCGCCCACGGCCTGGACGCGGACGCCGTGCGCCGCCTGACCCCGCCCGCTGCGGCCTCGGTCCACGCGCGCTGGAGCGGCGTGATGCGGGTCGACCCGGCGGGCACGTGGACGCTGCGCCTGCGCGGCGACGGCCGGGCACGGCTGCGGATCGACGGACGCCCGCTGCTGGAGACCGGCGCCGCGGGCCACGAGGCCCGGGTCGGGCTGCCGGCGGGCTGGGTCCCGATCGAGATCGAGTGGGACGTACCCGCGGGCGTCAAACAACTGCGGCTGCGGCGGGCCATCGACGCCGGTCCCTTCGCCGACCTCGACCCGAGCACGCTGTTTCAGCAGCCGCAGGGCGGAGCGGCGCTCGCACTCCACGGCCTGCTCGCCGTCGTGTCCGCGCTGCTGCCGTGGACGAGCCTGGCCGCCGCGATCGTGCTGGCGCTCGGCGTGATCGCCGGCGCGCGGGGCGCGGCGTGGGGGATCGCCCCGGCTGCGTTCGGCGCGTGGTTCCGCGGCTGGCGCGGGCGCGCGGCGCTCGCGCTGCTGGCGACGCTGGTCGTCGCCTGGGGCGTCGCCCTCCGCGGCGAGGCGCTGATCCACTCGTTCTGGGAGACCCACGAGTGGCGCTGGAGCGAGCCGCTGCGCCCGCTGCTCGTGTCGCTCAAGCCGGACACGATGCGCTGGCCTGCCCAGGTGCCGTACGTCGGCGGCGACCCCTACGCCTACCTCTACTACGGCCGGCACCTGCGCGACTTCTACGAAGAGCGGGTGCGCGAGCCGCTGTTCGTCTACGCGACCCACCTCGGGCTGCTGGCGACGGACGACAACTCGGTGGGCGTCGGCCTGGCCTCGGCGTTCTTTTCCGCGCTCACCGTGCTGGGCGTGTTCCTGGTCGGCCGCCAGGCCTTCTCGCCGGGGGTCGGGCTGCTCGCCGCGCTCGGCTTCGCGCTCGACCGCGAGGTGATCGCGCTGTCGATCGAGGGCTGGCGCGACGACGCCTTCGCCTGCGGCCTGATCTTCTTCGCGTGGGGTGCGCTCCGCTTCCACGCGCGCGGGCGCTTCTCCGACGCCCTGATCCTCGGCCTGGCCGGTGGTGCCGCCTGGCTGACCCGCATCACCTCGCTGACCTTCCTGGTCCCCGGCCTGCTGCTGCTGGCCTTCGTCCCGCGCCGGGCCGCGCAGGCGGGTCGCGGCCAGCGGCTCGGGATCGCGGTGCTGCTGTGCGTGGCGTTGA
>JAMPXO010000130.1 GCA_023701125.1 Vicinamibacteria bacterium | reverse complement strand
GCCGCGCCACCACGATCCCAGCCTCCGCTCAGCCTGGTCGTGGTCGTGGACCTGCGAACGCTCCCGGCGGACCTGCTGACGCCGACCCGCGACGCGATCCTGGGCATGGTGCGGGGAGGGCTGCAGCCCGACATGCGCCTGATGCTCGTCGTGCTCGACCAGGGCATGGAGATCCGCCAGGCCTTCACCACCGACCGCACGCGTTTCGCCGACGCCGTGCTGTCGCTGGCGCCGACCTCGGCCAGCGAGGGCGCCGCACTGGCCGACCTGGTGGAGCGGGTGGAGGTCCTGTGCGCCGACCTGACGATCCGGAACGTGGACCAGCAGGCGGTCGGCATCGCGCGGGCCTTCGTCGAGGACGTGCGCCAGGGCCTGTCCAACACGACCGACGGCCTCGGCGCGCTGGCCCGCTACCTCGCCCCGCTCCCGGGCCGCAAGCACGTGGTCTTCTACTCGGCCGGCTACCCCATGCAGCCGCAGTCGATCGCGGCGTCGGTGGTGGAGGCGCTCTGCTACAGGGGCTCGCCGCAGGGCTCCGGGCGCTCGGCGATGCAGGCCGGGCCCAACGAGGCCCACACGGCGGTGCGCGCGGGCGCCGCGGTCGACGCCAGCGGCATGCTCCACGCGCTGCTCGACGAGGCCAACCGCTCGCAGGTCTCGATCTACACGGTCGACGCCCGCGGGCTGGTCCCCGACGGCGTGCCCGGCAGCCAGCGGGCACCGACTCAGGTGATCCGCCTCGGCCTCGGCAACCCGCAGCAGATCCAGCAGCGCGCGGTGCGCGACCCGCAGGAGATCCTCCACTCGCTGGCGGAGGGCACCGGCGGCGTGGCCGCGCTCAACACCAACGACCTCGCGCGCGGCCTGCTCGCGGCCGCCCGCGACGGCCGCGGCTACTACCTGGTCGGCTACGTGCCCCGCGGTGCGCGCAAGGAGGGCCGCTTCTACCCGATCGCGCTGAAGGTCTCGCGGCCCGGCCTGCAACTGCGCTATCGCCGTGGCTTCGAGTGGCTGAGCGAAGAACGGCGCCGGGATCGGGCGATGTCGGCAGCGCTGCGCTTCCCGAAGCTGTTCTCCGACGGCGGCCTCACCCTCGACTCCTGGCTCGAGGCCGGCAAGCTCAACGTCGCGGCGCTGATCCCGCCGCGGGCGCTGGCGTTCCGCAACGAGGGCGGCACGTTCCTGAGCGAGATCGCCGTCCAGGGCCTGCTGCGCGACGAGAGCGGCCGCGTCGTCGGCGAGCGCTACCTGTTCTCGAAGACGGTGTCGTTGAGGCTGCCGGCGGAGCGCCACGCGGACCTGCTCACCCGCGACAACCTGGAGATCGCGAACCAGGCGCCCGCCCCGAAGAAGGGGCGCTACCTGCTGAGCGTGGTCGCCCGCCACAGCGGCGGGCGTCTCGCCACCGCCAGCCTGGAGTTCGAGGTGCCCTAGGCTCTCGGGTCCGCGCCGAGCCGGACCGCCGTCGCCAGCATGCGGCCGGCGGCCAGGTCGAGCAGGCTGGCGAGGGGCCCGAAGTCGAGGCGCCCCGCGGCCTCGCGCGCGGCGGCCAGCGGCTCCGCGTCCTGCGCCTCGAACAGCGGCAGCCGCTGCCCCTGCGTCCGCAGCGCGTGGGCCAGCGCGACGTGGGCCAGGCGGTCGTTGTGCAGGGCGAGCGGGGCGATGTCCAGCACCCGGGCGAAGACGAGGGCGGCGCGCGCGGGCGCCTTCACCTCGCCGAGACCGCTCGAGCCCATCCACGCCGCGAGGTCGGCCAGCCGCTCGGCCACGAACTCCGGCGGCGCCCCGCCGGCCCGTGGGGCCTGGCGCAGGCCGCCCTGGCCCAGCGCCGCCGCCCACGCCCGCACGGCCTCCGGGCCCGGGGTCGCGCCCGGAGCCACGGCGGCCAGTGCCGTCGCCAGAACGGGCGCCAGACCGGGCTCTCCCATCAGCACCGCCACGCCGCCGGACCAGGCCTGCTGCTCGTGGGCGCGCAGCGCCTCCACGGTGACGGAGCCGGCCGCCAGTAGCTCGGCCAGCCGCCGCTCCTGCAGCGCGGCGGCCGGCGCGATCCGCAACAACTTCTCCATCTTCCGATTCTCGTCGGCCCGCGCGGCCCTTACAATCGAGGGAGTCGTCTAAGGCCTCGCGCAGCGGGGGCTCGCCGCTGGCCGACGACGAGGAACCACCATGACCCCGAGCCGCTCCGCACACGCACTCGTCCTCACCCTGGCGTCGGCGCTCGCGCTGCCGGTCGCATCACCGGCACTCGCCGCGGAGCCGAAGGCCAAGAAGCCGAAGATGGACGTGCGGGTGCTGCCGCGCTTCGGCTTCTCACCGCTCAACGTGCTGGCGATCGCGGAGTTCAAGGGCGGCGCCGACCACGAGGACTTCTACTGCCCCGAGATCGAGTGGGAGTGGGACGACGGCGGCAAGAGCGTCACCGCCCCGGACTGCCCCGCCTACGAGGCCGGGGTGACGAAGATCGAGCGCCGCTTCAGCGCCGAGCACCTGTTCAAGCGCGCCGGGATCTACGGGATCAAGGTCACCATGCGGCGCAACGGCAACCAGATCGCCCAGGGCACGATCCGGCTCGAGGTCAAGCCGGGGCTCGGCGACCCGACGATCGAGGACTAGCGGGAGTCGCGTCCGGAAGCCCTTCCGTCCGCTCCTGGCCGCGCCCGCTGAAGCCCGTGGCCCGCGAGCGCCGGCGGCGCGAATCGAACCGCGCCGTCTGCTGCTGATGGCGGCCGTCGCCGACGACCGCCACGTCGGGCTGATCGCCGACGGTCGGAAGATGATCCCCACCGCGGTGGCGCTGGTCGAGACCGGCGGCCTCGGCCAGGCGCGCGGGCGCGACTTCACCTGGGACCGGGGCAACGACGCCGTCTCGCGCTTCGGCATCGGAACGAGCCTGGTTGCCTATCCGTAGTTGGGGTCCCTTCGCTCGACATGGCCTACTCGCGGGAGGCCTTCCAGCTCCAAGGTGATCCGCCTGCTGGATGCACACGACGAAGGGGCAGGACCCGAGGCCCTGCCCCTTCGTCACGCTACGAAAGGTACGCTGCGGCTAGAAGATCAGGCGTGCGCCCAACCGGATCTGACGCGGATCCTGGAACTGGGCGTCCCGCAGGAAGCGGGGGTCCTTCGGACCGGCCGCGTTCACGAGCGCCTGGCCGTCGAAGCCCCGGAAGAACTGCTCCTCGGTGATGTCCACGGCAACACCCGCTGCCGCCGACGTCTCGACCGGGAAGCGGCTGATGGAGGTCTCCTGGTCGAAGAGGTTCAGGATGTTCGCCATGAACTGCAGCTTCTTCTTGTCGCCGATCTTGAACTCATAGACCAGGTTGAGGTCGAAGTTCGAGTAGGTGGGCGTGCGGCCGTCGCTTTCGCGGCCGAGGTACTGCACCGAGTAGTTGTAGCCCTGGATGAACGCCGCCTCGCGGGTGACCGGCACGCCGCTCGCGACGTATGCGTTGAGGCCGACGGTCAGGCCGAACGGCGCCTCGTAGATGAACTGCGCCTTGCCCTGGTGGGGGTGATCGGTCGGCAGCGGGCCGAACGTCGGCTTGCCAGTCTGGTCGGACATCATGAACGGAGCGTCGAAGTTGCGGCCGACATTCGGGCTGGTGCGGCCGGACTCGTCGCCCTGGGCGAGGCCGGTGTAGTTGCCGTACAGTCGGCTCCACAGGTAGCTCGCGCGGAGTGCCCATCGGTTGGACAGGCGACGGTTGAAGACGACCTCGACGCCGTCGTAGTCACGCACGGCCTTGGCGGCTGCGATCTCCGTACCGTCGTTCAGGCGCCAGGCGATCTCGTTCGCGCCGTAGCCAGGGTTGCCGATGATGTAGACCTCGTCGCCGGTCTCGTTGAGGTAGCCGATGTCCTCGATCGCCCTGTCGATCTGCTTGTGGACATAGCGCAGGGCGATCGACGAGTTCGTCGTCAGCGTATGCTCGATGCCGCCCGACCACTCCTGGACCTTGTAGGGGTCGAGCGTGAACTCGCCGCTGGTGTAGGGGGCGAGGTAGTCGAACGAGGGGTAGCGGAAATCGGTCTGGCGGATCAAGTTGCCGGGACAGTTCACGCCGCCGCTGCCGGAAGGGGCCAACTGGCAGCCGTTGAGGGCGGCCGGGTTCGGAGAATCCAGCGTGTAGTACAGCTCGATCCACTTGTCGCCGCCGAACGAGCCGCGGGGCATCTGCAGCTTCATGATGTCGTAGAAGAGGCCCCAGCTCCCGAAGACCTTCGTCTTGCCGTCGCCCTTGAGGTCGTAGGCGAAGCCGAGGCGCGGGGCGAGCTTCTGGTCGAAGCCGAACTCGAAGAGCGTCTCGCCGTAGCCAGCCGCGACGCTGGCCGGGTTGGTCGGGTCGTAGTTCGGGACCCTCTCCCGCTCGGTGCGGACGCCGAGGTTCAGGGTCAGCTTCTGGCTGATATTCCAGGAGTCCTGGAGGAAGAAGCCCAGGCTCTTGCTCGCGGTGTCGCCGACCGTCATGAAGCCGCGCGAGGGCTCGAAGTTGTTGGTGCGGACGCGGTAGTAACCGTAGGCGCCGCGCTGGCCGGAGAGCGACCGGCCCCAGAGCAGCTGGATCAGGTTGTTGGTCTCCTGGGTGAGCACGTCGTTGCTAACGTCGTCGTACTGGACCCCGCCCTTGATGTTGTGCGTGCCGCCTGCCTCGAGGAACCACGTGAAGTCGGCCGCGAGGGACAGGCGCGTGAACTTGTCCCTGACCGTCTCGTTCAGGAGGGCAGCGGTGGTGTTCGAGAAGCCGGTCGGACCCTGGAAGGCCGCCGGGATCGGGGGACACCCGCTGCAGCCGCCGAGGTTGCTGTTCGAGTAGAGGTAGCGGTCGCCCTGGAAGTTGCCCTCGGTCTGGGTGTCCTGCATGAAGTAGCCGACCCGGCCCGAGAAGAAGAGCTTCGAGGAGGCGACGTAGTCGAGGTTGAAGGTCGACGACCAATTCGGGAACTTGGTCGTGAGGTCGCCGTACGCGATCCCCGGCAGCTCCGAGCCGTTCGCCGCGGGCAGCAGGCCCTCGACGGTCTGGTTGTTGCTGTTGAACGCGAAGCGCGCGCGCACGGCGTCGGACGGCTGCGTCGAGATGTTGGCCGTGAGGAAGTGGGTCGTGCGCTTCTCTTCGCCGCTCGCCCGGGACCCATCGTAGGACAGCGTGACGTCGCGGGTGATCGTGCGCAGCGTGGGGTTGTAGCTCACGAAGAACCACGCCTTGTCCTTCTTGATCGGGCCGCCGAGGGCGAAGCCGGGCTCCCACTGGTCGACGGCGTCCTCGTTGTACGTGATGTACTCGGACTGTAGCGAATTGGTCGGCGAGAGCCGCAGGGTCGGTCGGCCGTCGGTATACGCAGGCGCCTGGTTGGAGCCGCCGATCCCCGCGCCGCGCGCGTAGCCGAGGGCATCGCCGGAGAAGTACGTCCAGGCCGATCCCTTGAAGTCGTTTGTTCCGGACTTGGTCACGACGTTGATCACGCCGCCCACCGCGCCCGAGTACTCGGCAGCGTAGCCGCTCGACTTGACCTGGACCTCGTCGACCATGTCGGTCACCAGCTGCTGGCTGGCGAGGCCGCGGTTGGGGTCGCTCGTGTCGACGCCGTCGATGATGTACTTGTTCTCGGTCCCCGTCGCGCCGTCGATCGAGACCCCGCCGGTCTTGAACTCGAAGTTGACGCCGGGGGCCTGGGTGGCCAGGGTCGTGTAGTCGCGGCCCTTGGGCAGCTTGTCGACGAACTCGTCACGGATGGCGACCGCGCGCGTCGTCTGGCTGACATCGACGACGGGGCTCTCGCCGGTTACGGTTATGGTCTCCTCGACCGTACTCACCTTGAGGGTGAGGTCAACCTTGAGGGCCTGGCCCAGCGACAGCCGGATGTCCGGCATCTTGACCGTCGTGAACCCGGGCAGCTGCGCGGTGATCTCGTAGGTGCCGGGAGCGAGCGACGGGAAACTGTAGCGACCGGTCGTGCTGGTCACGGCGGTTTGCGTGGTGCCCGCCGCGGAGCGCGCCGTGACTGTTGCCCCGGGGACCAGCCCGCCGGCCGTGTCCGTGACGGTGCCTTCGATCGCCCCGCGCTGCTCCTGGGCAAGGCCCGGTAGCGCGATGATCGCCAAGGCGAAGAGGAGTGCCCCAATCCTTCTCGTGTTCATAGCCAAGACCTCCGTTGCTCCCGCGTTCGGGAAGGTGCCATCTCGTGCGATGGCACCGTGCTGGGACGGCCCGATGTCAGGGGTCGCATAGCGTAGCGTTGTGCAAGTCTTACGCCATCGCTATGGGTCTCGTAAGTCATTGAATCTACTAGACGATTGAAGAGCCGGAAGCACTCCGTTACGTCCGCCCGGATCGGGCGGGGCCTGGAACATCCCAGAATTTGGATCCCGGATCGGCGTGGTCGTCAGCGCGGGGGCGGCGACGGGGCCGTCGCAAGTGCGCTGTCGATGTCCGCGACGAGGCCGGTCGGCACTTTGAAGCCGGCCTTCTCGGCGAGCCTGACCTCCTCCTTCGCCTCGGCCGCGCGGCCCGTGAGCAGGAGGACGACGGCGAGGTTGTTGTGGGCCTCGCCGAGCCTGGGGTTCACGGTGATCGCGGCGCGGTACTCGCGCTCGGCGTCCGCCAACTGGCCGTTCCGGAAGTGCGCGCTGCCGAGGCGCAGCGACAGCCCGGCGGGCACCTCGGGTGCGTTCGTCTGGCCTTGCGACCGCTGGAGCGTCGCGATCTCCAACTCCCACTGTTGGATGAGCGTCTCCTGACGTCGCGCCGCCGACGAGTTCGCGGGGGCCGGCTGGGCGCGTGTTTCCCGGATCCTTTCCTGGAGCATTCGGACTTGGTCGTCGCGAGCCTGGTCGTCGTCGAGCCGTTTCGAGACGCCCAGGCTGACGAGCTGGAGAAACACCTCTCGCGCACGCTGGAAGTCGGATACGGCCGCGGGGTATTCCCTGAGGGCCATGTGGGCCTGGCCGAGCCCGTAGTGAGCCATCATCAGAAGCGGATCGAGCCGAAGGGCCCCGCGAAACGCCTCGACGGCCTGCTCGAACCTCTCGTCCCTCAGCAGCTCCTGTCCCTGCTTGAGCTTGCTCTCGGCCAGCCGCTGGTCGGAGCCGGGCGCACCCGCGAGGAGCAACGCCCCTGCCAGGGCCCACGCGGTCACGGTCATCGCCAGCCTCCCTGAGATGCGCTTCTTGCGGGATACTGAAGCTTGGTCATGCAAAGGTCAAGAGCAGCTAGGCCGCTGGCCCAGCGTTGAGCGCCGCGAGGGAGTCCAGGGAGGGCCGCCGGGCGCGCCCCGGAAGCCGTCCGGGCCTGGCGCTCCGCCCTACCTCGACCCGGCAGTCCCCGCAGGCGCGCGAACTCGTGGAGGCGCTGCACCAGCGCTGAACAGCGCGCCCGCGTCGAACGCGGGGAACGCGTCAGCGACCTGCTGCCCTGCCGCCCTTCAGCCCGCGAGCCAGCTCCAGGTTCTTCCGGGCGCTGGCGCTGCCCGGGCTGATCTCGAGTGCGCGTTCGAATTCGGCGATGGCCTCGTCGAGCCGGCCCGTCTCGGCCAGGACGATGCCGAGGCGTTCGCGGTAGTCGGCCGACTCGGGCTCGAGGCGTACGGCCTCCCGATGCTCCGCCAACGCCTCGCGGAGGCGACCCGCCGTAGCCCACGCCATGCCCAGGTTGGCGTGGGCCTCGGCGTACTCCGGCTTCAGGCGGATGGCCTGCTCGTACTGCCCGATGGCCTGTTCGATGCGGCCCTGCGAGGCGAGCAGGGTCCCGAGGTTGTTGCGGGCCTCGGCATAGTCCGGGTCGAGCTTCAGGGCGGTCTCGAGGCTCCGGGCGGCCCCGTCGGCCTGCCCCGCGGACGCCCGGGCCAGGGCCAGCCCGTTGTGGGTTTCGGCGCGGCCCGGCTCCAGTCGCAGGGCCTCCTCGTACTGGGCGATCGCCTCGCCGGGGCGGCCGCCGTTCGCGAGTGCCGTCCCGAAGTCCCTGCGGATCGCCGCGTCGGCCTGGCGCAGCCGCACCGCGGCCCGGAACTCGGCGAAGGCTTCGTCGAACCTCCTCGCCCTCTCGAGGGTGACCCCGAGGTTGTGGTGCGCGTCGGCGTCGTCGGGCCGGAGGCGCAGCGACTCCCGGAACGCGCGGATGGCCTCCTCCGTCCGTCCGTCGGCCGCGAGGACCTTGGCGAGGCTCGCGTGGGCATCGGCGTAGTCCGGCTTGACCCGCAGGGCCTCGGCGTACTCGCGGATCGCGGACCCCCGGTCGCCGACATCGGCGAGCGCCGCAGCGAGGTTGAGGCGCGCGAGAGCGTACGCAGGTGCGATGCGGAGCGCCTCGCGGAAGTGACGGATCGCCTCGGCCGTTTCCCCCAGGCTCGAGAGCGCCATGCCGGCGTTGTTCAGCACCTCGGGGTTGCCGGGGGTCACCTTCAGGGCCTCCGCGTACCAGCGGAGCGCCTCCCGCGGCTTGCCCTCGGCCTTCAGCAGCACGCCGAGGTTGTACAGGGCCGCCCACGCCCCAGGGTTCTTGTCGATCGTGCTCAGGCAGCGCGTCTTCTCGTCGTGGAAGGTGCGGGCGTGGAGGTTCGTGAGCGTCGCGAGCGCCACGAGCAGGGCCGCGCAGGCGACGTCCACCGCCCGGGCAAGCGGGCGCCCTCCCCCCGCGCGGAGGCGCGCGACGCCGGCGGCGAACAGCGCCAGGAGGGCGGGCGCGGCGTGGTACTGGAAGTGATCCGCGACGAACGAGTAGAGGTGGTACGCCACGTTGAAAATGCCGACGAGCGGTGACACGAGCACGCCGAAGCAGAGAACCGCGGCCAGGGGGCCCCGCCCGAGCCGGTCGCGCCAGCGCCACAGCGCGGCGGTCACGAGGACGGCGGCGAGGGGGAAGAGGTACTGCCACCACGTGCCCAGGTCGACATGCCAGCGGGGGTAGACGCTGACGAGGTCCACCGGCCAGGCGAGCTTGCCCGCATAGAACCAGAGGGCGCGGCCGGCCACGAGCACGCGGGCGAGTGCGGGCTGCTGCCAGGCGGAGCCGACGGCCCCGCCGAAGTGATGCTCCACGTAGACGGCGAGGAGGCCCGCGGCAACGCCCAGCGCCAGCATCGGGGCGATGGCCACGAGGTCGTGCCGCGTGACGTGCCCGCGCTTCCACCAGACAATGACGAGGAGGACGGGCGGCAGCGTGACCACCACCGGCTTGCTCAGGAGCGCGAGCGCGAACAGCAGCAGGGCGATCGCGTACCACTTCCGTCCCATCCGGGCGTCCGGTGGCACCGTCCCGTCGAGGGGCCTGGATCGCACGAATGCCAGCAGGGCGAGGAGGCCGAAGAACACCGACTGCCCGTTCTTCAACTCGGTGATCCAGGCGACCGACTCGACCATCACGGGGTGCACCGCGAAAAGCGCCGCCGCGAGCCAGGCACCGCCGACGTCGAGCTTCCGCAGGAAGCGCCAGAGGAGCAGGACCGACGCAACGTGGAAGCCGAGGGTGACGGCGTGGTAGCCGACGGGGTTCAGTCCCCAGAGCTGGTACTGGGCCCAGAGCGTCGTGAACACCACCGGCGCGTACATGGTGGTGGACCCGAGCCGGAACCAGATGTCGTGCAGGCCCTGGAAGGTCCGGAGGCTCTCGTTTCCGGTCACGTAGAGCTCGTCGTCCCAGATGTAGCCGGCGCTCAGAACGGGCGTGTAGGCGGCCAGGGTCATGACGACGAGGGCAAGCGCCGGCACCAGGGACAGGCGCAGCCAACGGCGCCGGTCGCCGGCCTCGGCGGGGGACGCGGGAACTGGAACCTCGGGGTCCGGAGCCGCCGCTCGCGGTGGAGACGGGGAGGCCGGCCGGGGCCTCCGGCGGCTCGTGCGCGTGCCCATCTCGCCTCGGCCCTCTCTCAGCGCAGCCGCGCGAGCTGCTCGCGTAGCCGCTCCTGCGAGGGATCGAGCTCCAGCGAGCGCTCGAGCGCGGCGCGCCCCTCACCGACGCGGCCGAGGCACATCAGCGCCGTGCCGGCGAGGCCTTGGGCGACGGCCGATCGGGGCGCGGTGCGGCGTGCCCGGTCGAAGTCCTCGAACGCGCCGGCGCAGTCCCGAGCATCGAGACGGAGGCGTCCCCGGTTGAGCCGCAGGCCGGCCTCGTCCGGGCGGCGCTCGATGGCGCCGTCGAGCAGCCGCCAGCCCCGCTGCGCGTCGCCGTCGCGGAAGTGCTGCGTCGCCGCCTCGAACAGGATGCGCGGCCCGTCACCGAGCCCCTCCCCGAACGCGTCGAGCAGCATCGCGTCGGCGGCGTCCACTTCGCCCTCGGCCCGCAGCAGATCGCTGAGGTTCCTCTTCGTCGAGGCCGAGTGCGGGTCGACTCGCAGCGCCTGCTCGTAAGCCGCGCGCGCCTCGGCCCGGCGGCCCTCCTGCCCGAGCAGCGTGCCCTCGTTGTTGAACGAGCCGGCCGTGCGTGCGCCGGTGCCAGCCTCCGGCGGGCGCGAGGCCGGCTCGCCCACGGCGACGTAGCCGAGCGCCTTCAGCTTCTCGATGGCTCCTTCGGCCCCCGAGTCGGCGCCGACCCGCGCGATGACAGTCCGCGGGCCCCAGTCGCGGACCTCCGCGCTCTCGACAACGCCGGCGAGGGCGGGCTCGGCGAGCCCGGCGCCGCGCGGCAGGCCGAGGAGTGCGAGGATGGTGGACGCAACCTGCGCGGCCTGCCCGGCGCCACGCGCGGCCGTCTGCTCGATGCCGCGACCCCACAGCACCGAGATGCCCTCCGTGCGGTGCCACAGCCCGGCGGTGGCCTGCGCGAAGCTGTCGACGCGGGTCGGGCGGTTTTCCTTCCAGAAGAAGCCGTGGTCCGAGACGACGAAGAGCGTGGCGCCGATCTGCTCGGCGACGGCCCGGTACTCGCCGAGCATCCGGTCGACCTCGCGGAAGTATGCCTCGGCTACGCCGTGGTAGCGCTCGTACTCGGCCACCTCGATGCTCGGCTGCCGCGGCGGGGCGTAGGGTGCGAAGACGTGGCCGATCGAGTCGGTGCCCTGGAAGTAGACCCACGTTAGGGCCGGCGCGGGCGCGCGCCTCAACCGCTCGAGCGCGAGGCGGTGGTAGAGGCGCGTCTCGATGAGAATCCGCCGGAGCGCCGTGGCCGGGTGGGCGTAGGGGTTGGTGCCCGCGGCGAGCGTCGCGTACTCCTCCGCCCCAAGCCACGACAGGTACTCTCGTAGTGCCGCGTGCGACACCGACGCCTCGACCGCCGCGCGCACGGCGTGGACGGCGGCCTCCTCCGAGGCGGGGGAGACGGCGCCCGCGGGCGCGGCCTCGGGCTTCAGGAACGAGAACAGCCGGTCCGAGACCATGAGGCCCTTCACCGGCTCGGCGGGATGCGTGGCCCAGAGGGCGAACACGGCTACGTCCAGGCCCGACTCGCTCGCCATCTCCCAGACCGCCTTGGCCCGGCGCTCGTCCGAGGTAATCGGCTCGCGGGCGCCGGTTTGCGGGTTGAAGCGCGTGAAGTCGAGGATCCGGTGCTCGAGCGGGCTGCGGCCGGTGGCCATTGTGGTCCATACGAGTGGCGAGAGCGGCAGGTACAGCGACTGGAGCACGCCCGCGCGGCCCTCGCGCACGAGCCGGTCGAACTGCGGCATCGCCCCCGAGGCGCGGTACTCGTCGAGGATCTGCCAGTCGGCGGCGTCGAGCCCGACCACGATCACGCTCCGTGCGGGGGCAGCGGGGCGAGAGAGCCGGCGGGCGAGGGCACCCGCGCCGACCACGGCCACCACGGTCGCGAGCGCGAACAGTGCACGCTTCGGGTACTTCGTCATCGGTTGGTCACGTTATCACTCTTCACTCACAGCGCTCGAGAGCTGGATTGAATCCATTGTCGCGGATTCCCGACCACGGGAAGGCGGCGGCCGGCTAGCTAGTCGAGGCGCTTGCGGAAGCGGGCGGCGGCGACGGCCAGGATCGACAGGCCCATCAGCAGCAGCGTCAGCGCCTCGGGCCACAGCACCTCGAGGCCGGCGCCCTTCAGGAAGATGCCGCGGATGATCGTCGTGTAGTAGCGGACCGGGATCAGGTACGTGAACCACTGGATCGCGACCGGCATGTTCTCGATCGGGAAGTTCAGGCCCGAGAGGTAGATCATCGGCAGCATCAGCACGAAGGCGGCGACCATCATCGCCTGCTGCTGGTTGCTGACCACCGTCGAGACCAGCAGGCCGAGGCCCAGCGTGTTCAGGATGAACACCAGGGTCAGCCCGAACAGCAGCCAGAAGCTGCCGCGCAGCGGTATGCCGAAGCCAAACACCGCGACGCCCGTGACCAGGAAGACCTGGATCATGCCGATCAGGCCGAACGGGAACAGCTTGCCGACCAGCAGTTGCCACGCCTTCACCGGCGTGACGATGATCTGCTCGAGGGTGCCGATCTCCTTCTCGCGCACCACGCCCATCGCGGACAGCAGCATGGTCATGATCATCAGGATCATCGCCAGCACCGCGGGCACGAAGGACCAGCGGCTGCGCAGGTCGGGGTTCCACAGCACCCGCGGCAGCAGCTCGGTGCGGCCGAGGTGGGCGCCCGGCGCCGTCAACAGAGCCCGCAGCCGATCGGTCAGCAACTCGGCCGAGAGGCCGGAGACGATCCGGGCGCCGTAGCCGAGCGCGACTGTGATCGCCGACGAATCGCTGCCGTCCGCCAGCAGTTGCACGCGCGCGCTGCGGCCGCTGGCTGGCCGGGGTGCTGGGCGTCGAGATGTTGTGGATCAGGCCCGGGAACGTGATGCCCGTGCTCTCGAGGTCGGTCCGGTAGCGACCGACGCGGGCCGCGACCACGAACGTGCTGGTCGGGAACCAGTCGATCGAGCCGGAGTACGTCCCACGCTCGCCCTTGGTGCCGCGGAGGTACTGGCTGGGCGAGGTCAGCGACGTGCGACCGTCCTGGCCGGGCAGCGAGCCCTCGGTCTCGTAGGGCGACATGCCGGTGCCGAGGCCGAACAGCACTGGCCGCAGAGAAGGTATCTCGCCGGCCAGGGCCGGCGCGATACCCGTCAGGTGGTTCGCAGGCTGGCCCAGGCCTCCTGTGCCTAGGAGCACCCACAGGAGAACGAGTGGTAGCCGGGGTAGGTATTGTGTGCCCCGGTGGCCACCCAGCACGTGCAGTAGGTTCCGCAGAAACTGCAGCTTCCCCAGCAGGCCAGCGATTCCGCATCTGCGGCAGCGAGGCAGTCCTCATAGCCGAGACAGGAGGAGTGCGACACGTTGTTGCAGGCGGTATAGTCATCGATGTCCCGGCACGTCTCGCAACAGGGTGCCGCCGACGCTGTGGGCGGCGCCGCGGTCATCCACAAGGCGCCCCCGACAAGCACTCCGAGGCAAACGACCGCGAACGCCGACCATCGGGCCCTCGATTTCGTCTCCATTGTCCCCTCCTTGCGGGCCAGTTAGAGAGTCAGCCCTGCTTCGTCGCCGGCGCGAGTCCCGGGAGACGCACGCCAGCCCATTGCTCGATCTCCGTTTGAATCCTCCCGGAGTACGCGCCCTTCCAGGTCGCCAAGACGGACCCACCGGGAGCGAGCACCAAGGTGGACGGGGTCGAACCTAGTCCGTATTTTGCGATGGTCTCATCGCTCGGGTCCGCGACGATCTCGAACTTTAGTCCCCGGGCTTCTGCGTATTGGCGAACAGTATCGATATCGCTTTCGAGGCACACGCCGAGCACGCGGAGTCCACGCGCCCTTGCAGCGTCTTCCACCGCGCGAAAGTTTTGCCAGTTGCGTTCACACCACTTGCACCCTGGCGCAAACACATAAACGAGGGTCCCTGTGCCTTCCGAGTGCTCCAGGAGGATCGACTTGCCCGATGGGACCTCTCGGACCTTCATGGCACCCAGCACGGTGCCAATCGGGATTTCCACAGGCCGAGCGCCCTCTGGCGCGCTCACCCTTCGGTTGGCAAACTGCCAGAGGTTTAGCGCAACCGACGATGCCAGCAAGGCAACGAGCACCCAGTCTGGGCGTGATGATGATCCTGGTGGCCGAACTCCGTCTCTGCTCATGATGCGTATATATTATATTCCCTATACACAAAAGTGTCAAGACAAAAATGATACGACTAGCAAACGAGAGTCCGGCGCCCTCGTCAGTCGAGCCGCTTGCGGAAGCGGGAGGCGGCGACACGCCCATCAGCAGCAGGGTCAGCGCCTCGGGCCACAGCACCCCGTCGAGCCCGGCGCCCTTCAGGAAGATGCCGCGGATGATCGTCGTGTAGGGGCGGACGGGGATCCGGTACGTTGAACCACTGGATCGGCACCGGCATGTTCTCGATCGGAACGATCCGGCCCGACGGGTAGATCATCGGCAGCAGGGGCACGAAGGCGGCGACCACCATCGCCTGCTGCTGGTTGGTGACCACGGTCGAGACCAGCAGGCCGAGGCCCAGCGTGTTGAGGATGAACCCCTGAGTCCGAACAGCGACCCAGGCCTGCGTGACCGCAGAGCCTTTCAACCGGGAGGCCCTGCTGCTCTTAAGGTGAGAGAGACACTTCAGGGCAAACGCGTCTGACCCACTGCTGGCACGCCCCGCTGTTCCCGCGAGCGCTTGAGGATCTCGAGGCCGGCCTCGCCGAAATACTTGACCACCAGCCGCGACCAGGTCGGCGTGCGGCGGACGTTCGTCACGTAGGCGTCGAGGGCGGCCTTGAGCTGCGGCTCGTCACGGCGCACGGCGAAGCCGACGCTGGTGGGGGCGCCGACGAAGGCGCCGGTCTGGAGTTCCGGATCGCGACGCGCCTCGACCAGTGC
>JAMPXO010000245.1 GCA_023701125.1 Vicinamibacteria bacterium | reverse complement strand
TTCGCCGCCGTCGTGGCCATCATCGCCTGCGGCATGGGCCTGCAGGTCAGCCGCGACGCGCGCAGCCTGGGGCAGAACACCACGTCCACGGTCGTGCAGTGCATCGTGTGGGTCATCATCCTCGATGCCATCTTCGCCGTGACCTTCCAGCACCTGGAGATGTGAGTGGAACGCGTGCTCTCGGTCGAGTCGCTCGTCACCCGGTTCGGCACCCAGGTCGTGCACGACGGCGTCTCGTTCGCCGTGGATCGCGGGGAAGTCGTGGCGCTGATCGGCGGCAGCGGCAGCGGCAAGTCGGTGCTGCTGCGCGAGATCATCGGGCTGGTCCGGCCCACCGCCGGGCGCATCGAGCTCCTCGGAGTCGACGTGTGGCGATCCGGTCCGTACGAGATGGACGGGCTGCGCAGCCGCTTCGGCGTGCTCTTCCAGGACGGCGCGCTCTTCTCGTCGCTCACGGTGGCCGAGAACGTCGCGGTTCCCTTCGTCGAGCACACGGCGCTCACGCGCGACCTCATCGCGCCGCTGGCCGGCTTCAAGCTGGCCATGGTCGGGTTGCCCCCGGATGCCGCGGCCAAGTTCCCGGCGCAGCTCTCGGGGGGCATGCGCAAGCGCGCGGCACTCGCCCGCGCGCTCGCCCTGGAGCCCGACCTGCTTTTCCTTGACGAGCCGACCTCGGGGCTCGATCCTGTAGGCGCGCGCGAGTTCTACCAGCTGCTGCGCGCGCTGGCCGACAGCCTGGGGCTCACGGTGTTCTTCCTGACGCACGACCTGGACATGCTCGTCGCCATCGCCGACCGCGTCATCGCGCTCTCGGCCGGCCGGGTGATCGCCGATGGCACCGTGGAGGCCGTGCGCGGCAGCCACGACCCCTGGTTGCAGGAATACTTCGCGAGCCGCGCCTGACCATGGAACCCGAAGCCAAGTACACGCTCGTCGGCGCCGCCGCGCTCATCCTGGTCGCGCTGCTGGCCGCGGCCCTCGTGTGGCTGAAGAGCAGCGGGGAGGGCAGGGATGCCCACCGCTTCAAGATCTACTTCGAGAAGCACTCGCTCGAGGGGCTCGAGCCGCGCAGCTACGTCACCATGCAGGGGATGAAGGTGGGGTCGGTGACCGGTTTCCGCTTCTCGGCGAGCCGCAAGGGCGCGGTCGAGGTCTTCATTTCCCTCGACCCGGGCACCCCGGTCCGGACGAGCACGACCGCGACCACGGAACGGCACCTGGTCACGGGGCTCGCCACCGTGCGGCTGGCCAACGGCTCGGAGGACAGCCCGCTTCTCACCGAGTCCCCCGAGGGCGAGCCCTATCCGGTGATCCAGGAGGGCGGCTCGCCCATGCAGCAGATGACGGACACGGTCTCGCAGCTGGCCCTGAGCGCCGGCGAGACCATGCGGCGGATCAACACCACCCTCGCGCCGGAGAACATCGCCGCCTTCACCGAGATCCTGGACAACCTGCGCCGGGTTTCACGCCGCGCGGATGCCTTGCTGACCAAGGCCGACGCCACGTTCGACTCGCTGGGCGGCGCCGCGGATGAGGTGCGCGCCGCCGCGGTCGCCTTGAAGACCGACGCAGACACGCTCACGAAGACCTACGCGAGCCTCGGAACCGATGCGGCAGCCTCGATCGGCGAGATCCGCGAGGCCGTGCGGAAGATGAGCGCCGACGTCGACCGGCTCGCGAAGCGGGCCGACGCGCTGCTCGCGAGCGGCGACGAGGACCTGCGCGACACGGCGCGGGCGGTGCGCGCCGCGGCCGAGGCGCTCGGCAACGCGGCGGGCCGCATGCGCGACCCGCGCGAAGTGATCTACGGGCCGCCCGAGGGCGGCCTCGGCCCCGGGGAGAAGACGCGATGAAGGCCGTTCTCGGAATCCTCCTTGCCACGATCCTCGCCGCCTGCGCAGTGCCGGGGCCCCGCGAGCCGGATCGCTACTTCATCCTCGACGCGGGGATCACGGCGCCGCGCTCCGGTGCCCCCGTCGTCGTGGCGCCCACGACCGCGGCGGGCTTCTACGACACGCAGGACATCGCCTACAGCAGGGCGCCGGGCACGCGCGAGTATTACCGGTTCAACCGCTGGACCGAGCGTCCGCAGCGCAGCATCCACGCGCAGCTCGCCGCGCGCCTCGGGGGCGGGCCCGCGAGGGACGGGCTTCGCCTCGACACGAACCTCGACGAGATCTACCACGACGCCTCGGAACAGCCCGGGACGGCGCGCATCGCGATCACGGCGGAGCTGGTCGATCCCGCGGGGCGCACGGTGCTCGCCCGCCGCACGTTCAGCCGCTCGGTGCCCGCCGCCTCCTACGACGCCCCCGGGGCCGTGCACGGCTTCAACCGTGCGCTCGCTGCGCTCATCGGCGACATCGAGGCATGGGTCGCCGTGGAGGCGCGGCCGAAGGCGAGGTAGCGCTGCTTCAGAACGCGACGGAAACGGCGAACGCGCCGAAGTCGTCGCTGCGCTCCTGGCTTTCGAACTCGCGGGTGCGCCGGACGTGCGTGTAGGTGAGCCGCGCGCCTTTCCAGGTGACCGCGAGGCCCCACTGGAAATCGCCGACGAGGTACTCCTTCCTCACGCTGCGGCTGTCCTTCCACGTGTTGCCGTCGAGGAAGATGTTGCGCGCGATGGCGCGGCCGTCGACGCCGGCGAACAGGTACCAGGAGAAGGCATTCGACGGGATGAAGAAGCCCGAACCAGGCGGGCTGGGCCGGATGCGCATGGGCCCGAGGTCGCTGGTGAGGCGCTTGCCGAGGCGCACGGTGAGCCCGGCGTTGGCGTACGTGTAGACGTTCCCGAGCGCGCCGCCCGCGTGCGGCGTCAGGTCCATCTCGATTCCCTCGAACTTCGCGGTGGCCACGTCCCGCCAGCGGCGCTGGTAGGAGAGCTCGATGCCGGGCTCGTTCCTGAGCTGGGTGTCCCAGCCTTGCGGGTCGGGGGAGCCTGTGATCCGGTGGATCTCGGCCTGGCTTTCCCTGGCGAGCGACGCCGGCCCGACGACGCCGACGGTGAACGCGAACTGGTCGGTCTGCCCGGCGGACTCCACGCCCAGCCCGATCGTCGCGTAGAGCCACCCCGCGTAGGGCCGGTCGCCGGGGGCG
>JAMPXO010000129.1 GCA_023701125.1 Vicinamibacteria bacterium | reverse complement strand
CGCCGGGCCCGCGGCGACCGCGGCGGCGGCGCTTGCGGCGGCGTGCCTCGTCGCCTCCCGGGCCTCCCGGGGCGGCTCCCGCCGCGGCTCCCGACCCCGCGGGCCGCGGTTCCGCGGCGGCCGTCGGCTCCGCCGCGGGCGCAG
This sequence comes from Vicinamibacteria bacterium, assembly GCA_023701125.1. GTDB lineage: Bacteria > Acidobacteriota > Vicinamibacteria > Fen-336 > Fen-336 > WYBL01. Next base: position 14,983 of record JAMPXO010000129.1, on the reverse strand, counting down.
CCTCGCCCTCGGGCCGGCGACGGGCGGCGTCGCCGCGGTCACTGCGCTCGGCCCCGCGCGGGCCGCGCTCGGGGCGACCGCCGCGCTTGTCCGGGCGGCCGCCGCGATCTTCGTTCCGGCGCCGTTTCTTGTCGCGGCGCAGGCGCGGCGCGTGCTCGATGGTGGGCCCGCCGCCGCCATGGCCACCGACCCAGGCCGGCTCCTCGTGCATCAGGTAGCCGGGCTGCGAATCGTCGCTCCCGTCGTCGTCGGGGACGGGCACCGCCCGCGGGCCCGAGAGCGAGGCACCGGGGTCGTGCTCCGCATCGTCCGCGGCAGGGCCCACGACGTGCTTCGGCGCGGCGAGCGACTTGAGCGGGATCGGGCGCACGTGCGACGGCGCCGCGCCGCGCTGGCGCAGCACCTCGTAGAGCGCGATGCCGGCGACCACCGACACGTTCAGCGATCCGACGTGGCCGAACAGCGGCAGCGACACGACGTGGTCGCAGTTCTCCCGCACCAGGCGCCGGATGCCGCGGCCCTCGCCGCCGAGTACCAGCACGATCGGCCGCTTGTAGTCGACCGCGTCCCAGCGCTCGGTGCCGGCGGCGTCGAAGCCGACCACCCAGTAGCCGCGCTGCTTCAGCTCGCCGAGCGACTGCGAGAGGTTGCCCACGCGGGCGACCTTGACGTGCTCGAGGGCGCCCGCCGAGGCCCGCGCGACGACCTCGGACAGGCCGGCGCTGCGGCGCTCGGGCAGCAGCACGCCGTCGGCCCCGGCGCCCTCCGCGGTGCGCAGGATGGCGCCCAGGTTGCGCGGGTCCTCGACGCCGTCGAGCGCCACCAGCAGGCCGTGGCCCTTGGCGGCCGTCGCCACGTCCTCGAGATGGAGCAGCGGCTTGGCGGAGACGACCGCGATCAGGCCCTGGTGGTTGACGCCGGCCGCGACCCGGTCGAGCGTCTCGCGCGACTCGAAGCGCAGCGGGATGCCGCGCTGGCCGGCCTGGGTCAGCGCGTCGTTGACGCGGCGGTTGCGGATGCCCTTGACGACGAGCAGCCGGTCGAAGTGACGGGTGCCGGCAGCGAGCGCTTCCAGCACCGGGTTGATGCCGCAGATGAGGTTCATGCCTGGTTCGTTCCTCTGGGGGACGAGACGAGCGCCACCGCCTGCGCGGCAATGCCCTCGCCGCGGCCGATGGCGCCGAGACCGTCGCTGCTCTTGGCCTTGACCGAGACCTGCCCCGCGACCAGGCCGAGCGCGCTCGCGAGCGACGTGCGCAGGGCGGCAAGGTGGGGGGCGAGGCGAGGGGCCTGGGCGACGACCGTCGCGTCCACGTTCTCGATGACGAAGCCGCGGTCGGCCAGCAGGCGGCGGACCTCCGCGACGAAGATGAGGCTCGCGGCCCCGCGCCAGCGCGGGTCCGAGCTCGGAAAATGTTCGCCCATGTCGCCCGCGGCGGCGGCGCCGAGCAGCGCGTCGCACACGGCGTGCAGCAGGCAGTCGCCGTCGGAGTGGCCGACCAGCCCGGCCTCGTGCGGGATCTGGACCCCGCCCAGCATCAACGGCCGGCCGGCGGCCAGGCGGTGCACGTCGAAGCCGGTGCCGATGCGGAAGCTCACGCGGCGCCCTCCCCCGCCAGCAGGCGCTCGGCCCAGGCGAGGTCCTCGGGAGTGGTGATCTTGCGGTTGCGCGGGTGGCCGTCGACGACCGCGACGGGGCCGCCGAGGCGCTCCACGGCCGCGGCTTCGTCGGTCACCGTCACGCCGTCGCGGAAGGCCTCCTCGAGCGCGCGCCCGAGCAGCTCGAAGCGCACGGCCTGCGGCGTCTGCGCCGCGAACAGCTCGGAGCGGTCGAGGGTCTGCACGACGAGACCGTCCACGACGCGCTTGACGGTGTCGGTGATCGGCACCACCGGGATCGCCGCGCCCAGTTCGGCGGCCGCCGCGGCGGCCTCGTCGACGATCGCGGCATCGACGAAGGGGCGCGCCGCGTCGTGCACCAGCACCACGCCCGTGAACCCGTCCGGCGCCTGCTTCAGCCCCTCGAGCACGGAGTCCTGCCGACGCAGGCCACCCTCGACGACGGCCAGCAGCTTGGGCACCCCGGCGAGGTCGCCACGGGCCTGCTCGACACAGCCGGCCGGAACGACGGCCACCAGCGCGCCGACGGATCCCGCGCGCGCCAGCGCCGAAGCGCTGCGACGCAACAGCGTCTGACCGCCAACGGAGACGAAGGCCTTGGGCGCGGATGCCCCGAGACGTTCCCCCCGCCCGGCGGCCACCAGGATGGCCAGGGTGTCCATTGAAAAAAGGGGCCTCCGGGAAGGAGGCAAGGGAAGGGTACTACAACTGCTCGGGAACGGCGTCGGCAGGCGACGCCGACTCACCCTCGGTCGCCTCCGTGAGCGCCCGCGTTTCGCGGCGTGCTTCCGACAGGTGCGTGCGCAGCGCGTCGCGGGCATTCTGCGCCTGGACCAGGCCACGCGACAGCCGGCCTTCGACCTCTTCGTCGATCCGGCGCAGCGCGTCGTCGAGCCGGGCCAGCCGCGCCGGCAACTCGTCGGTGGCGGCCGCCGCCCCGAAGCGCAGCGCGAGCCGGTAGATCGAGAGCACCTGGGCCAGGGCCAGCGAGTACGGCACCACCAGCACGCCCTCGCTCCAGCCCTCCGCGAGGGCCTCCGGCGCCGCCGCGCAGGCCGCGTCGGGGACTGCGAGCACGGCCAGCGAGAGGGTGCGCTCGGGATCGACGTAGCGGGCGACCTCGCGCACCCGCAGCCGCAGCTCGCGGGCGACCGTGTCGCGATGGATGCGGCGCTCGGCGGGATCGTCCGTCTCGGCGAGCGCCTGCAGCGCCGCGGCCGCGGGCCACTTGGAGTCGATCGGCAGCAGGCGTCCCCCCGGCAAGCGCAGCGCGTACTCGACGACCCGGCTGCCGAAGGCGACGTCGTGGGCGAGCAGGTCGGGGGGCAACTGGGACAGCGCCTCGGCCAACAGGTTCTCGCCGGCCGCGCCACGACTGGCGGAGCCGGCGACCACCGCCTCCAGCCGGCGCAGGCTGTCGAGCGCGCGCTCGGTCGTCTGCGCCCGCGCGGCCTCGGCGGCCTTGACCTCGCCGAGCGCACGCTGGGCGGCGGAGAGCTCGACGTGGATCCGGCGGCTGGCTTCGCCGAGGTCGCGGACCGCGGCCTCGCGCGAGGCCTGGACGTCGTGGCGCAGTTGCTCCTGGCCCCGGGCCAGTGCGTCCAGCGCGGTCGCGAGCGCGGGATCGACGCCCGCGGCCGGGCTCCGACGCGCCGCAAAGGCAAACGCGGCTGCCGCCAGCGCGACGAGGGCCAGCACGACGGCGAGCGCAGCCAGGAGCGTGGGCGTCATCGCAGCCAGAATCTCCCCCGGTCCCGCCGCACGGGGTCCGGGGGACAGGACGGGCTCAGGCCTTCAGCCCCGCGTTGGCCTCGAGCACCTTCACCACCGCCACGATGTCCTCGTGGCCGAAGCCACGCCCGCGCGCGGCCTGGAACACCTCGCGCATCGCGGCGAGGCCGGGCATCGGCACGCCGAGGTTGCGGGCCTCCTCCAGTGCCAGCGCCTGGTCCTTGACCAGCAGGTCGATCGAGAAGTGGGTGTCGAAGTCGCGGTTCTTGATGGCGACGCCCTTGAAGTCGTAGTAGGGCGAGGCATAGCCCGAGGCCTGGATCACCGCGACCATCGTCTCCACCGACAGCCCGGCCTTGCGGCCCAGCGTCAGCGACTCGCAGAAGCCCTCGAGCATGTAGGAGATCATCGCGTTGCCGATCAGCTTCATGGTCGAGGCCATGCCGGTGTCGCCGCAGTGGATGGCTTTCGTGCCCAGCGCCTGGATCACCGGCTGCAGCGCGTGGAACGTCTCCTGGCGACCGCCCGTCATGAACAGCAGCGTGCCCTTCTCCGCGCCGATCTTGGACCCCGTCACCGGCGCCTCCAGCGCGTCGGCGCCCTTTTCGCGCAGCGCCTCGGCCGTGCGCTTCGAGAGCGCCGGCGAGATCGTCGACGTCTCGAGATAGAGGAACCCGGGGCGGCTGCCCGCAAGCACGCCGTCGGCGCCGAACACCAGGCGCTCGACCGCGGGCGGGTCGGCGACGCAGCCGACGACCACGTCGCAGGCCTCGGCCAGCGCCCGCGGCGTCGCGGCCACGGCGGCGCCCGCGGACCGCAGCGCCTCGGCCCGCGCCGCAGTGCGATTCCAGACCATCACCTCGAAGCCCTTCTCGATCAGGCGACGCGCCATCCGCGCCCCCATGATCCCCAGTCCAGCCACACCGACCTTGCGAATCGTCATTGCTTGCTCCGTTTCTGCGGGCGGTGAGCCACCGGGATCATTAGCTTCAGCGCCGAGAGAATCTCCGAGAACGCCACCACCTTGACGTCGACCAGGCCCGACGCCAGCGCCGCCGCGCGCACGTCGTCTTCGCGCAGTTCCTTGCGGCCTTTCGGCCACAGCGGCCAGATCGCGCCGTCGGGCACGATCGCCTCGCGCAGCCTGGGCAGTTGCGACAACTCCGCGACACTCGTGATCGCCACGAACACCAGGTCGTTGTCCTTCAGGAGCCGGCCCCACGACAGCTTCGCCGCCCGCTCCGCCACCTGGGCGCGGAACGGCGCGTCGGACGGCAGACCCAACACGCTCACGCGCTGGCCCGGCTTCACACCCAGCTTGTCGATCACGGGCTTCGGATAGCGGACTTCTTCTTGCTTCACGCTTGCTCGGCGCGCCACGCGGTGTGCGGGCAGATGTCGTGGAAGGGGCACGGGGCGCAGGCGCGGTACGAGGGCCGGGCCGTGAAATCGCGGGCGCGCAGGCTGCGTGCGACCTCGCCGATCAATTCCTCCGTCTCCCGCACCCGCTCGGGTTCGGGCGCCCGCGAGCCGATCCGGCCGGACTCGACGAAGCGCAGCTCGATCCGCGCGGGCAGCGCGCCGCGGGTCTGCTCGTGGGCCAGCGCGTAGAGGTCGAGCTGCAGGCTGTCCTTCGCCCGCTGGTCGGCCTCCTTCTGCGTGCGCACGGCGCCCGTCTTGAAGTCCAGGATCGCCACCCCGTCATCGCGCTGCGCCACCAGGTCGTAGCGGCCCTGGACCTTCGTGGCGCCCAGGAAGAACACGAACTCCTCCTCGACACCGGTGGGCACCAGCGGCGCCGCGGCGTCGTCCGCGTGGAAGCGGCGCAGGTTGCGCTCGCCGGCCGCCAGCCGCTCCTCCTCGTGGGCCCGCGACAGGAAGCCCTCGGACACCCAGGCGGCGCGGAACGCGGCGACCAGCTCGTCCGCGGAGAACGGCAGCCCATCGATCCGCGCCTTGAACATCGACTGCAGCGCCTGGTGGACCGCGTTGCCGTAGACGATGCGGTGGTGGACGAGCAGCGGAACCTTCAGCCGGTGCACGTACTTGTACTTGAGCGGGCAGGTCCGGTAGTCGTCGATCTGACGGAACGACAGCGTCAGTGGCGCGTCGCCGGCCAGCGGTCCGGGCTCCAGCGCTGGCGGCTCCGCGGCGGGCCGCTCGCGCTCCAGCGCCTCGCGCGCCAGCGAGCGGCGCAGCGCGGGCTGCGGCGACGGCAGGTCGAGCGCCTCGACCACGAAGCGCGAGACCTTGCGCGGGCGCGCGGTGCCGTAATCGGCCGCCGAGGTGAGCAGCAGCGCCTCCTTCGCCCGCGTCATCCCGACGTAGAACAGCCGCCGCTCCTCCATCATCTCGGCGTCGGCGCCGGCCAGCGCGCTCTTCACCAGCTCGGCCGGCAGCTCCAGCGGCGTGCGCCGGCGCTGGACCGGGAACTTGCCCTCCGCCGCGCCGACCAGGAACACCGCGGCGAACTCCAGGCCCTTGGCCTTGTGGACGGTCAACACCTGGACCGCGTCGTCGTCAGGATCGGCCTCCGCCACCGCGGGGTCGTCGCCGGCGTCGCGCAACAGCTCGAGATGGGTGACGAAGTCCGGCACCCGGTCGTGGACCGCCACGTCGCCGTAGCCGCGCACGATCTGGAAGAAGCGGGCGATGTTCTTGACCTTCGCCTCCGCCTCCGCCGACGGCTCGGCCGTCAGCTTCGCGAGCAGGCCCGAGCCCTGCAGGAACAGGTAGAGCACTTCGCCCGTGCGCTTGCGCGGCATCTCCGCGGCGGCCGCGTCGAGATCGCGCAACAGCCGCGCCGCCGCCTCGCGCGCCGCGCCCGACACGGAAATGAGTTCCTCTTCCTCCGGCAGCGCGCGCAGCACGTCGAGCAGCGGGCGCGTCTTGCGCGAGGCGTAGCGGTTCAGCCGCAGCAGGTCGGCGCTCGGCACGTGGTAGAGCTCGGAGGCCGCGAGGTAGAACGCCGAGACCGAGTCGTCCGGCGCCGCCAGCAGGCGCAGGAAGGCGACCAGCAGCCGCACCTCCTCGCGGGCGTACAGGCCGCGGCTGCCGCTGAAACGGTGCGGCAGGCCGCGCATGTTGAGCGCGCGCAGGAAGGGGTCGGCGTCGCCGTTGCTGCGGACCAGGATCGCCACGTCGCGCGGGCGGTGGCCGCGGGCGACGAGCGCCTCGATCTCCGCGGCGACCGCGTCGGACTCGGCCGACACGGTGTCGAAGTGGCGGTGGCGCGGCGGCTCGCCGCGGCCCAGTTGCGAGACCAGCCGCTTGTCGATGCCGGCGACGACCTCGAGCCGGTACGGGTTGTTGTAGGCGACCAGCCGCGTCGCCGCGTCGAGGATCTCCTGGGTCGAGCGGTGGTTCTCGACCAGCACGACCTGCTTCGCCTCGGGGAACAGCTCGCGGAACGCGATCAGGTTGCCCGAGGCGGCGCCGCGCCAGCGGTAGATCGCCTGGTCGTCGTCGCCGACGACGGTCAGCGACGTGCCCTCGCCCGCCAGCAGACGGAGCAGCTCGAGCTGGGCGTGGTTGGTGTCCTGGAACTCGTCCACCAGCACGAACGGGTGGCGCTCGCGCAGGCTCGCCAGCAGCGCGGGCCGCTCGCGCAGCAGGCGCAGCGCGCGGAAGATCTGGTCGCCGAAGTCGAGGCACGAAGCCTCCGCCAGCAGTTGCTGGTAGCCCTCGTAGAACGCCGCCAGCTCCTGCAACGACTCGGCCTCGTCCCGCTCCTCGGGCGAAGCGGCGCGCGCGGCTCTCGCGTCGGCGCAGGCGCGGAACTCGACCGGCCCGACGTCCTCGTCCTTGGCGCGACTGACGAAGCCGATCAGCGCCTGCAGGTGGCGGGTCGGGTCGCCCGGCGGCCGGTAGCGCGACAGCGGCAGCCGCCACAGCCGCTCGCGCAGGAAGATCACCTGCTCGGGCTGGGTCAGCACCCGGAAGCCGGGATCGAGGCCGGCGTCGAGCGCGTGGTCGCGCAGCACCTTGTCGCCGAACGCGTGGAAGGTGGCGATCCAGGTCTCGGCGTAGCCGTACGGGATCAACTGGTCGACCCGCTCGGCCATCTCCAGCGCGGCCTTGTCGGTGAACGTGAGGGCCAGGATCTGCTCGGGCCGCGCCAGCCGCGACGTGATCAGGTGGGCGATGCGGCGGGTCAGCACGGTGGTCTTGCCGGTGCCCGCGCCGGCGATGATCAGTAGCGGCCCGCGGCCGTGCAGCACGGCCTCGCGCTGCGCCGCGGAGAGCCCGGTGACGACCCGCTCCTCGGCGGGCGCCGCCTGCAGCTCTTCGCTCACAGGCCCCCGACCAGCCGCCGTCCGGTCTCGGCGCCGCCGCAGTGGCGGACGATCAGCGAGGCGGTGCGCGCGAGCACGGCCTCCGCTCGGCCGCGCGCGGAGGCGGGCGCGAACAGCACCACGAGCGCGCGCCGCGTGCCCTCGTGGGTGCAGGTGCGCGCGGAGTCCGAGGTCGGGTTGCCGAACGGCCCGCGCGCGTCGAACAACGCCGGCCGCCCCTCGAGGCCGACGAACGCCTTGCGGATGCCCTCGTAGCCACTGCCCGCGGCGCCCAGCCGCAGCGCCACGTCGCCCTCGATGCGGTCGAGGTCGTACAACCCGAACGAGAGCTGCTCGATCAGCGAGGCCAGGTTGAGCGCGTCGACCAGCGCATTGATGACGGGAAACGGGTCGCCGCGCAAGACTCGCCGCAGCAACGACTCGCTCGACGGCCGCGTCTTGGTGGGATCGACGCCGATCGCCTTGTAGAGCGCCCGCGCGTCTTCCACTCCCGGCACGGAGCCGCTCGCGGTGCCCGCGTGGCGCGCCCGCAGGTCTTCGCAGGTCGCCTGGATCTCCGCCTCGAGTGCGGGCGGGCGCGGCCCGGCAGCGACGCCGTCGAGCGCTGCCGCGGCGAGGCAGACCCGCGCCCGCAGCTCCGGCGCGAGGCTGAGCTGGGGAACGTCGGGTTCCGACGCCGGGCGGAGCCCGTCGCCGGTCCCATGGGGGCTACGTCGCAAACGGAGCTCCTCCGCTGCCAAACCCCCGTCGTTTCACTGGCGGACGAGCAGTTCCATCAGCGCGTCGACGGCGGCGGTGGCCTCGCGGCCCGGGACCGTGTGGTGGTTCGCGAAGATCGCGAACACCAGCCGCCCGCTCTTCGCGTCGACGTAGCCGGCCAGCGCGTTGGCAGCGCTGAGCGTGCCGGTCTTGGCCACCACCTTGCCCGCGGCCGGCCCGCTGGCCATCCGCTTCTTGAGCGTGCCATCCTGGCCGGCGATCGGCAGCGAGGCGCGGAACGCGGCGGCCTGCGGATGGCGGTCCATCGCCACCAGCAGGTCGACCAGGCCGCGGGCGGTGATCAGGTTGCCGCGCGACAGACCGGAGCCGTCGTTGACACGCCACGAGTCGTCGCGCACGCCCAGCCGGTCGCGGAACGCCGCGGCCGCGGCGAGCCCTTTCTCGACGTCGCCCGGGGCGCCGGCCGCATGAGCGCCGATCAGCCGCAGCAGCATCTCCGCGTGCAGGTTCTGGCTCGGCTTGTTGACCCCCGCCGCCAGCTCGGCCATGGTCGCGCCCTCGAACTGCGCGAGCACGCGCGCTCCGGCCGGGAGCGCGTCGCGCTGGGTGCGCGGCGCGCCCATCACCTGGATGCCGCGGGCGGCGAGCGTCTCCGTGAACACCGTCGCCGCGTACAGCGCGGGGTCCTCGAGCGCGACGAAGCCCTTCCACGGCTCGCCGCCCAGCGGCAGCGAGCCGGCGATCTCGAACACGTTGCCGGCGGCCCGCGTGACCCGCAACGCCGGCTCGCTGCCGGCGGCCGACGTGGTCGCGCTCACCCGCAGCGACGAGTAGCGCGACTCGGGCAGCCGGTTGGCGACCACCAGGTCGCCCTCGCGCTCGCCGGGTGCCACCTGCAACTCGGCGGCGTTGTCGTTCCACGCGAGCGCCGAGACCTCGGCGCCGTACCACCACGTGAGATCGTCCCAGTTCCAGCCGTCGCCGCGGCGGTCGCCCGAGAACAGCCCCTCGTGGCCGACGATCGCGCCCTCGATCCGGGTCACGCCGGCCGCCTTCAGCGCGTCCACGAGCACGTCGAACGCGGCGGGCTCGTGCTTTTCGAGATCGGCCTGGCCGAGCGAGGGGTCGCCCGCGCCGACCACGAACAGGTCACCGAGCAGGCGACCGCGGCCGTCGAGGCGAGCCGCGGACTGCAGCGTGGTGACCAGCCGGCGGTCCGCGCCGAAGGCGTCGAGCGCGGCGGTGGTCGTCAACAGCTTGGTGGTCGAGGCGGGCGTGAAGTGGCGCTGCGCGTTGCGCGAGTACAGCACCTTGCCGTCCTTCAAGCGCCGCACCTCGACGCCCCACAGGGCGGCGTCGAAGCCGGCGCGGTCCAGCACGCGGTCGATCGGCTTGCGCAGCGAGCCGCTGCCGGCGTCGAGCGCGGCCGCGGGCGGGACGATCGCGACGCACAGGGCCAGCGCGGCCAGAGTCTTCGAGTGTGCGCTCAAGCGGTACCTCCTGGAGGGCCCGGGGAGCGGGGCCGTCAGTCCGTCTTGGCTCGCTCCGGGGACGGGGACGGGGTCGGCGTGCCAGAGGGCGGGGTCAGCGACTCGGACGACGCCAGCTCGGCCAGGCGTGGATCGGTCGGGCTCACGGCGGGGCTCGACATCGGCGTCAGCCGGCCGTCCATGATCCGCACCGAGTGGCGCTCGCGGCCGTTGGCTGCGCGGCGCGGGCGGTCGGCGTCGTCGGGGCCGGCGTCCGGCCAGCGGCAGAAGATCATCTTGCCGGCGGTCGTCTGCAACACGCTGGTGACCGTGACGTCGATGGTGCGGCCGATCGCGCGGCGGCCCTGGTCGACGACGATCATCGTGCCGTCGTCGAGGTAGCCGACGCCCTGGCCCGATTCCTTGCCCTCCTTGAGCACGAACACGCGCAGGATCTCGCCGGGCAGCACGACCGGCTTCAGGGCATTGGCCAGCTCGTTGATGTTGAGCACGGCCACGCCGCGCAACTGGGCGACCTTGTTGAGGTTGAAGTCGTTGGTGACGATCTTGCCGCTCATCCGCCGCGCCAGCTCGATCAGCTTGAGGTCGACCTCGCGGACCTCGGGGAAGTCGGTCTCCACGACCTGCACGTGGATGCCCGTCATCTTCTGGATCTTCTGCAGGATGTCGAGCCCGCGGCGGCCGCGGTTGCGCTTCATCGAGTCGGACGAGTCGGCGACCTGCTGCAGCTCGCGCAACACGAACTGCGGCACGACCAGCGTGCCCTCGAGGAAGCCGGTCTCGCACAGGTCGGCGACGCGGCCGTCGATGATCACGGAGGTGTCGAGGATCTTGTACTGGTGCAGGCGCGCCGAGTCCTTGAAGGCCGCGATGATGCGCGCGGGCTCGAACCAGTCGCCCTTGGCGACGCCGATCACCACGCCCATGTAGGTCAGGAAGGCGATCACCGCGATGTGGACGAAGTGCTGGCTGGCGATGTCGACACCTTCCAGGTTGGCCCACAGCAGGCGAGCGCCGAACAGGCCGGTCGTGCCGCCGATCAGGGCCCCGACCATCTGCGGCCCCGGCATCCGGCGCAGGGCCATCTCGAGCGCGAAGAGGCCGAAGGCCAGAGCGACGCCCATGGCGAGACCGGTCCACGGCCGCTGGGGTACGGGCGAGTAGACGTAGCCGGCGTGGGCCAGCAGCACCACCACGAAGGCCCGGAGGAGGGCGAGCTGCATAACGGGCCGATCATAAGCCCGGCACTCACCCCTCCGCGAACACGGCCTCCAAGGCTTGCTCCAGGGTGCGGACGCCGCACAGCTCGATGCCGCCGCCCGCGCCGCCGTTGGCGGGCAGGTTGCGCTCGGGCATCACGCAGCGGGTGAAGCCCATCTGCACGGCCTCGCGCACCCGCAGCGCGGCCTGGCCCGCGGCCCGCACCTCGCCGCCCAGCCCCACCTCGCCGAAGACGACCGTGCGCGGGGGCACCGGCCGGTTGCGGAACGAAGAGGTCACGGCCACCGCGACACCGAGGTCGACCGCGGGCTCGGCCACGTCGAGACCGCCGACGACGTTCGCGTACACGTCCTCGCCGAGCAGCTGCAGGCCGACCCGCTTCTCGAGCACGGCCAGCAGCAGCGCCGTGCGGTTGGCGTCGAGGCCGATCGTCATCCGCCGCGGGTTGCCGAAGCTGGTCGGCGAGACCAGGGCCTGGACCTCGACCAGCATCGGCCGCGTGCCCTCCATCGTCGCGGTCACCGCGGAGCCCGGCGCGCCCTCGAGGCGCTCGCCCAGGAACAGCGCCGAGGCGTTGGGCACGGGCGCGAGGCCGGCGCCGGTCATCTCGAACACGCCCAGCTCGGAGATCGCACCGAAGCGGTTCTTGACCGCGCGCACGATGCGGTGGTGCTGCTGCCGCTCGCCCTCGAAGTACAACACCGTGTCGACGATGTGCTCGAGCGACTTGGGGCCGGCGAGGCTGCCCTCCTTGGTCACGTGGCCGATCAGGAAGGTGGTCAGGCCGCGGCCCTTGGCCAGGAACAGCAACTGGGTGGCGACCTCGCGCACCTGCGAGATCGAGCCCGGCGCCGACGACAGCCGGGTCGAGTAGATCGTCTGGATCGAGTCGATGACCAGGGCGGTCGGCTTGATCGCGTCGACCTGCTCGACGATCCGCTCGAGTGCCGTCTCCCCCATCAGGTACAGCGCGCCGCCCTTGACGCCGAGGCGCTCGCCGCGCAGCTTGATCTGGCGCTCGGATTCTTCGCCCGAGGCGTAGAGCACGGGCCCGCCCATCCGGGCGAGCAGGTGGGCGACCTGCAGCAGCAGCGTCGACTTGCCGATCCCGGGCTCGCCGCCGATCAGCACCATCGAGCCCGGCACGATGCCGCCGCCGAGCACGCGATCGAACTCGCCGATGCCGGAGGGGATGCGATCGGCCTCGGCCCCGTCGACTTCGTCGAACAGGTGCGGGCGCCCGCCCGTCTCCAGCCCGAGCGACGCCTGGCGCGGGCCCTTGCCACCGGCGGGCGGCAGCGGCGCCACCTTCTCCTCGACGAAGCTGTTCCACTCGCCGCAGTCGGGGCAGCGGCCCAGCCACTTCGAGCTGGAGAAGCCGCAGGCCTGGCACTCGAACACGCTGCGCGTCTTGCTCATGGCCTCAGTATCGCGACGCGACGGCCGCCACGGTTCCGCTCTCGGTGTAGACCCGCGGCACGCGGGCGCCGATTCCGGTCAACACCTGCCATGCGTTGGTGCCCGCCCAGTCGGCGACGTCCCAGGCGGCGGGCCCGGCCGCTCCGCCGAACACCTCGACCTCGTCGCCCTCGCGTACGTCGGGCCGGTCGGTCACGTCGAGCAGGGTCAGGTCCATGCAGACGGTGCCGGCGACCGGCACCCGGGCGCCATGGATCGTGCACGTGCCCGCGCCCGTGCGGGCGCGCGGCACGCCGTCGGCATAGCCGATCGGCAACGTCGCGATGCGCGACGGGCGACGGGCGACGAAGCGGCCGCCGTACGAGACGGCCGTGCCCGGTTCGACCTCGCGCAACTGGGCGACCTGGGTGACCAGCCGCATCGCCGGCAGCACCGGTACGTCGGGCGACAGCGGACGCGGGCGCACCCCGTAGAGCAGCAGCCCGGGTCGCGCCAGGGTGTGGCTGGGGCGCAGGAAGGCGAGACCCGCGCTGTTGGCCGCGTGGGCCAGCGGCACCGCGTGCCCGCCCGCGCGCAGCGCCGCCAGTGCCTCGTCGAAGCGGTCGAGCTGGATCGCGGTCGGCGCCGCGTCCTCGTCGGCGCTGGCGAGGTGGGTCATCACGCCTTCGACCGCGGCCCCGGAGGCGCGCAGCGCATCGGCCGCGGCCACCAGTTCGCTCGCGTCGAAGCCGAGCCGGGTCATCCCGGTGTCGACCTTGACGTGGACGCGCAGGCCCGAGCCAGCCGCGATCGCCGCCCGCAGCGTCTCCGCGTTGGAGACGACGGCGACCAGCCGCGCCTCCCGTAGTAGCGGGAGCTGGCCGGGCCAGAAGCCGGCGAGGACGAGGATCTCGGCGTCGATCCCCGCGGCCCGCAGCGCCGCGCCCTCCTCGGGCAGCGCGACCGCGAGACGCTCGCAGCCGGCCCCCGCCAGCGCGCGGGCGACAGGCGGCGCGCCGTGGCCGTAGGCATCGGCCTTGACGACGCCAACCAGCGGGATGCGGGCAAAGCTCGCGAGCGCGCGGTAGTTGGCGGCGATGCGGTCGAGGTCGACCAGCGCCCGGGTCGGCCGCAGCCGCGCGAGCGCAGCGGCGGCGGCGGTCACACGCCCGCCAGGTTCTCGAAGCGGGTGAATTCCTTGAGGAACGCCAGCTTGACGGTGCCGATCGGGCCGTTGCGCTGCTTCGAGATGATGATCTCGGCCACGCCCTGGTTCTCCGGGTCGGGCTTGTAGACCTCTTCGCGGTAGATGAACATCACGATGTCCGCGTCCTGCTCGATGGCGCCCGACTCGCGCAGGTCCGAGAGCTGCGGCCGCTTGTCCGTGCGGGCCTCCGGCGCGCGCGAGAGCTGCGACAGCGCGATCACCGGGCACTCCAGCTCCTTGGCCAGCCCCTTCAGCGAGCGACTGATGCTCGAGATTTCCTGCTGGCGATTCTCGATCCGGCCCGAGCCGGTGACGAGCTGCAGGTAGTCGACGATGACCAGGCCGAGGCCGTGCTCGGCCTTCAGCCGCCGGCACTTGGCGCGCATCTCGAGCGGCGTCACGCTGGCCGAGTCGTCGATGTAGATGCGGCACGCGGAGAGGTCGGCGTAGGCCTTGGCCAGCCGCGCCCAATCCTTCTCCTGCAGGTTGCCGGTGCGCAGCCGGTGCGAGTCGACGCGGGCGTCGGAACACAGCATGCGCAGCACGAGCTGCTCCTTCGACATCTCCAGCGAGAACACGCCGACCGCGTCGCCGGTGGCGCGCGAGGCGTACTGGGCGATGTTGAGGCAGAGCGCGGTCTTGCCCATCGCGGGCCGCGCCGCGACGATCACCAGGTCGCCCTTCTGCAGGCCCGACGTGCGCTCGTCGAGGTCGACGAAGCCGGTCGGCACGCCGGTCACCAGCTCCTTCGACTGGGCGAGCTGGTCGATCGTGCGGAAGCTCTCCTTGACGACCTCGTGGATGCCGACGAAGCCCTGGCGGATGCGGTTCTCGGCCAGGTCGAAGATCCGCTTCTCGGCGCGGTCGAGGATCAGCGCGGTGTCGTCTTCGCCCTCCCACGCCTCCTGGGCGATCGCCTGGCTGGCGTGGATCAGCTTCCGGAGGATCGACTTCTCCTTGATGATCCGCGACCAGTGCGCGACGTTGGTGAGCCGCGGCACGCCGTCGAGCAGGCCCGCGAGATACGCGGCGCCACCGGAAGCCTCGAGCGCGGCGGCGCGGTGCAACTCGTCCTTGAGGGTGACCAGGTCGATCGGCTGGCTCTTCTCGGAGAGCGCGGCCATCGCGTCGAAGATGCGGCGGTGGCCCTCGCGGTGGAAGTCGTCGCGATTGAGGATCTCGGCGGCGGAGTTGAACGCCTGGTCGTCGACCAGGATCGCACCGAGCACGGTGCGCTCCGCTTCGTCGTTGTTCGGGAGGGTACGCTCGGTACGAACGGCAGCTTCGGTCGCCACGGGAGG
>JAMPXO010000244.1 GCA_023701125.1 Vicinamibacteria bacterium | reverse complement strand
GTCTGCATGACGCCGATTTCGGCGGCGAAGGCCGACCCCGAGCGGCCGGCCACCATGATGGCCGTGATCAGCACGCCCATCTCGCGCAGCACCGACACCGCCACCAGGTTCATGGTGTAGTCCTCGCCGCCGAACGGGCGCAGCTGGGCCACGCCCTGGTAGCCGAGGACGATCGCGATCATGACGGCCATGAGGCCGATGATGGGCAGCGCATGAATGCCGGTTTCGGCCACGTGCCGCGAGATCGAGGCCGGGCGCAGGCGGCCGGGGTGAACCAGGGCGCCGGCGGTCCAGGTCGCCGCGCGGCCGACGAAGCTCACGATGTCGAACGCTTCGCGCCTGGCGTCGTGCGCGCCTTTGCCGATCTCGATGAGGATCTGGCGCCAGCGGGGGGTGGCGCGGACTTTCGGCAACGGCTCGAGCTCGAGCCCGCAGATGAGATCGAGCAGCGACCGGTGCTCGTCGCGGATGCCCGTGAGTTCCACGCCCTTGTCGCGCAGCCCGCACAGGAACAGGGCGCCCGGCGTGTCCAGGCTTTCGAGCCCGGCGATGTCAAGGGAACGCGAAGACCCTTTCCGGGCCCACTTCCTGAAGGCCGTCCGGGCCTCGGCGAGCGTGACGCGGTCGAGCGTGCCCGCCAGCGCAAGCCGGTCGCCGTCGCCGCTGACGGCAACCGCCGGCGGGACTTGCGTCGCGGCGGTTGGCTGCTTGGTTGCAGGCGCGCTGGCCATGGTTCGTCCGGAACTCCGCAGGAGGGGAATGCTTCGACTGGATAGGAGCGGACGCGCCCACGCATCGGCACGGGCACGTCCTGTCCTCGTGCAGGCTATTCGAAGTGACGGGCGGGTTCTGTACGCTGCCGCGCATATCGCCGTGCAGCCGGCTGCCGCTGCTCCGGCGCTTCAGGCCCGCGAGGCCGCGCGCGAGCGCTTGCGTGCAGGAGCGCGGCGCGTCCTGGGGCGCTCGTCCTCGACGTCCAGGGTCTTCCTGATGCGGTCGAGCATGTCGCGGGTGTCGTCGTTCATCTCCGCGGACGCGCCGAGGACGAACTCGCATTCCCGGATCGCGCGCCGCCGGTCCGCCATGGCGGGCACCAGCGCCGGCAGCGTGGCGAGCGCGAGGCCGGGCTCGAATTCGACGATCAGGCCCTGCTCGTGGATGATCCGCGACCGCGTGGTGGGGCCCAGCGAAGCGAAGGGCTCCTTGGTGGAAAGCAGCTCGTTGGACCGCTCGAGGCGGTCGCGCCGCACGGACCTGCGCGCGTGCGCCAGCAGGATCAGCATGCGGATCACCGCCACGGGGTAGCCGCCGCGCTCGATGTTGTCGAGCGCGAGGCTCACCTCGTTGAGCGAGCGCAGGTCCGTCCCGGCGACCTCGCTGATCTTGCCTGGCTCGGAGGATGCCATCTCGCGCATCCAGGGCGAGGAATAGGTCGCGAAGAAGAGCATCTCGGTGGCGGCGTCGCGCAGGTCCCGGCCGAGGTCGAGCCACTGCGTGATGAGCCCGGCGTTCATCTTCTCGAGCCGGTAGAGCGGGTTCTCCTTGCCGTTCGGGATCCGGTTGGCGCGGGCCATGTCCGCGATGCCGGGAACCGTCGCCATGAACGGGTTGCGGTCGCTGAGCAGCGTGCGCTGCAGCCGCAGCGGCTGCGTGTCGGCCAGCACGCGCGCCGTGGCCTCGTTGGACGTCGCGCGCACGAAGGGCCTCAACGTGAGCTCGTAGGCCTCCGCGGCGATCCGGGAGAGCCGGGACACGGCGGCAAACGGCCGCTCGTCGCCGCGCTCGTCGTCGAGCGCGAGGATGTCGTCGATCGTGCGCTCGTGGAACGAGATCGCGTAGCGCCTCTCGAGCCCCTCGCCCTCGACGTCCTCGATCTTCATCTCGTAGAGCCCCGGCGCCATCGCCTCGATGGCCTTCAGCGTCGAGACGATCTCCCGGTGCTCCTTCTGCGCGATCGACGAGGAGACGAAGATGCCCAGGTGGCCGACCTTGTCGTGGATCGTGTAGACGATGCGCTGCCCCCTCGCCTTGATCTCCTGGACGCTCGCGTAGAGGTCGGAGATCCAGTTGAGCGCCTGCGGCGGCGGCGTGATGTTGTCGCCGTGCGAGGCGAACACGATGATGGGCGCGCGGATGCTGCGCAGGTCGATGTGCAGGCGCGGGTCGAGCTGGGCGCCGCCGTGGGCGAGCCGGTTTCCCACGAACAGGTTCTCGACGATCCAGCGGATCTCGGCCTCGTTCATGAAGTAGAAGCCGGACCACCAGCGCTCGAAGTCGAGGTAGCGCTCGGCCTGGCCCTCGACGTCGGCGAAGACGTCGTAGTACTTCTCCCACAGGCTGTTGCCGGGGTTCAGGTTCTCGAAGTTGAGCACCAGGTTCGCGCCGTCGAAGCGGCCGTTGCCGAGGTCCGCCATGAGGAGCGCGGGTGTCACGCCGCCGACGATGCCGCCGACGTAGCGCATCGGGTTCTTGCCGCGCGTGCCGGCCCAGTAGGAAAGCGGCGCGCCATTGACCACCACGGGGCCCGCCAAATCCGGGTTGGAGGCGGCGAGCAGCATCGCGGCCCAGCCGCCCTGGCAGTTGCCGATGATCACGGGCTTGGGGCTGCGGGGGTGGCGGCGGCGGACCTCGCGCACGAAGTCCGCCTCGGCCCGCGTGACGTCGGCCAGCGTCTGGCCCGGCGCCGGCTGGGTCGCGAAGATGCAGAAGTACACCGGGTGCCCCGCGTGCAGGGCGACGCCGACCTCGCTCTCGTTCTTGAACCCGCCGATGCCGGAGCCGTGGCCGGCGCGCGGGTCGACGATGATGTAGGGGCGGCCGTCCTGCCGGACCTTCACGCCCTTGGGCGGATGGATGGCCACGAGCGAGTAGTTCACCGGGCGCTCGAGCGTCATGCCGTCGATGACCACGTCGAAGTCGTAGACGAGGACGGGGGGGCATCCCTCTGCCGTGTGCTGCACGAAGGTGTTGCCGCGCCTGCGCAGGATGTCCATGAATATCGCCCAGCGCTGCCAGACGTCGGCGCAGTAGTTCGCGACGTCCTGGGGCTGCACGCCGCCCAGCGCCTCCCGGACCTTTTCACCCGCGTCGGCCTGGTTGCGTCCCAGGGCATCCACCTTCTCCTGGAG
>JAMPXO010000243.1 GCA_023701125.1 Vicinamibacteria bacterium | reverse complement strand
GCGGCCTTCCACTCCGCGATGGAGGCACTCGGCGTGCGCTTCGATCCGCTTGCCGCCACTTCCGCGGCCGAGGCGGGACGGCTCTGGAAGCAAAGCCGGGAGACCTCACGCGGCGTGGGGCGGTCGCGCGTCGTGGCCGACTTCCTGATTGGGGCCCACGCGCGGGGCCAGGCCGACGCCCTGCTCACCCGCGACGAGGGTTTCTACCGCCAGCACTTCGAGGGCCTGCGCCTGTTCGTGTGAGGAGGGGCCATCAGAGGTCGGAGCGCAGCAGCGGCTGGCCGGCCAGGGCGGTCCGGAAGCCCCAGGCGGCGAGCGCGAGCAGGACGACCGGCGGGAGCAGGAACGCTCCCGCGGTCCAGGCGCCCAGGTCGTAGCTCGGCGACGCTCCGCTGAAGGCGAAGCCCGAGGGGACGTAGGCCACGATCATCGCCAGCAGCCCGAAGCGGGCGACGAGGCCCACGAGCAGCGCGGTGCTCACCAGCAGCACCAGCCAGTCGACGGCGTTGGTGGGCCCGAACCAGAACCGCAGCATGCCGATCCCGGAGACCGAGGCGGCCGCGGCGGACACCGTTCCCGCGAGCCAGGCATTGCCGAGCGTGACCCGCAGCAACAGGAACAGGGTCAGGTAGAGCAGGGAGAGCTGCAGCGCGAACGTGGGCACCGCGAACAGCGCCGCGAGCAGGTGGCGGTGGCCGGCCAGGGCGGCGAGCGCGGGGTGAGTCGACAGCCGGATCGGGTCCCCGAACAGGGTCGGCGACGCGGCAAACGCGGCCGCGAGGCACAGCGACAGGCACCCGCACGACAGCCCGATCAGGATGTCTCGTCCGACCAGAGGGTCGTCGAGGCGGCCGGCGAGCAGCCGGCTCCAGGAGACGATCGACTCCGGCCAGAGGCGTCGCACGTAAGGCTCGATCGCCAGGTAGTAGAGCCACATCGTGAGCGCGTCGAAGAGGGCGTAGCCGACAGCCCGCACGAACAGGCGCCACTCGAGCGGGAACGACGACGCGTGGCTGGCTCCGAAGAGCCACTGCAGCAACACGACGGTGAACAGGAAGCTCGCCAGCCGGCGGGCTCCCGTGCGGTCTCCCCGCCCCAGCCGCAAGTTGCGCCGGGCCAGCCAGGCCGACCCCGCCAGCATGGCGGCGCTCAGGCCGAGGATGCCGGCTCCGACGCTGGACGTGGTCCGAACGGCGGGGACCGGCGTATTCCAGGGGCCGATCGCCTCGAACGACACCGGGCGGCCGCCGAGGGCCGAGGTCTCGATCCTCACGCGGGCTCCGGGCCACGGAGCCAGTGGCCCCTCCCACGCCGCCTGGCGATCCGCCGGCACGGGCGAGACCCAGCGTGGCTCGACCGCCGTGAAGGTCGCCCGGTCGAGACCGGCGGCGTCGAACAGCGGCTGCCAGTCGGGCTCGACCGCGGCCGGCCACGCCGTGGCCCGGTCCGCGAAGACGCGCAGCGCCTGGAGCCGGCCCCCGGGCCCGAGGCGCAGCAGGCGCTCGCCGGCCACCGGTGTCGGGTCGGTCTCGGAGACGCGGCCCCACCGGTTCTGGGGCCGGAACAGCGAGCCCTCGCGATACCAGAAGTGGATCGGGGACGGCCAGAGCGCCTCGAAGGGCGGGGACTCCGTGGGCGCCTCGGCGAGCCGCTCGCGCACGAAGTCCACGAACGGCTCGTCGTAGTCGAAGCCCCAGCTCCGATCCAGCGGCTCGGCGTCCCAGCCGAGTCGCGCCAACGCGCCGCGCGCGCGATCGGCGAGCACGTCGGGGCCGAGCGGGAGCGGGACCCACTGCACCAGCTCGCCCTTCGTCACGTGGCGGATGCCGTATGCGCAGGCCAGCAGCGACAGGGCGGCGAGCAGCAGGGCCACGGCTCGCGACGGCGCCAGCGCGCCCTTTCCACCCGCCGCGGCGACCATGTCGGGCGAGGGCGTCTCGCCGGCCGCCCGCGCCGCCGCCAGGAAGTCGCCCCCGGGCAATTCCGCGGCGACGGCCAGCACCGACGCGGGCCGCGCCGACGGGTCCTTCTCGAGGCAGCGCAGGATGACGCGCTCCACCGCGGGGTCCAGGTCGGGGACGAGGCTCGACGGCGGCGTGGGGCGCGACTCCTGATGGGCGAGCAACAGCTCGGCCCGGGTGCGTCCCGCGAAGGCCGCGCGGCCCGTGAAGACCTCGTACAGCACGAGCCCGAGGGCGTAGATGTCGCTGCGCTCCGAGACGCCGCGGCCGCCGCCCTGCTCCGGCGCCATGTACGCGGGCGTGCCCGAGGCGACCTCGTGACCCGGGATCGCGCCGGCGACGCCCGCCAGGCCGAAGTCGGCGAGGCGCACGTGCCCGCGGCCGTCGAGCATCACGTTGGCCGGCTTCAGGTCGCGGTGGAGCACGCCCCGCGCGTGCGCCGCCGCCAGGCCGGAGCACATCTGGTGGGCGATCTCGACGGCCTTGTCGGCCGGCAGGCGGCCGATCCGCCGCAGCAGCGAGGCGAGGTCCTCGCCGTCGACGTACTCCATCGAGAGGAAGGTCAGGCCGTCGGCCTCGGCCAGGTCGTGCACCCGGCACACGTTGGGGTGGGTGACCTCGCGCGCCAGCCTCACCTCGGACTGCAGGCGGGCCAGCGCCGCCGGCTGCCCGGTCAGCGACTCGGGCAGGAACTTGAGCGCGACGGTCTGCCCCAGCCGCAGGTCTTCGGCCTTGAACACCTCGCCCATGCCGCCGCGCCCCAGCGGCCCGGCAATGCGGTAGCGGCGGCCGAGCACGGTGCCGGGCGCGAAGCGGCCCGTGGCAGGCAGCGGCAGATCGGCCGCCTTTCCCGTGGAGTCGGGCCGCGGCTGGGGCTTGATCGCCGTTTCCAGGGCCGACAGCTCCGCGGGCGGCACACAACGGGGGCAGCTCTCCGAGGCGGGCCGGTCGCCTCCGCACTGCTGGCAGATCATGGGGGGCCCCGGCGGCGATTGTATTCCTCCGCCGGCCGGAAGAACGCGTCAGTACTCGGCGAGCGCTCGGATCGCCTCGGCGACCTTGTCCACGTTGGGGAGGAAGTAGCCCTCGAGGGTGGGGGAGTAGGGCACCGGCGTGTCAGGCGGGGCGACGCGCACGACCGGTGCGTCGAGCCACTCGAAAGCCTGCTCCG
>JAMPXO010000128.1 GCA_023701125.1 Vicinamibacteria bacterium | reverse complement strand
CGCCTCGACGAGCAGTGCATGGCGCTGTCCATGCATCTCTACACCGTGGCCACCCAGGTGCCGAACGTCAAGGAGGCGATCCCCTACGCCACCGCGGTCGTGCTGCTGGGCTCGGTGCTGCTGGTCAACGCCGCCGCGGTCACGCTGCGGGTCTGGCTGCGGGGCCGCAAGCGATGGTGAGCGCCGCCACCCCGCCGCCGCGGATCGAGGTCAGCGACCTGCGGGTCGCGTACGGCTCGAAGGAGGTCATCCACGGCATCTCCTTCGACGTGCGCAGTCACGAGATCCTGGGCGTGATCGGGCCCGCGCAGTCGGGCAAGAGTTCGCTGCTGCGCTGCCTCAACCGCACGCTGGAACTGGTGCCCGGGGCGCAGATGAGCGGCACCGTGCGCGTCGACGGCGAAGACGTGTCGCGGATGCGCGACGTCCACGCGCTGCGCCGCAAGATCGGGATGGTGGCGCCGCTGCCGGTCGGGCTGCCGCTCACCATCTGGGACAACGTGGCCTTCGCGCCGCGCTGCGCCGGCATGAGCGACCGCCACGAGCTGGACGCGCTGGTCGAGCGCTGCCTGCGCCAGGCCGCGCTGTGGGACGAAGTCAAGGACCGGCTCGACTCGCTCGGCACCGCCATCTCCGGCGGCCAGCAGCAGCGGCTGACCATCGCCCGCGCGCTGTCACACCAGCCGGAAGTGCTGTGCCTCGACGAGTTCTCGATCGCGATCGATCCGGTGACGACGATGCGGATCGAGGACGTGCTGAAGGAGCTGAAGCAGGAAATCAGCATCGTGCTGGTCACCAACCTGACCCAGCAGGCGCGGCGACTGGCGGACCGGACCATGTTCATGCTGAACGGTCGGGTCGTGGAGATCGACCGCAACGAGGTCGTCTTCTCGCCCCGCCCCGGCAACCGCCAGACCTTCGACTACGTGAACGGCGCGTTCGGATGAGCACGACCGAAGGACTCGCGATCGAAACCCGCCGGCTCGACCTCTGGTACAGCGCGTTCCAGGCGCTGTACGAGGTCAACGTGCGGATCGAGGCCGGCCGCATCACCTCGCTGATCGGCCCCAGCGGCTGCGGCAAGACCACCCTGCTGCGCTGCTTCAACCGCGTCAACGAGCGCTACCCGTACGTGCGCACCCAGGGCGAGATCCGGGTGCTGGGCAAGAACATCTACGACCCCGACGTCTCGCTGATCGAGCTGCGCAAGGCCGTCGGCATGGTCTTCCAGCGCCCCAACCCGCTGCCGATCTCGGTCTACGAGAACGTCGTCTTCGGCCTGCGCATCCACAGCCCGCGCGGCGAGCTGAAGCGAGCGGCACTCGACGAGGCGGTGGAGCGGGCGCTGACCGAGGTCGGGCTGTGGAAGGACCTGAAGGACCGGCTCCACGACCGGGCGACGACGCTGCAACTCGAGCAGCAGCAGAAGCTGTGCATCGCCCGCCTGCTGCCGCTCAAGCCCGACATCATCCTGATGGACGAGCCGTGCTCCGCGCTCGACGTCGAGGGCACGCGGGCGATCGAAGAGCTGATGTTCGAGCTGCGCGGCCGCTACACGATCGTGATCGTCACCCACAACATGGCCCAGGCCCGGCGGGCCAGCGACGAGTGCATTTTCATGCTGCTCGGCAAGGTGATCGAGCACGCGCGGACCGCGGACCTGTTCCTGAGCCCGCGCGAGACGCGGACCGCGGAGTACATCGAGGGCCGGTACGGGTAGCGCTCCGCGCGGCCACGGCGATTAGGACGCCGTGCGCCACGTGGGCCGCGCCGCGGCCCACTCCTCCGCCGTGATCTCCGTGGCGTCCTGCAAACGCGCATCCCAGGCCTTCAGCTGCCCGCGCAGATCCTCGATGTCGAGGCCCAGGGTGTGGGCCGGGTACGGTGCCAGCCGCGCCAGCGCTCGCGCGAGCAGGCTGCGCGCCCCCGACCGGTTGCCGTTGCCCAGGTGGTAGAAGGCCACGGCCGACTGGATCAGCCCCTGGAGCGTTTCCCGCGCGGGCCCGCGGTGCCCCGCCCACGCCTCCTCGAGCACGTCGTGGCACTCGAAGTAGAGCCCGGCCTCGAACAGCCGCCGCGCCTCCAGCAACGCGGCTTGCTCCTCGGGCGCGAGAGTTGGGTCCTCGGGAAACACGGAGCGCAGTCTAGGCGCTCCGCGTCTACAATCCCGGCCCATGCAATCCCGGAAACTGGCCAAGGGCGACATCCTGTGGAAACAGGGTGAGCCGGCGGACCGCATGGCGGTCGTCGACGGCGGCAAGCTCGGAGTGTGGACCGACCGCCGGCTGGTCGGGATCATGTACCCGAAGATGGTGCTCGGCGAGGCCGCGCTGCTGGCGCTCGGCGAAGCGCGGGCGGTGGTGCGCTCGGCCAGCGTGATCGCGGTCGAGGACGGCACGACCGTCACCGAGTACCCCGCGACCCTGATCCGCGACGCGATGGGCGCGGGCGTGCCGCGGCTGGTGCTGCGCACGCTCTCCGGCCAGATCTGCCGCAACGCGCTGCTGCTGCTGGCGGCCCATCCGCATGAGCCCGCGCTCGAGCACGTGCTGCGGGGCCTGATCGGCGGCCAGGTCGAAGGCGAGCGGCACCTGCGCGCGGTCTCCACCTGGGAGCGCTTCCTGGTGGTGTTCGAGCTGCTCTACCACCTGCGCGAGGGCCTCGACGCCATGCGCACGGCATTGGTCGAGCCACGCCGCGACGCGGAGTTGACGCTCGTCCGCGCCTCCGAGCTGTCGAAGAACCTGCTGAAGTCGCCGGACGCGATCGCCGACGTGCTCGAGTTCCTGGCCGCCGAACGCGAGCGCTCGGAACTCGCCGGCTTCACCCCTCCGGAGAGGTGAGCGGCGACGCCGGCGGTCCGAAGCAGCGGGCGTACAGGTTCTCGACGCGCTCGACCTCCGCGTCGGTGAGCGCCGCGAACTCCTGATCGCGCGCCCGCTTCGAGAGGCGCCCGCTGCCCTGCTCGAGAAATCCGCGCAAGCGTTCGATCTGCCGGTTCGGCATCTCCACGACTTCCTGGAGGCCTGAGGCGAATCGGTCGAAGGCCTCCAGAAAACGCACCTCGTCCGGAAGGTCGCGCTCGACGGTCTGAGCGACGGCCTCGTAGAGGAACTCGGCGTGGGGCGTGGCGTCGAAGTAGCGGTAGTAGTCGGCCGTCTCGTTCAGCACCTCGACGTTGCCGTCCTCGGTGGCCCGCCAGTCGATGAACGACCGCAGCGGCGCCGAGTACGACTCGAGCACGCGGCGGTAGTCCTCCAGCCGACGCAGGATGGCGGCGCTCACCGGGAAGACGAGCCCAGGTGGGTTGTAGCCCGCCGCCGCCAGGACCTGGTGGATGAGCCAACGGTGCAGCCGGCCGTTCCCGTCCACGAACGGGTGCACGTAGACGAAGCCGAACGCGATGACGGCCGCCGCGCTCACCGCGTCCACGCCGCCGGCGAGCGCCCGCTCCGCGTAGTCGACGATGCCGGCGACGAGATCCTGGAGGTCCTGGGGGCGAGCACTCACGTGGTCGGGGATGGGTTCCTTCGTCAGCCGGTCATGGCTGCCGACGAACCCTCCTTCGCGCCGCAGGCCGAGAGGGACGAATCGCGCGTCGCCGATCACGATGCGTTGCAGCCGCTCGAGCTCGGCCAGGGTCAAGCGCTGTGTCCCAGCCTCTCCGATCGCCTCGGCCCAACGCGCGGCACGCGCACCCGACGGCCGCTCGCCCTCGATGGCGAACGACGACTTCGAGTCGTTCAGGAGCAGGAACGCCGCCGCGCGAGCGACCAGGTCGCCGTGAACGCGGCCGAGGACCTCTCTCGCGCGCCGGTCATACCGCACCGCCACGGCGGCATCGATCGCCGGTGTCCGCCGGACCATCGGACAGAAACGCCGGGTGCCCGGCAGGTTGTCGGCGACGCGGTGACGGGGCGACGGGGTGGCGCGTTCGGCAGCCACTTGCAGGCCGGGGTCCACCACGGCGACGGTCCGCACCTTGCCCGGAGGGTCGACGTCCAGCTCGCGGCCGGTCAGCCACTCGTAGAGGAACCAGATCCTGCGTGCGAACCCGCCGGTCGGCGTCGCGCGCACGATGGCGGCGATCTCGCCGGCCGGGACGGACTTGAAGAGCGCCGCGAGAACGGCGAGGTCGACCCCCTCCCACTTCAGCGCGAAGACGAGTTCACCCGCGAGAGTCGGGTCCGGCTGGTGACGGGGCGTCAGCAGCAGCCAGGCTGGAGTCGAGCGAGGGTGATGCCGGGCGGTGATCGCCGCGAGCCGAGACGGCAACGGGAGCTTCAGGGCGTAGCGATGAGTGAGGGCGGCGTACCCTGTCAGGACCGCGGGCTCCGGGAGGCTACGCCCGCGAAAGGACGTCACCGGCTGCGAAAACTGATCACCTATCGGCATCTCGCGCGAGTATGAATCTCCGCACTGCGAAACTCTATCACTAAATATCCGATACTGCGAATGGGTAGCGCAGGCAGGGCAGCAAAGCTGGCGGCTGTCGAGGCGGCTCGTCTCGCCCGATTCGCTCGCGGCGCTGGCCGGTTTCACCCCTCCGGAGAGCGGGCCACGCCGCGCTGTCGGCCGTCATCAGCCCGAAGTCGGTGTACACCCGGGCGGTCGGCGGGGTGCTCGCGCCGGGAGCCCCGCTGCCCAGCGTCCGTGCTCTGGCTCGGTCCCTGAAGCTGAGCACCCGCACTGTCGGCGACGCCTATCGCTGCCTGGAGGCCACGGGGCGCGTCGTCGCCCGGCCTGGCGCTGGCCTGTTCGTCGCGTCGCCGCCGACCGCGACCGCGGTCGATGCCGAAGCGGCCTGCGCCCGCGCCCTCGACGAACTGGTCCGACAGGGCCACTCGCGCCAGCGGCTGGTCGCGGCCGCGCAGGAGTGGGCCGGGCGGCCGGCCGTACGCCGGCTCGTCGTCGCCGACACCACGCTCGCCATGGCCGAGCTGATCGCCGCGGAGCTTGCGCAGGGCCTGCGGGTTCCCGTGGTCGCTCGGACCCTCGACGACCTGGATCCGTCCACGAGCTGCGACGATCTGATCGCCACCCTTCCCTACCATCGGGCCGTGGTCGAACGCCGCGCCGCCGGCACGCAGGTCGAGACGCTCCACCTCGCGGCGGCGCCGACATGCGAGCGGGCCCTCCGGGCGCTGCCGGACGATTCGCTGGTCCTGGTCCTGACCCACGCCCACGCCGTCGTGCCGTTCGCGCGGGCGTTCGTACACGGCCTCCGCGGCGACGAGCTCACACTGCTCAGCCTCGAGCGGCGCGAGCGGCAGCGCTGGGCCGGCGCGGCGCATGCCGCGGCGCTCGTGCTCGCCGACGTGCTGACCCTCCCGGAAGTCCGAGCTGAAGGCCTGACGAATGCCGTCGAACTGCGGCTCGTCTCGCCCGATTCGCTCGCGGCGCTGGCCGGCTTCACCCCTCCGGAGAGGTGAGCGGCTCGAAGGCGACGACCTCGCCGGCGCGGGCTTTCGCCACGCTGCGCTGGAGATCGGCGTAGATCGCGTCCTGGGCCCGCACCGGGTCCTCGCCCTTCGCGGGCCGCCGCCGCTTGTACGTGCCGTCGGCCTGCAGCCAGCGCGACTTGACGTTGTCCTCGAACAGCCGGTCGAGCGCCTGCAGCGCCTTCTGTCGCGGGTCCTTCGACTCGACCGGGAACAGCAGCTCGATCCGGCGGTCGAGGTTGCGCGGCATCCAGTCGGCGGACGACATGTAGACCTCGTCGTCGCCGCCGTTGTGGAAGTGGAACACCCGCGCATGCTCGAGGTAGCGGTCGACGATCGAGCACACCTCGACGTTGTCGGAGACGCCCTTGAGCCCCGGCCGCAGGCAGCACACGCCGCGCACGTTGAGCTTCACCTTCACGCCCGCCTGCGACGCCTCGTACAGCGCGCGGATCAGGTCCTCGTCGACCAGCGCGTTCATCTTGGCGCGGATCAGCCCGGGCTGGCCGGCCTGGGCGCGGCGCCGCTCGCGCTCGACCAGTTGCAGCAGGCGCTCGCGCAGCCGGGTCGGTGCCATCACCAGCTTCTTCATCATCGGCGGGTCGGAGTAGCCGGTCAGCACGTTGAAGAAGGCCGAGGCGTCCTCGCCGATCGCCGGGTCGGCGGTCATCAGGCCGAAGTCCGTGTAGAGCCGGGCGGTCTTGTCGTTGTAGTTGCCGGTGCCGAGGTGGACGTAGCGGCGGATGCCGCTGCGGCCACGGCGCACGACCAGCGCCATCTTGGCGTGGGTCTTGTAGCCGCGGATGCCGTAGATCACGTGGGCGCCCGCCTCCTCCAGCCGCCGCGCCCAGCGGATGTTGCTCTGC
The DNA here is from genome assembly GCA_023701125.1 of Vicinamibacteria bacterium. Classification (GTDB taxonomy): domain Bacteria; phylum Acidobacteriota; class Vicinamibacteria; order Fen-336; family Fen-336; genus WYBL01. Next base: position 8,910 of record JAMPXO010000128.1, on the reverse strand, counting down.
TCGTCGAAGCGGGCCGTCAGCTCGACCAGCACCGTCACCTGCTTGCCCTGCTCCGCCGCCGCCATCAGCGCCTTGACCACCGGCGAGTCGCCGCTCGTGCGGTACAGCGTCTGCTTGATCGCCAGCACGTCGGGGTCGGCGGCTGCCCGCTCCAGCAGGTCGATCACCGGGTCGAACGACTCGTACGGGTTGTGCAGCAGCACGTCGCGCTGCTCGAGCGTATCGAAGATGCGCTCGCGCTCGGGACCGTCGAGCACGGGCAGCGCCTTGCGCGGCGCCTCGTGCAGGTCCTCCAGCGCGGGCAGGTCGACCAGCGGCAGGAACGCGCGCAGGTCGAGCGGGCCGGGCACCCGGTAGACGTCCGTCGCGTCGACGCCGAGACGAGCGGCGAGCCGCGAGACGAGCGCGTCGGTGGCGCCGGCCTCGACCTCCAGCCGCACCACGAGGCTGCGCCGGCGCTTCTTCAGTTCCTCCTCGAGCACCTGCAGGTAGTCTCGGCCGCCTTCGTCGTCGAGGTCCAGCTCGGAGTCGCGGGCGAGCCGGAACGGCACCGCCTCCAGCACGCCCTGGCCGGGGAACAGCACCTGCAGCTCGCTGCGGATCTCGTCCTCCAGCAGCACGTAGCTGTTGCTCTCGCCGATCAGCCGCGACAGCCGTGGCAATTTGGCCGGCACCTGGACCACCGCCAGCCGCAGGTCGTCCTCGCCCTCGGCGGGCGACAGCAGCACGGCGATGTTCAGCGACAGGCTGGCCAGCAGCGGGACGGGCCGCGAGGCGTCGATCGCCAGCGGCGTCAGCCCCGGCAGCACCTCGTCGCGGAAGTGGCGGGCCAGCGCCGCGCGCGCCGGCGATTCCAGCTCGGCCGCCGAGACGATCCGCACGCCGCGCTCCGCGAGCGCCGGCAGCAGCTCCGCCTTCAGCACCTGGTACAGCCGCGACACCAGCTCGTGGGCGCGCTCGCCGATCTGCTGCAACTGCTGGGACGGCGTCAGCCCGGCCAGGTCCGGGGCGACGTCGCCCTCCATCACCGCGTGCTTCAGGCCCGCCACCCGCACCATCACGAACTCGTCGAAGTTGGTGCCGACGATGATCGCGAAGCGCAGCCGGTCGAGCAGCGGCACCGCGGCGTCCTCGGCCTCCTCCAGCACCCGGGTGTCGAACGCGAGCCACGACAGCTCGCGGTTCAGGAACAGCTCGGGCTCCTTGTTGCGCTTGCGGGAGGACTTGACGGGCTTCTTCACGAGCGACCCCCTTCGCGCACGGTGACGCGGCGACCGAACACCTCGGTCAGGAAGTCGGAGCGGGCGATCGCCGCCAGCCGCTCCATCGTCAGGTCGCCCGCGCCTTCGACCTCGAGCACCCAGGTGTCGTCCTCGGTGCGCACCTTGACGTCCTTGACCTTCTGCAGGTGGTCGGACTCGAGCGCGTTGGCCACCCGCAGCAGCGCCGCCATCTTGTTGACCGCGACCCGGGTCTCGCGGTCGAGCGCCATGTACGGCAGGTGCGACTTCTGCGGCGTCGCCCGCCGGTGGTAGCGGGCGACGTTGGCGACCACGGCCATGTCGTCGCGGGACAGGCCGAAGATCTCGGACACCGAGAGCAGGTACCAGGAGTGCTTGTGGTGGCCCTTCAGGCTCACGTAGATGCCGACGTCGTGGAGCAGCGACGCCACCTCCAGCAGCAGCCGGTCGCGGTCCGACAGGCCGTGCTCCGCGCGCAGGTCGTCGAACAGCCGGGTGGCGAGCGAGGCGACGGCGCGGGCGTGGGCGGTGTCGTAGTGGTAGCGCTCGCCGAGCGCGGCGGCGCTGGCCAGCACCTGCTTGCGGAAGGACTCGATGCCGAGCCCGTCCTCGGAGCGGGCCAGGTCGAGCACCAGCCCGGAGCGCAGCGAGGCCTCGGGCACGACGATCGTGGTCGCCGCCGTCTCGGCGATCAGCGCGCGGTAGGCGACCAGCGCCGGCACCAGCGTCTCCGCCTCGGTCGGGCTGAGCCGGAAGCGCTCCGCCACCTGCTCGTCGTCGAGCGCCGCGGTCTCGTCGGCGAAGGCGAGGAACGCGTCGCGGGCGACCGTGACCACGCCCTCCTTCGGCAGGTCCTCGCCCAGCACCTGCGAGGCCGCGAAGCGGGCATCGCCGCCCAGCACGATCACGTGCAGGGCCTGCCCGAGCGGCACCTCGCGGCGAATGTCCTCGACCACGTTGTGCACGTGGCGGCGCAGCAGTCGCAGCCGCTGCTCGTGGCCGACGTTCCACGACAGCAGGTTCTGGCGCAGCCGGATCGAGCCCAGGGCGAAGGTCCCGGAGTGGGTCGGCTCGCCCTTGCACAGGAACGAGAGGTCGGCGCTGCCGCCGCCCACCTCGAGCATCAGCGCGCCGTCGGCGGCCAGGCTCTCGTGGTCCTTCAGCCGCTCGCGCACGGCCATGTAGGTGAGGCGGTTCTCCTCGGAGCCGTCGATCACCTCGACCTCGAGCCCGGTCCGCAGCCGGACGCGGTCGAGGAACGTGTCGCGGTTCTGCGCCTCGCGCACCGCGGAGGTGGCCACCGCGCGGTAGCGGACCACGCCGTAGGTGTCCATGATCCGGCGAAAACCCTCGAGCGTGCGCACCGCCGCCTCGATGCTGGCGGCACCGAGCTTGCCGCTGGTGAAGGTGTCCTTGCCCAGCAGCACGCCGCGCGAGGCTTCCTCCAGCACCCGCGCCGGCTGACCGGGCGCGGCCTCGGCGACCACCAGCCGCAGCGCCGAGGCCCCCATGTCGAGCACGGCGAACGGGCGCACGGGCTCCGGCTCCGGCGCGGGCGCGCCGGCCTTGGCCTTCGGGGTCAGCGTCCGTTTCTTCGGCCCGCGCATGGCTGGAGCATGCCCCTCTTTCCCGCAAATTGTAGAGGAGGCCGCTGCCGTGCGCGCCCCGCGCGGGCGTGCTAGCGTTGTCCTCTCCTCGAGCGGAGCCCCATGGACCGCACCGACGCCTCCCATCGCCCGCTGCGCCTGTTGCGCGAGCGGCTCCGCGAGTTGTTCAAGCCCCTGCCCAAGGGGCTGGCTGGCGACGAGGCGGCGATTCACGACATGCGCGTCGGCTGCCGCCGGCTGCGCGCCGCGCTGCCGGTCCTGGTCCGCCGGCCCGAGTCGCGCCGGACGCGACGCGCGTTGCGGCTGCTGCGCGACCTCGGCCGCGCGGCCTCCGGCAGCCGCGACCTCGACGTCGCCCTGCTGCTGCTCGACGAGTTGCGGGCAGAGCAGCCGAGCCCGGAAGCCACGGCGTTGCGCAAGCGCCTGGCCGACGCCCGCCGCCGCCGCAAGGCGCGGATGGCGGAGGACCTGCTCGACCTCGAGATCGCGCTGCTGCGGCGCGACCTGCGCAAGCTGATCCTGCGCGGCGCGGAGCCGATGGCGGGAGCGCTGGCCCGGCTGCGCGTGCAGCGCGACGAGCGCGGCGCCGAGATGCTGGCCGCCGTCGAGCGGCTGGCCGCGGACTACGAGCCGGCCGCGCTCCACGCCATCCGCATCCATGCCAAGCGCCTGCGCTACGCGGCCGAGGTCCAGGACGCGCTCGCCGGCCGCGGCGGCGCCGCGGCGCTGGCGCTGAAGAAGGTGCAGGAGTGCCTGGGCCGGATGCACGACGCCCACGTGCTCGAGGTGCTGCTGCGCCAGCACGCGCTGCGCGACGGGGCCCGCGGCGCCCGGGCGATGGCGAAGGCCGCCCTGGCCCTGGCCGAGCGCGCGGGACAGCGCAGCCGCGAACACCACGGCGCCTACCTCGAGCTGGCGCCCGTGCCGCTGGTCCGCGGCGCGCTCGCCGCGATGGGCGCCAGCCGCGAGGGGAGCTGAAGATGCGGGTCCTGCTGGTCCGCCACGCCACCGCCGTCGACCGCGCCACGCCCGGCCTCGCCGACGACGCGCGGTCACTCACGCCGCGCGGCCGCAGGCGCTTCGCCCGCGCCGCAGCCGGGCTGGCGCGGCTGCTGCCGAAGCCCGGGCGAGTGCTGACCAGCCCGCTGCTGCGCGCCGCGCAGACGGCCGAGGTCCTGGCTCGCGCCTTCGGCGGACCGAAGCCGCAGCCGCTCGAAGCGCTCGCCCGCGGCGAGCGGCGCGGGATCGAGGCTGCGCTGCGGGTTGCGCCGCCCGGCTTCCTGATCGTGCTGGTGGGCCACGAGCCGCACCTGTCCGGGCTGCTCGCGGACGCACTGGGCGGCGGCGGCGAGTCGGTGCCGTTCAAGAAGGGCGGCGCCGCGCTGCTGGAGCTGCCCGACGGGCGGTTCGAGGGCGGGCGGCTGCTGGCCTTCCTGCCGCCGCGGGTGGCTCGCGCCATCGTCTGACGCCAGGCCGTCGCTACAATGTCCGGATGGAAGGTAGCGACGTCCACGAAGTCGACTGCGCGCGGCTGGGCCGCCGCCTGCCGGGCCTCGGCAAGCCCCCGTTCTCCGGAGCGCTCGGCCAGCGCATCTACGAGCAGATCTCGGCCGAGGCCTGGAAGCAGTGGGAAACCGAGGCGGTGATCGTGATGAACCACCACGGGCTCAGCCTGGCCGACCCGGCCGCCCGCCGCTTCCTGATGAAGCAGATGGAGGAGTTCCTGTTCGGCGGCGCAGCGGGCGGCGCGCGCCAGGAGCGCCCGCCCGGCAGCTAGCGGATTCCTAGCTGCTGCCGCTGCGGCGCGGGGCCTGGAAGGTGCGCGCCGCGACCGCGGGGCCGCGCTTCCACGGCTGCGGGCCGCCGCCATGCTTCTTGTGCTCGGCGGCCTTGCGCTCGGCGGCGGTCGGCTCCGGGGCCGGCGGCTCGACCGGGGCCTCGGCCTCCGCCTTCGCGCGCGCCTCGCGGGCCTTCGCCTCGTCGGCGCCGAGGTGGCAGGCCTTGTACTTCTTGCCGGACCCGCAATGGCAGGGTTCGTTGCGGCCGGGGATCTTGTCGCTCAAGCTGTCCTCCGCCTCCATCCTACCTCTCCTTGAGGAAGCGGTAGCCGAGGCCGACCACGGTCTCGACGTGGTCGCGGGCGGGGCCGAGCTTGAGCCGCAGCCGCCGGATGTGGGCGTCGATGCTGCGCGTCTCGACGTCGCTCTCGAAGCCCCACACCCGCTCCAGCAGGCGCTCGCGGGTCAGCACCCGGCCGGCGCGTTCGACCAGGTAGCGGAAGATCTCGAACTCCTTCTGGGTGAGCCGGATCTCCTGGCCGCGGTAGCGCACGACGTAGGCGTCGAACTCGATCTCGAAGTTCTCGTCGCGGTAGGCCTTCGCCTCGTCCGCGCCGGGCTCGCCGCGCCGCAGCGCCACCCGGCAGCGGGCGGCCAGCTCCTTGAGCGAGAACGGCTTGACGACGTAGTCCTCGGCCCCCATCTCGAGCCCGAGCACGCGGTCGACCTCGTCGCCACGGGCCGAGACGATGATGATCGGCACGTGCGCCGTCGAGGCCTGGCGCTTGATCAGCCGGCACACCTCGAGCCCGTCCATGCCGGGCAGGTTGAGGTCGAGCAGCACGAGATCCGTACCGCGGCGGGCGAAGTCGAGTCCTTCTTCGCCCGTGCGTGCCCACTTGACCCACATCCCGACGCGCTCGAGCTGGTAGCTGATCGCCTCGGCGATGTCCTGGTCGTCCTCGATCAGCAGCACCCGCTTGCGGCTGTCGGCGGCGGCCGGGCGAACCGGCAGCGCACTCCTCGGCTCGGCCTGGCCCACGGTCACTCCTTGGCCTCCGGGTTCTGGTGGCGCACGTCTCGCGCCTCGACCAGGAAGATCACGTCCTCGGCGATGTTGGTGGCGTGATCCGCAATGCGCTCGAGGTTGCGGCTGATCAGGATCAGGCCCAGCGCCCGCTCGATCGTGCCCGGGTCGGCCATCATGTGGGTCAGCAGCACGCGGAAGACGTGGTCCTTGAGGTTGTCGACCTCGTCGTCGCGGAGCAGCACCTGGCGGGCCAGCTCGGGGTCGCGGCGAACGAAGGCGTCGAGCGCGTCGCGCGTCATGCGCAACGCCAGCTCGGCCATCCGCGGGATGTCGATCAGCGGCCGCAGCGGCGCCTGGTTGATCACCTTCAGCGCGTTCTGGGCGATGTTGACGGCCTGGTCGCCGATCCGCTCCAGGTCGGCGTTGATCTTCATCGCCGCGGTGATGAAGCGCAGGTCGGAGGCCATCGGCTGCTGCAGCGCCAGCAGCTTCAGGCAGCGGTCGTCGATCTCGATCTGGAGCTGGTTGATCTCGTGGTCGCCGCGGGCCACCCGCTCGGCGAGGTCCTGGCGCCGCTCCATCAGCGCCTTGACCGCCTCGGTCAGGCGCTCCTCGACGTGGCCGCCCATGCTGAGCAGCCGCTGCTTGATGGTGCCGAGCCCTTCTTCGAAGTGATATCGCTCCATGTCCCCCTACCGTCCCTGAGTCCTGGCGCCGCCTCGCACCCCCCGGGTCATCCGAACCGGCCCGTGATGTAGTCCTCGGTCAGCTTGTCCTTGGGCCGGGTGAACATGTCGGGCGTCGGCTCGTACTCCACCAGCCGGCCCAGCCAGAAGAATCCCGTCTTGTCCGAGACCCGCGCGGCCTGCTGCAGGTTGTGGGTGACGATCACGATCGTGTAGCGCTCCTTGAGCGCGTAGATCAGCTCCTCGATCTTCAGCGTCGCGATCGGGTCCAGCGCCGAGCACGGCTCGTCCATCAGGATGATCTCGGGCTCGACGGCGATCGCGCGGGCGATGCACAGCCGCTGCATCTGGCCGCCGGAGAGCCCCAGCCCGCTCTCGTCCAGTCGGTCCTTGACCTCGTCCCACAGCGCGGCGCCGCGCAGCGAGCGCTCGCAGGCCTCGTCGAGCACCTTCTTGTCGTTGATGCCGGCGATGCGCAGCCCGTAGACCACGTTCTCGTAGATCGACTTCGGGAACGGGTTCGACTTCTGGAACACCATGCCGACCCGGCGCCGGACCTCGATCACGTCCGTGGTCGGCGAGTAGATGTCCTGGCCGCGGACGACGATCTTCCCGCTCACGCTGACGTCGTCGATCAGGTCGTTCATCCGGTTCAGGCAGCGCAGCAGCGTCGACTTGCCGCAGCCGGAGGGGCCGATGAAGGCGGTGACCTGGCGCTCGCCGATCTCCATCGAGATGTCGTGCAGCACGTGGTTCTGCCCGTAGGACAGGTTCACCTCGTCGATCGAGATGGCACTCTCGCCGGTGCCCGCGTTGGCGGCCTGGACCTTGACCTCGGTCTTGATCCGGATCCCGGTGTCCTGTGCGGAACTGGCCACGGATGTCCTCTCCCTGATCATCAGAAGGCCGACGTCTGGTACTTCCGGCGCAGCCGGTTGCGGACCACGATCGCCGTGAGGTTGAGGGCCACGATGATCAGCAGCAGGAAGATGGTCGTGGTGTAGACCATCGGCATCGCGGCCTCGACGTTGGGGCTCTGGAAGCCCACGTCGTAGATGTGGAACCCGAGGTGCATGAACTTGCGGTCGGGGTGGAAGAACGGGAAGAAGCCGTCGAGCGGCAGCTCCGGCGCCAGCTTGACGACGCCGGTGATCATCAGCGGTGCGACCTCGCCCGCGCCGCGGGCCATGGCCAGGATCAGCCCGGTCAGGATGCCGGGCGCCGCCGCCGGCAGCACGACGTGGAGGATGGTCTGGAACTTCGTGGCGCCGGTGGCGATCGAGGCCTCGCGCATCGAGCGCGGCACCGCGGCCAGCGCCTCCTCGGAGGCGACGATCACCACCGGCACGGTCAGCAGCGCGAGCGTCAGCGACGCCCACAGGATGCCGCCGGTGCCGTACGTGGGCGTCGGCAACCCCTCGGGGAAGAACACCTGGTCGATGCCGCCGCCGACGAAGTAGACGAAGAAGCCGAGGCCGAACACGCCGAACACGATCGACGGCACGCCGGCCAGGTTGTTGACGGCGATCCGCACCACCCGCACCGCCAGCCCCTGCTTCGCGTACTCGCGCAGGTAGAGCGCCGCCAGCACCCCGAACGGCACCGCCAGCAGACTCATCAGGATCACCATCATCACGGTGCCGAAGATGGCCGGGAAGATGCCGCCCTCGGTGTTGGACTCGCGCGGGTCGGCGCTCATGAACTCCCAGATGCGGGAGGCGTAGATCGCGGCCCGGCCTGCGACACCCAGCTCGTTGGCCGGGTAGATGCGGAAGATGTCGAGCGTGCGCAGCTCCTTCTCGGCTCCGTCCGCGGCACGGAAGGTCACGTAGGTCGTGGCCGCATCGGCCAGCACCTTGTCGAGCGCTTCCTGCTTCACGCGGTAGCGCTCCTCCTGCTCCGCCACGATCCGCGCGGCCTCGGCGCGCTCCGCGCCCAGCTTGCCGCCGCCCTGCTTCTCGCGGTACTCGATCCGCTTCAGGGCCAGGCGCTGCTGCTCGATGCGGAAGTTGATCTCGCCGATTCCGTCCTTCTCGATGCGCTCGATCGCCGCCCGGTCGCGCTCGGCCTTGGCGACCAGCGGCTGCAGCGCGGCCCACACCGCGGCGCCCTCCGCCACGACCTGCTCGCCCTCCTTCAGCACGACTGGCGAGCCGAGCAGCGGGCCGTACTCGCGGCGCTCCACGTAGAAGGCGTCCGTGGGCTGGCGGCGGGAGACGATGTCGGCCTCGTCGATCCACTTGAAGTCGTAGCCGAGCAGGTCGCGGTTGCCGAGCTTGAGCTGGATGCGGTAGTGCTCCAGGTGCTCCGGCGTGCCCGGCTTCGGGATGGCCTGGCGCTGGATCGGCTCGCCCAGGAACCGGCTGCCGTCCTTCAGCGTGACCTCGACCAGGGACTTGGGCCAGAAGAAGCCCAGGCCGTTGGTGAGCACGATGCCGATCAGGCCCGCGATCATCAGCAGGCAGGTGCCGAGGGCGCTGCCCGTGAACCAGATCATCGGGTCGCCGCGGCGCACGGAGAGCGGGAGCTTCATCAGATCGCCCGGTACTTCTCGCGCAGGCGCTGGCG
>JAMPXO010000127.1 GCA_023701125.1 Vicinamibacteria bacterium | reverse complement strand
GTTGGACAGGAACTTCTGGTAGTACTGACGCATGTCCTCGGACTGCGTCTCGCGCATCCGCCGCATCATCGCGTTGATGGCGCCCTCGTAGCGGACGCGGAACGCGCCCGTGCCCCACGAGCCGCGCATCGCCACCTTGACCCGCTCGCCACCGGTGCCGTACAGGATGATCTTGCGATGCGCCGCGGGCAGCGACGCCCACGGCTTGTTGAGGTCGATCCCGCCTTCCTTGGCCACGGCACGCACGATGTCGGTGCCCCAGCTCGTGCCTTCGCCGACCGCGCCCAGCGGCTTGACGGCGCCCTCGTTGATCGACAGCTTCGGGTTCGGCACCACCAGGTCCGGGTCCATCTCCATCCGCGTGCCGAGGCCCGAGCACTCCGGGCACATGCCGAGCGGGGAGTTGAACGAGAACAACTGCGGCGTCGGCTCCGGGAACGAGATCCCGCAGTGGTGGCAGGCGCGGTGCTGCGACATCACCTGCTCGGGCTGGCCCTCGGGCGCGACCGCCACCAGGCCGCCGCCGTAGCGCAGCGCGGTCTCGACCGAGTCGAACAGCCGCTTCTCGATGCCCGCCTTGGCGATCAGGCGGTCGACGACCGCGTCGATCGTGTGCTTCTTCTTCTTGTCGAGCCGGATCTCGTCCTCGAGCGAGACCACCACGCCGTCGACCCGGACCCGGGTGAAGCCGGCCTTCCGGACCTGCTCGAAGACGTCCTTGTGCTCGCCCTTGCGCTCCTTGACCAGCGGCGCCAGCAGCAGGAACTTCGTGCCCTCCTTCAGCTCCGCGATCTCGTGGACGATCTGCTGCGCCGACTGCTGCGACACCGCGCGCCCGCAGTTGTGACAGGTCAGCCGCCCGACCCGCGCCCACAGCACGCGCAGGTAGTCGTGGATCTCGGTCACGGTGCCGACCGTCGAGCGCGGGTTGCCCGAGGCCGCCTTCTGCTCGATCGAGATGGTCGGCGCCAGGCCGCGGATCGAGTCGTAGACCGGCTTGTCCATCTGGCCGAGGAACTGCCGGGCGTAGGCGTTGAGGCTCTCGATGTAGCGGCGCTGGCCCTCGGCGTACAGGGTGTCGAAGGCGAGCGACGACTTGCCCGAGCCCGAGGGCCCGGTCAGCACCACCAGCTTCTTCTTGGGGATGGAGACGGTGACGTTCTTGAGGTTGTGCTGGCGGGCACCGGCGATGAGGATGTGATCGAGTTCCATGTGCGGACGCTTCTTCCCCCGGGCAGGACCGAAACATCCATCCTACCCCCGGGGCGAAGCGGAGGCGAAACTTCTACTCCTGCAGGAAGCCGCGCTCGATCAGCACGTCGACGATCCGCCGTGCGTTCTCGGCGGGGGTGGGGCCCACCGTCGGCAGCACCAACTCCGGCTTCTCCGGGGCCTCGTAGGGGTCGGAGATGCCGGTGAAGCCCGGCAGCGTGCCCGCCCGCGCCTTGGCGTACAGGCCCTTGGTGTCGCGCGACTCGCAGACCTCGATCGGCGTGTCCATGAACACCTCGACGAAGCGGTCCGCGCCGACCATCTCGCGGCATTGCGCGCGCGCCGCCCGGTAGGGGCTGACCGCCGCGCACACCGCGACCCCGCCGTGGCGCACGATCTCGGCGGCGACGAAGCCGATCCGGGTCACGTTGGCGTCGCGGTCCTCGCGGCTGAAGCCGAGCCCCTTCGACAGGTGCTGGCGCACGATGTCGCCGTCGAGCAGCGTCACGTGGCGACCGCGCTCGAGCAGGTAAGGCAGCAGTGCCTCGGCGGTCGTCGACTTGCCCGCGCCGGAGAGCCCGGTGAACCACACGCACACGCCCTGCTCGTGGCGCGGCGGGTGGGTCTGGGCCAGGATCTTCGCGACCTCCGGCCGGGTGAACCACGCGGGCAGCAGCTTGCCCTTCTCCAGGAAGTCGCGGCGGACCTGGGTGCCCGAGATCGAGGCGACCTTCGCGCCCTGGGGCAGCCGGTCGGACAGCTCGTAGCGGTCCTCGTCCTCCAGGTACACGACCTCGGCGTAGGTCAGGATCTCGACGCCGATCTCCTTCGCGTGCGCCTTCGCCAGCTCCTGTGCCTGGTCGGGGCGGAAGAACGGCTTGCCCTGCGAGTCGGGTGCCGGCCCGGCATGGTCGCGGCCGACGATGAAGTGGGTCGCCCCGTAGTTGCGGCGGAGGATCGCGTGCCACACCGCCTCGCGCGGGCCCGCCATCCGCATCGCCAGCGGCAGCAGCGCCAGCAGCGTGCGCTCGGCGTCGTAGTGGTTCTCGACCAGCGCCTTGTAGGTGCGCACCCGGGTGTAGTGGTCGACGTCGCCGGGGCGGGTCATGCCGACCACCGGGTGGATCAGCAGCAGGCCGCCGCAGTCGCGGGCCGCGCGCCGGGTCAGCTCCTCGTGCGAGCGGTGCAGCGGGTTGCGGGTCTGGAACGCGACCACCGGGCCGCCACCCAGCGCCAGCAGCCGCTCGCGGGTCTCGCGCGGGGTCAGCCGCAGCGCCGCGAAGTCGTGGTGGGCGGGCAAGCGCAGCACCTCGACCGGGCCGGCGGCGCAGAAGCGCGGGCCGGCCAGGATCTCGGCGGTGTAGGGGTGGGCGGCATCGCAGCGGCCGAGCAGCGCCATGGCCTCGGCCTCGGGGTCGCGCTCGAACACCTCGCGCACGTCCATCACGGCCAGCAGGTCGTTGCGGGCGTCGAGCAGCGCGATCCGCTCGCCGGCCTTCACCACGTCCTTGGCCACCGGCAGCACGACCGGGATCGGCCACACGGTGCCGTCCGCCAGCCGCATGTCCTTCAGCACCCGCGCGTAGTCGGCCGAGCCCATGAAGCCCGCGAGCGGCGAGAAGCCGCCCACCGCCAGCAGCTCGAGGTCGCATTGGGCGCGAGCGCCGATCACCAGCGGCCGCAGCCGGGCGGCCTCGCTGGAAAGCGCCTCGTGTGCGGCGCCGGGGGGCAGCAGTCGTTCGACGAGCATGCCGCCGTAGGGAGGGATCTGGGTCGTTTCTGCCATGGCGCGCAGAGCCTAACAGGCTCAGAGCACCTGCCGATAGGCCGCCACGGTTCGTTCGGCGCAGCGTGCCCAGGCGAAGCGCTCGCGCAGCGCCAGCGCCCGCCGCTGCGTCGCTTCCGGGTCCTGCGCGAGCACCGCTTCCACTGCCATCCACAACGCGTCGGGATCGTCGCCCTCGAAACCGCCCGCCGCGCCTTCGCCGACGACCTCCGCGACGGCCGTGCCGAGCCTGTAGACCACCGGCGTGCCCAGGTAGTGGGCCTCGAGCGCGGGCAGGCCGAAGCCCTCGATCTCCGACGGGAGCAGCAGCGCGCGCGCCGCGGCCACCCGCCGGGCGAGATCGGCTTCCGCCAGGCGCGGCAGCATCTCGACGTGCCGCAGGCGGGCGACGCGGTTTCGAGTGGACTCCGGCAGCGGACCCACCAACAAGAGGCGCGGCAGGTCGAGGCCGCGTTCGGCCAGCAGCCCCCATGCGTCGACGAGCCACGCCGTCCGCTTGTGGGGTTCGGTGGAGGCCAGGTGCACCACCTCGTCCTGTCGCGGGTCCGGTGACCGGGTGCCCGCCCGTTCCTCCCAGCGCGCGCCGATCCCGGTGGTGACGACTCGTGGCTCCGCCAGGCCCTGCTCCCGGGCCCAGTCCAGGATCGACAGCCGCGCGTGCTCCGAGTCGGCCAGCACCAGATCGAAGACCTGCAGCGAGCGGCGGAGCGCGCGCAGCCAGAACGCCCACGCCACGCGGCTGCGGGCCTGCGGGTAGCGGCGCGCCGCGTGAACGACGATCGTGTCGTGAACGGTGCCGACCAGCGGGCGGTGGGTCAGGCGCGGCCCGGTCAGGAAGCCCTTGGGAAAGTGGCGCAGCGAACCCGACCCCCAGGGCGCGCCGGCGACCAGCAGGTCCGTGGCCATCCGCGCCGGCAGTCGATCCGTCGCCCACGGCAGCGCGCGAAAAGGTACCCCCGCTGGCGGTTGCCACGACGATCGCGAGCCGAGCGCCGCCAGCCCGACGTCGCCGCGCGCGTGCAGCGCCCGCATCAGGCCCTCGGTGTAGGCGGTGATCCCCAGCGAACGGTCGCGGTGCGGGTTCTGGTCGGCGACGTAGAAGTCGACGTCCATCAGGTGGTCCGCGCGGCGCGGAGGGCCTCGTGGGCTGCCGCGATGCCCGCTTCGTAACCGCGCAGCCGGCTCCTCGCCTCGTCCCGCAGCGGCGGCCACAGGCCCGCCACGCTCCAGGCGACCTGCCGCAGTCGCGAGCCCGCGATCACCGAGCGCGCGACGGCCACCTGCACGCCCGGGGACGAGTGGCGCGCGTGATAGCGCAGCGTGGCCCGGGTGTAGCGCTCGATCCAGCGCTCCGGCTCGCGCCGCGACACGATACCGAGGCCGTGCTGGGCCTCGGCCTCGGGCACGTACCAGGTCTCGATGCCGGCGACCGCGGCGCTCGCGCACAACTCGAGGTCCTCGCCGTACATGAACCCGTCCACGGGCAGGCCCCCGGTCCGCTCCCAGGTCGGACGCGAGACGAGCAGGGCGGCGCCCGTGACCCAGTCGACCCGCTGACGCCGCGCGTAGGTGCCGCGCAGCAGCGGATGCACGCGGCGACCGAGCGGGAACCGGCACGGCAGCAGGCGGAACAGGAAGCTCTGGAACATCAACTCCTGGCCGAGGCTCGGGAAGCGACCCCACGACGGCTGGCGCGAGCCGTCCGGGTTCAGGAGCGCCGGACCCAGGATGCCGGCCGCGGGCCGCGTCGCCGCGAAGGCGAGCAGCCTCGACAGGCAGCCCGCGCCCAGCACGGCGTCGGGATTGAGCAGCAGCGCGTGGTCGAACGCCGCCTGCGCCAGGCCCTGATTGACCGCGCGCGGGAAGCCCACGTTCGTCGTGTTGCGCACCAGGCGCGTCGCCGGATAACGGCGAGCGACGAGGTCGGCGCTGCCGTCGCCCGACGCGTTGTCGACCACGATCAGCTCCCCGGTCTCGGGCTGGGCGAGCGCGGAGTCGAGGCAGGCCGGCAGCAGGGAAGCCGACTCGTAGGCGACGACGATGACCGACACTTTCACCGCGGGCGCACCATGGGCTCGCGGCGATTGTCGTTGCTGCCCTCCGGCCGAAGCAAGCGTGGGCCCTGTGAGACACTCGGCCGCGCATGGCGCCCGAAACACCGCGCGGGCTGAGGCGGCTCGCGACCCTGTCGTTGTGGGCCCTGCTGTTGCGGATCGGCGGCGCGCTCTCGCAACTGCTGCTGGCGCTGGTGCTGGCGCGGGCACTGGGTGCCGCCGGCAGCGGGCTCTTCCATGTCGCGAGCACGGCCGCCCGGCTGCTGGCCATCGTCGGTCGACTGGGTCTCGACGGCGTCCTGATGCGGGCCATTTCGGCGCGGCCCACGGCCGGCGCCGTGGATCGAGTGCACCGGCGGGCCCTGGGGCTCGCCAGCCTCGGTCTCGGGACCGGCGCCGTGCTGCTCGCCGTGTTCGCTCGCCCCGTCGCCGAACGGGTCTACGGGCACCCCGAGTTGTACGTGCCGCTGTTGCTGGGGGCGCTGGCGGTCGTACCGATGGGGTTGCTCCAGCTCGAGGGCGAGGCCCTCAAGGCGCTGGGCCGGCTGACGGCGGGCTCGCTGGCCCAGGCCGCACTGGCCGGCCTCGGTACCGCGGTGCTGCTGCTGGTGGTGCCGGGCCTGCGCTCGCTCGCCGGTGCGAGCCTCGCGTTCCTGCTGGCGGTAACCGCGAGCTTCGCCTGGGCGGCGAGTCGCTACCGTCACGCTCAACGCTCGCTGCCCGCGGACGAGGGCCCGGCCGAGATCCCGCCGCTGGCGGGGCCGGGGCTGCCGCTGCTCGGGGTGACGCTGGTCGCACAGATGATGAGCTGGCTCGACACGCTGGTGCTCGCGGCCTGGGCGCCGGCCGCCGACGTCGGCATCTATTCGGTCGCGACCCGCATCGCGGCCGTGACCAGCATCGTCAACCTCGCGCTGGCCAGCGTGTTCGGTCCGCAGCTCGCCGCCGCGGCCGCGGCCAACGACGCCGCGGCCCTGCGCCGCACCGCGCGCGCGTCGATCGCGCTCGGCTGCACGCTGGCCGCCCCGGGGTTTGCGGTGCTGTTCCTGGCGCCGGGCGCGGTGCTCGCCTTGTTCGGCGTCGAGTTCGAGGCGGGCGCTCCGCTGCTGCGGGTGCTGGCGCTGGGTTACGCTCTCAATCCGTTGACGGGATCGGTGGGCATGCTGCTGACGATGTCGGGACACGAACGCGACCTGATGCGGGTTTCACTGGCGGCGGGTGTGCTGCACGCCGCCCTGCTGGTGGTGCTGGTGCCGGTGAGCGGCGCGCTGGGCGCCGCCACCGCGACCGCCGTGGCCGTGGCGGCCGTCCAGTTGGGAGCCGTCGCGGCCGCCCACCGCCGGGTCTCGATCCTGATGCTGCCCTGGCCTGCGCGGTGAACCCGCCCATCGTCGTCCTCGGCATGCACCGCTCGGGCACGACCCTGGTCGTGCGCTGCCTGGAGCGCTTGGGCGTGCACATGGGCTGGCGCCAGGACGAGAACGCCGAGTCGTTGCTCTTCCTGCGCCTGAACGAGTGGCTGCTGCTGCAGGCGGGCGGCAACTGGGAGCACCCGGGCCCGGTCCGCGAGCTGCTCGCGGCACCCGAGGTGCGGGAACTCGCGCTGCAGCACGTGCGCGACACGCTGGCCGGGCCGCGCAGCCTGGCCCACGCCGGCCCGCGCGCCTTCCTGGCCGGCGAGCGCGGCTTCGGGCGCAGTGGCCCGTGGGGCTTCAAGGACCCGCGCACGCTGGCCACGCTGCCGCTGTGGCTGGAGGTGTTCCCGGGGGCGAGGCTGCTCCACGTCCGGCGCCACGGCATCGACGTCGCGCGCAGTCTCGTCACCCGTCACCCGCACGCCGTGGCGGCCGGCCAGGCGGCTTTCGCCCGGCGCCGCCGTCGCTACGCCTGGCTGCGCCCGCGCTGGCCGCTGATCGAGAGTGTGCGCTGCCGCGCGTTCCCCGAGGCCTTCGCCCTGTGGGAGGAGTACTGCGCGCTGGCGGAGCAGCACCTCGCGGGCGTCGGCAACCCGCTGGTCGAGATCCGCTTCGAGGACCTGGCTGCCGACCCGGCGCGGGTGCTGGGTGCGGTGGCGGCCTGGGCGGGGCTGCAGCCGGAAGCGGGCGCGCTCGCGGCCGCGGCGGCGCTGGTCAAGCCGCAACGGGCGCGAGCTTTTGCTTCCGCGGCCGACGGTGCCGCGCTGGAACGGGAACTCGGGCCGCGGCTCGCCCGCTTCGGCTACTGAGTCCGTCCGCCGGTCCGCGCGCCGAAGCGGTCGCGCGCGAACAGCCACAGGAAGCGCGCGTTGACCACCGTGTAGCGGTGGAACAGGCGGAAGAAGTCGCGTGACAACAGCCGCCACAGCCACTCGAAGCCCGAGCGCTGGACGCAACGCGGGGCCTGGCGCACGCGGCCGGCGAAGAAGTCGAAGGCGGCGCCGACGTTGACCAGCACGCAGCCGCGCAGCCGCGGCTTGTGGGCGTCGATCCAGAAGTCCTGTTTCGGCGTGCCGAGGCCGACCAGGATCACGTGCGGCCGCAGCCGCTCCAGCTCGGCCATCACCGCGGAGTCCTCCTCTGCGGTCGGCGGTCGGAACGGCGGCGTGTGCCAGCCCACGACCTGCAGCCCCGGGAAGCGCCGTTCGAGCTCGGCCGCCATCCGCGGCGCGATCCCGGGCGCGCCGCCGTAGAGGTAGAAGCGCCAGCCACGCCCCACGCCCTCGGCCGCGAGGTGCAGGATCACATCGGGACCGTAGAAGCGCTCGCAGCGGACGCCGGGCAGTTGCCGGCGCATCCAGAACACGAACGGCATGCCGTCCGGCCCGGCCAGGTCCGCGCGATCGTAGACCGCCTGCAAGCCGGGGTCGTCGTGGGCCAGGGTCACGCAGTAGGTGTTGAGGCAGGCCACGTTGCGGGCCGGGCCCGCGGCGTCCGCCAGCCAGTCCGCGACCCGGCGGGTCAGCTCGGCGAAGTCGAGCGCCTCGAGGCGCGTGCGCAGGAAGCGGTAGCCGGACACGGCGGGGATGTTGACACACGGCCTCCGTGGGCCGGCAGTACAATCCCTGCCCTGCCATGACGAACAGCCCCGCCCCGCGGCACGAAGACGTGGACCTCGTCTCCCAGCTGATCGGCCACCGGCTGCGGCAGGACGACATCCGCCGCATCCTCCAGCAGCTCAGCGACGCCGACCGCGAGGCGTTCACCGAGCGCCTCGCCGACATCCTGCGCAAGACCTCGGCCCTGCTCCAGGTCTCGCGGCGGATGGCCGACTCGCTGTCGCTCGAGGTGCTGCTGCCGCGCATGGTCGAGCTGGTCTCCGACTTCCTCGAGGCCGAGCGCTGCACGATCTTCCTTCACGACCACGAGACCGACGAGCTGTACACCAAGGCCGCGGTCGGGATCTCGGGCGAGATCCGTTTCCCGGCCGGGGCCGGCATCGCCGGCGCGGTGTTCCGCAGCGGCCTTCCGGTCAACATCCCCGACGCCTACGCCGATCCCCGCTTCAACCAGGAGATCGACAAGCAGACCGGCTTCCATACCCGCAACATCCTGTGCGCCCCGATCGTGCACAGCAGCGACGACGGGGCGCGCACGATCGGCGTCGCCCAGGTGCTCAACAAGAAGGGCGAGGACGCCTTCGATCCCGAGGACCTGTCGCTGCTGGAGACGCTGACCGGGCACGCGGCGTCGGCCTTCGTCAACGCCCAGCTCCACGCCCAGATCGCACGTGCGCGGGCGGAAGAGACGCAGCTGCTCGAGGTCACGGCGGCGATGTCGTCGGAGCTGCAGTTGCAGCCGCTGCTGAAGAAGATCATGGAGACGGTGGCCACCATCCTCGAGGCCGACCGCGCGACGCTGTTCGTCCACGACGCGAAGACGAACGAGCTGTGGGCGCTGGTCAGCCGCGACGAGGGGCTGTCGCAGATCCGCTTCCCGAGTCACATGGGGATCGCCGGCGCGGTGTTCACGACCGGCCAGACGATCAACATCCCGGACGCCTACGCGGACTCCCGCTTCAACCCCGAGGTCGACCGCAAGACCGGCTATCGCACCCGCTCGATCCTGTGCATGCCGGTGGTCAACCGCAAGGGGGTGACGATCGCGGTGACCCAGGTGCTGAACCGCCGCGGCGGCCCGTTCACGACCCTCGACGAGCGGCGGCTGAAGGCCTTCTCCTCGCAGGCGGCGATCGCGATGGAGAACGCCCAGCTCTTCGACGAGATCATCCGCGTCCGGAACTACAACGAGAGCATCCTCGAGAGCATGAGCAACGGTGTCGTCACCCTCGACCCCGCCGGGATGATCGTCAAGGTCAACCGCGCCGCGCTCGACCTGCTGCGCCGCGACGACGCCGCCGACATGGTCGGCAAGTCCGATCGCGAGTTCTTCGCCGGCCGCAACACGTGGGTCGCCGACACGATCGAGGCGGTGCTGCGCTCGGGCAGCCCCGAGGTGGCGATGGACACCGACCTGTGGCTGTCGGAGAACGCCGCCGCCGACGAGCGCAAGGACGTGGCCTCGGTCAACCTGACGATCGTGCCGCTGGGCGACCCCGGCGAGCAGAACCAGGGCTGCATGGTGATGTTCGACGACATCACCAACGAGAAGCGGCTGAAGGGCACGATGGCGCGCTACATGTCCAAGGAGGTGGCCGACCGGCTGCTGTCCGAGGGCGAGTCGGCGCTGGGCGGCAAGCTGACCAAGGCCTCGGTGCTGTTCACCGACATCCGCGACTTCACCTCGATCTCGGAGCGGATCGGGCCGCAGGACACCGTCAAGATGCTGAACGAGTACTTCAGCCTGATGGTCGACATCCTGCTGGAGAAGGGCGGCATCCTCGACAAGTACATCGGCGACGCGATCATGGCGGTGTTCGGCGCGCCGTTCTCCGGGCCCGAGGACGCCGACCACGCGGTGCAGGCCGCGATCGGCATGCTCCGCTCGCTGCACGCGCTGAACGAGCGGCGGGTGGCCGACGGTCAGGCTCCGCTGCTGATGGGGCTCGGCATCAACACCGACCAGGTGCTGTCCGGCAACATCGGCTCGCTGAAGCGGATGGACTACACCGTGATCGGCGACGGCGTGAACCTCGCGTCGCGGCTGGAGAGCGCCAACAAGCACTACCACACCCAGATCCTGATCAGCGAGTTCACCCGCGCGGAGCTGCGCCAGACCTACCTGCTGCGCGAGGTGGACCGGATGCGGGTCAAGGGCAAGAGCCAGCCGGTCGGCGTCTACGAGGTGCTCGACCACCTGCCGCCGGAACGGCAACCGAACGTGCGGGCGCTGCTCGACGTCTACGGCATGGGCCTCGACCTGTACCGCCGCCGCGACTGGGGCGGTGCCCAGGCCGCTTTCGAGGAGGCGCTCGACGTCGCCGCGGGCGACGGCCCCAGCAAGCTCTACCTCGAGCGCTGCTCCTGGTTCCTCGAGCACCCCCCGGCCGACGACTGGGACGGGGTGTGGACGATGAAGGAGAAATGATCCAGCCGCCGGCCGGGGCCGGGCGGGTGGCCGCCGCCGCGGCGGGACTGCTGCTCGTCCTCTCCGCTTCCTGGACGGCCGCGAAGTACTACTCCGACCACTCGATCCAGCAGGGCCTGGGCATGGATCACCTGCTGCCCGAGGAGCTGGCCCAGCACATGCTGTACCGCGCCTTCGGCCTGCCCGCGGTGCTGCTGCTGGCGTTCGGGCTCGCCCCTGTCGTGGCGCGCGGAGCGGGCGCGCTGCGGGCGGCGGCCCGCCGCGGCTGGTGGGTGCCGCTGCTGGCGGCGACCTGGATCGCAGCCGTCGGCCTCCACGTCAGCCGCACCGTGCTGGTCGGCGCGCCCGTCGCGGACGACGAGCAGGCGATGAGCTTCGCCGCCGAGCTGCTCCGCCAGGGCACGGTGCTGGGGCCGCCCCCGCCGGGCCCCGCGACGGACTGGCCGTTCTATCGCGAGCAGTTCGTCGCCATCACCGAGCGCGGTCGCTTCGCGCAGTACTCGCTGGGTCAGCCGCTGGCGCTGGCCGCGGGTCGGGCGCTCGAGGCCGAGTGGCTGGTGGGACCGCTGGCCTCGGCGGCGCTGGCGCCGGCGCTCTACGCG
Organism: Vicinamibacteria bacterium; assembly: GCA_023701125.1. Taxonomy (GTDB): domain Bacteria; phylum Acidobacteriota; class Vicinamibacteria; order Fen-336; family Fen-336; genus WYBL01. The sequence goes on along the minus strand of JAMPXO010000127.1, from coordinate 4,124 downwards.
CTCGGCCTCGCCGCGTTCGGGCCGCGAGTCGCCACCCTGGCGGTGATCCTGCTCGCGCTCTCGCCGCAGGTGCTGTTGACCGCAGGCACCCGCTTGTCGCAGCCGCTGTCCGCGCTGTGCGCGCTGCTGGCGCTGCTCGCGCTGCGCGCGGCCACGCGTGCGGACGGGCCGCGGACGGGCCCCGCGGCGCTCGCCGGCCTGGCCCTCGCGGCCGCGTTCCTCGTGCGCCCGATGCCCGGGGCGCTGCTGGTGGTGGCGGCGGCGGCCTGGCTGGCCTGGCCGCGGCCGCAGTGGACGCCCGGCCGCCGGCTCGTGGCGCTGGTGTCGCTGGCGACCTGCGCGGGCCTGGGCGTCGCGGCCGTGCTGGCGACCAACGCGGCGCAGACGGGTCATCCGCTGGTCAGCGCGTATCAGGTGGTGCACCGCGTCGCCACCGACACCAGCGGCCTGGCCCGGATCGCCGGCTCGGCCGCGGGGCTGGAGCGGCGGGTGTTCTCTCTGGTCGGCAACCTGTTGCGCGCCGACCTGTGGTTCCTGGGCTGGCCCGCCTCGCTGCTGCTGCTCGCATTTGCGCGGCGGACCCGGGCCGCGGCCCTGCCGCTCACCTTCCTGGCCGCCGTCCTGGTCTATCGAGTGATGACTCCGAAGCAGGGTGTCAGCATCACCGGGCCCGTCTACATGTACGAGGCGCTGCCGCTGTTCTGCCTGCTGGCCGCCGACGGGCTGCTGCGGCTCGCCCGCACTCGCGTCGTCGGACCGCTGGTCCCGGCAGCCGCGCTGGCCGCCTGCTTCGTCTCGGCGGCGCTCTTCGTGCCGACCCGGCTCAACGACCTGCGGCTGCAGACCGAACCCCGACTCGTCGTCGCCCGACTGCTGTCCCAGGTGCCCGGAGAGCTGGCGGTGTTCCAGCGCGGGCTGGTGCCGCGGGGCAGCTCGTGGGCCTACTACCCGCCACCCAACCCGCCCGACTTCTCGGGGCGCGTGCTCTTCTTCCGGCTGCTGCGCACGCCCGCGGGGGACGCCGCCCCCAATCTCGATTTCGTCCGCCGTGCCTACCCGGGCCGGGTTCCGCTGTACCTCGGCTGGCGCGACCAGCAGCTGGTCGTGATGCGGCTCGAGAACTACCTGACGCTGCCGGCGTCCGAGGCGCCCGAGGAACCGTGATCCCCGGCCGCCAGCTCGAGCGCTCCGCACTGCTGCAGGACGTGCTGACCGTGCTGGCCGCGCTGGGCGCGTCCTACGCCCTGGCCTCGCGCCTCCATCTCTGGTGGCCGACGCTGCGCCCGGCGGTGCCCGCGGGCGAGATCGCCCACCTGCTCGTCGTGTTCGTGCCGGCGTGGGCGCTCGGCGCGCAGCGCGTCGGCCTGCAGAGCCTGCGGGTGCTGCGCGGGCCGCGGCTGCAGCTCGCGCGCGCCACCGTGCTGGCGCAGGCGCTCGGTGCGACGGCGCTGGCGGTGATCCTGGTCGCCGCCCAGGCCCCGCTCAACCGCACGCTGATCGCCCTGTTCCTGCTGTTCTCCACCGCGCTGCTGCTGGTCGTCAAGGCGATCCAGCGCCGCCACGCGTTGCGCTTCGGCGGCGAGGCGCTGGCGCTGGTGCTGGGGCCGGTCGCTGCGCAGGAGGAACAGGACCTGGCGCAGCTGCGCGGGCGGCGGGTGGAACGGCTGATGACGGAGTCGCCCACAGCGCTCGCCGAGCGCCTGCGTCGGGGCGGAGTCGACGAGGTGATCCTGGTCGCCGACCCCAACCGCTCCCACACCCGGCTGCTGCCGCTGCTCGAGGTCTGCGAAGAAGTCGGGGTGCCCGCCCTGGTCGAGGTCGAGCAGGCGGCGCTGGAGATCGCCCGGCCGCGGGCCGAGGTGGTCGGCAACCGCGTCTACCTCTCCTACGAGACGCAGGACGCGGACCGCCCCGAGCGCTTCGTCAAGGCGCTGCTCGACCGCGCCGCCGCGGCCGTCCTGCTGCTGCTGTTGCTGCCGCTGCTGCTGCTGATGGTGGTGCTGGTCAGGCTCGATTCGCCCGGGGCCGCGCTGTTCGCGCAGTGGCGCGGTGGGCTCAACGGCCGCCGCTTCCGCATGCTCAAGTTCCGCACCATGCGCGAGGGTGCCGAGGCGGAACGCGACGCGCTGCTGCAGGTCAACGAGATGGACGGACCGGTGTTCAAGCTCGGCGACGACCCGCGGGTGACGCGCCTCGGACGCCTGCTGCGGCGCTGGAGCCTCGACGAGCTGCCGCAACTCGTCAACGTGTTGCGCGGCGAGATGAGCCTGGTCGGCCCGCGGCCGCTGCCGATGGTGGAGACCGACGCCCTCGACGGCTGGCGGCGGCGGCGGCTGTCGGTCAAGCCCGGCCTCACCGGCCTGTGGCAGGTCAGCGGCCGCAACGACCTCGGTTTCGAGGAGTGGATGAAGCTGGACCTCCAGTACGTCGACAACTGGAGCCTCGGCCTCGACCTCGCGATCCTGCTCAGGACGCTGCCCGCTGTGCTCTCCCGCCGCGGCGCGAAGTAGCGCTCTTCAGTCCCAGGCGAAGCTGCGCAGCGACAGGCTGCCGTACTTGAACGAGGCGTGGACCGTGCGCGCCTTCGCCTGCGGGCCGGCGTAGCCCAGCGCCACGAACAGCGGGTCGAAGTGCTCGCTCGTCGGCACCGCGAGGTCTGCGTCGGGGGCGGCCTCGCGGTACGCGAAGACCTCCTCGCCGCGGCCGGACTCGACCCGCGCGCCGACCCAGTCGTCGAAGCCGCGGGCCCAGCCGTCGACCGGCGCGGCTTCGTCCCCGAAGTGCAGCCGCGGCAGGTTGTGGACGATGCCGCCGCTGCCGACCAGGATCACGCCCTCGGCCGCCAGCGGTCGCAGCGCGGCACCCGCCGCCTCGAGCAGGGCGGGCGTGCGCGGTCGCGGCAGCGAGAGCTGCACCACGGGCAGGTCGGCGGCCGGCCGCGCCAGCCGCAGCGGCACCCACACGCCGTGGTCCCACGGCCGCTGCGGGTCGGCGGCCGCGTCCAGTCCCGCAGCGCGCAGCAGGTCCACGATCCGCGTCGCCAGCGCCGGGTCGCCGGCGGCGGGGTAGTCGAGGCGGTACAACTCCTCCGGGAAGCCCCAGAAGTCGTGGTACACGGGTGGTCGGTCGGCGGCGGTCACCCGGAACGCGCCGGGCGCCTCCCAGTGCGCGGACACCACGAGCAGGGCGCGCGCGCCCTGCCAGCAGGCCCCCAGCGCTCGCAGGTCAGAGGCGTAGGGACCGCTTTCGAGCGCCGCCGTGGGAGCGCCGTGGGACACGAAGACCGTGCGCATGTTTCTCCACTCTAGACGCACGGGGCGGCGCCGAGGTTGCCTCGCCGGGGGCGGGACCCTACGATTCCCCTTCGCGCCCCGCGAAGCATCCGCATCCAGGGCGGTGGAGCCTCCGTCCGGGCGCCCCAGTCGTGCGTCCCAAGCGGCACGGCGCCGCCTGCCCGCCTGGCGGGCCTTTCCGCGGACGCAAGATGACGGGGACGCAAGACGAACAAGGAGTCGACGAGCTTGACCACCACCCCCACGATCGACGTCGCCAGGTTGAACGAGGCCGTGCGCGAGGAGTCGCTGCAGGTGCAGACGGCGATCGCCGAGGTGCGCAAGGTGATCGTCGGCCAGAAGGGGCTGGTCGACCGGATGATGGTCGCCCTGCTGTGCCGCGGCCACCTGCTGGTCGAGGGCGTGCCTGGCCTGGCCAAGACGATGGCGGTCAAGACCCTGTCGCAGGTGCTCGACCTGTCCTTCTCGCGCATCCAGTTCACGCCCGACCTGCTGCCCGCCGACCTGACCGGGACGCTCGTCTACTCGCCGAAGACCGGAGAGTTCACGGCCCGCCAGGGCCCGGTGTTCGCGAACCTGGTGCTGGCCGACGAGATCAACCGCGCGCCCGCCAAGGTCCAGTCGGCGCTGCTGGAGGCGATGCAGGAGCGACAGGTCACGCTCGGCGACGCGACCCGACCGTTGCCCGACCCGTTCCTGGTCTTCGCGACCCAGAACCCGATCGAGCAGGAGGGCACCTACCCGCTGCCCGAGGCCCAGGTCGACCGCTTCCTGCTGAAGGTCAAGGTCGACTACCCGAAGAAGGACGAGGAGCGCCAGGTCCTCGACCGC
>JAMPXO010000242.1 GCA_023701125.1 Vicinamibacteria bacterium | reverse complement strand
GCTGCGGCAGATGTCGAAGCCGACGGTCGAGACCGCGGCGCACCTATTCGAGCCGTCGGTTGCGCATCGCTTCTTCGGCCTCGCGTTCCCGGTGCCGAACCGCGGCCAGAACCCGCCCAACGGCGCGCTCTTCTACTACTCGCTGAAGAACGAGCCGAAGGCGGAGGAGGAGATCGCGCTGGAGATCCTCGACGGCACCGGAGCGCTGGTGCGCAGGTTCTCGAGCAAGCCCGACCCGACGAAGAAAGGTGGCGGCGGCTTCCTGGCGGAGATGTTCGGGATCACGACGCCCCCCGACCAGTTGCCCGCGAAGGCGGGCCTCAACCGCTTTGCGTGGGACCTGCGTTACCCCGAGGCCACCGGATTCGACGGCATGATCCTGTGGAGCGGCGGCCTCGACGGTCCGGTGGCGGTGCCCGGGGCCTACCAGGCGCGACTGACCGCGGCGGGCCAGGTGCTGACCCGGCCTTTCGAGGTGCGCAAGGACCCGCGGCTCGAGGTGCCCGCCGCGGACCTGCAGCGCCAGTTCGACCTCGCGCTGAAGATCCGCGACAAGTTGAGCGAGACCCACGCCGCGATCCAGCGTATCCGCGACGTGCGCGAGCAACTGAAGTCGGCCTCCGAGCGGGCGAAGGGCTCGGCGGGGGAGAAGCCGGTCGCCGAGGCTGCCGAGGCGCTGACGAAGAAGCTGACCGCGGTCGAAGAGGCGCTGTACCAGACGAAGAACAAGTCCAGCCAGGACCCGCTCAACTACCCGATCCGGCTCAACGACAAGCTGGCGGGGCTCGGCAGCGTCGTGCGCAGCGCGGACGCGGCGCCGACGGCGCAGAGCCTCGCCGTCTACGCGGACCTGGCCGGCCGCATCGACCGGGAGCTGGCGGCGCTGAAGCGGGCCCTGGACGAGGACGTTCCCGCGTTCGTCAAGCTGGTCAAGGACCAGGACGTCCCGGCGATCGTGCTCCGGGACGAGAAGAAGAAGTAGGCCCAGGGGCCCCTGCGCCCCGTGGAGGAACTCGACATGAAACGCACCTGGATTGCCCTCGCAACGGCTCTCTCGCTGGCGGGCGCCGCCGCCGCACAGAAGGCGGCGCCTGTCGCCGGCGACGACCCGTACCTGTGGCTGGAGGACGTGACCGGCGAGAAGTCGCTGGCGTGGGCGAAGGAACGCAACGCGGAGTCGATGAAGGAGCTGGCCAGCACGGCCGAGTTCGCGACGCTGAAGGCCGACCTGCTCGCCATCCTCGACTCGAAGGCCCGCATCCCGTACGTGCAGAAGCACGGCGCCCACTTCTACAACTTCTGGCGCGACGGCAAGAACCCGAAGGGGCTGTGGCGGCGGACGACGCTCGACGAGTACCGCAAGGCCGAGCCCGCGTGGGAGGTCGTGATCGACCTCGACGTGCTGGCCGCGGCGGAGAAGGAGAGCTGGGTCTGGAAGGGCTCGCAGTTGCTGAAGCCGGACCACAAGCGGGCGCTGGTCTTCCTCTCCCGCGGTGGTGCCGACGCGACCGTGACCCGCGAGTTCGACATGGAGAAGCGGGCCTTCGTCGACGGCGGCTTCTTCCTGCCCGAGGCCAAGGGGCGGGCCTCGTGGATCGATCTCGACACGGTCTACGTCTCGACCGACTTCGGCCCCGGCTCGCTGACCACCTCGGGTTACCCGCGGATCGTCAAGCTGTGGAAGCGCGGCACGCCGCTGACCGCGGCGACGACGGTGTTCGAAGGCCAGCCAACGGACGTCTCGGTCGGCGCGTCCTACGACGACACGAAAGGCTACGAGCGCCACTTCGTACAGCGCGGGATCGCGTTCTACAAGGGCCAGACGTTCCTGCGCAAGGCGGACGGGACGCTGGTCCGGATCGAGATCCCCGAGGATGCCAACCTCGACGTGCACCGCGAGTGGATGACCGTCGAGTTGCGGACCGCGTGGACGGTCGGTGGCAAGACGTGGCCGGCGGGCGCGCTGCTGGTCGCGAAGTTCGACGACTTCATGGCGGGCCAGCGGGCGTTCTCGGCGCTGTTCGAGCCGACGCCGAACAGCTCGCTCGCGGGCGCGTCGTGGACCCGCAATCACCTGATCCTGAACGTGCTGGAGGATGTGAAGAACGTCCTGACGGTGGTCACGCCAGTTCCCTCGGGCTGGAAGCGCGAGCCGCTCGCAGGCGCGCCGCCGTTCTCGACCGCCTCGGCGTACGCCGTGGACGACGAAGAGTCGGATGAGTACTTCATGAACGTGAGCGGCTACCTCAACCCGGCCAGCCTGCTCCACGGCAAGCTCGGCGCGGCGCCCGAGAAGTTGAAGGAGCAACCGGCGTTCTTCGACGCCTCCGGCCTCGAGGTCAGCCAGCACTTCGCCACCTCGAAGGACGGCACCCTCGTGCCGTACTTCCAGGTCGCGCAGAAGGGCCTGGCGCTGGACGGCGCGCGGCCGACGCTGCTCTACGGCTACGGCGGCTTCGAGGTGTCGATGACCCCCGGCTACAGCGGCTCGGCGGGCCGCGGCTGGCTGAGCCAGGGCGGCGTCTACGTCGTCGCCAACATCCGCGGCGGCGGCGAGTACGGCCCGCGCTGGCACCAGGCGGCGTTGAAGCAGAACCGGCTGCGCGCCTACGAGGACTTCGCGGCGGTGGCGGAGGACCTGGTCAGGCGCAAGGTCACTGCGCCGAAGCACCTCGGCATCCAGGGCGGCAGCAACGGCGGGCTGCTGACGGGCAACATGACCGTGCTCTACCCGCAGCTCTTCGGCGCCGTCGTCTGCCAGGTGCCGCTGCTCGACATGCAGCGCTACTCGAAGCTGCTGGCCGGCGCCTCGTGGATGGCGGAGTACGGCGACCCCGACAAGCCCGAGGAGTGGAAGTACATCCAGACCTTCTCGCCCTATCACCTCGTGAAGAAGGACGCGAAGTACCCGCCGGTGCTGTTCACCACCTCGACTCGCGACGACCGCGTCCACCCCGGCCACGCCCGCAAGATGACGGCGCGGATGAAGGAGATGGGGCACGACGTGCGCTACTACGAGAACATCGAGGGCGGCCACGGCGGCGCCGCCAACAACCAGCAGGCGGCCCACATGCAGGCGCTCGCCTACTCGTTCCTCTGGTCGAAGCTGAGGTAGTCCGACCCCGATCTGCCGGGCGCGCCGGCTCGCACGGAGCCGGC
>JAMPXO010000126.1 GCA_023701125.1 Vicinamibacteria bacterium | reverse complement strand
GACACCGGCCGCCGGCTCGACGCGCTGATCGTGCGGGCCGTGCCCAACGTCCGCAAGGCGGTGAAGTGGAACTCGCCCTTCTACGGCATCGAGGGCCGGGGCTGGTTCCTCGGCCTCCACACCTTCACGCGCTACCTGAAGGTGGCCTTCTTCAAGGGCGCGTCCCTGCGCCCGGTCCCGCCGGGAGCCAGCAAGAGCCCGGACACGCGCTACCTCGACATCCACGAGGGCGACCCGCTCGACGAGGCGCAGATCACGAAGTGGGTGAAGCAGGCCGCGAAGCGGCCCGGCTGGCTGCCGTAGCCGTGCTAGCCTCCGGCGCCGCGGCCCTGCCCGGTCAACGCTGCTCCATCCTGTCGAACACCTGGAGTCACGTGCGCCAGCCCCGTCGTCCGGAGGACGTTTCCGATGAAGAACCGGCTGCCCGCCGTTCGGGACGTGACCAACGAGAGCCTGCGCGACGAGCGCAAGAAGACTGACCTCGCCCTGGCCGAGCGCCAGGACGCCGTCGAGGCGGAAGCCGACGACGTCGTGAAGCGGGCGCGCGAGACCGCCGACGCAGTGCTCGAAACGGCGCGTGAGAAGGCGGATGAGGCCCGGCAGGCCACGCCGGCGGAGGCGCCGCCGCCGGTCGTGGCCGCCGAGCGCGCCGTCGAGGACGCGACCCTCGAGGACGAGCGCGCGGCCGCCGATGCGAGCGTGCACCTCGAGCGCGAGAAGAGCGAGCGCGCGCTGCGCGACGATTTCCTGAACGTCGTCAGCCACGACCTGCGCAACCTGCTCGGTGGCATCGTGATGAGCGCGGCGCTGGTGGCGGAGTGGGCGGGGCGACGGGGCGAGGCCAGCCCGGACAGTGGAATCCTCGCCGAGACCAGCCGTATCCAGCGTTTTGCGGCCCGCATGAACCGGCTGATCGGCGACCTGCTCGACGTGGGCAGCATCGAGGCGGGCAAGCTCGCCGTCGTCGCCACCCCGGGCGACATGGGCGCGCTCGTGGCGGAGGCGGTGGATGCGTGCGACGCCCTCGCCCGCAGCTCGGGCCTCACGCTCGAGACGGAACTCGGCGACGACCTGGCCGGCGAGTACGACCACGACCGGATGATCCAGGTCCTTGCCAACCTGATCACGAACGCGATCAAGTTCACGCCGCGCGGCGGCACCGTCCGCGTCCGCGCCACCCACGCGGCGGAGGGCGTCCGCGTCTGCGTCGAGGACACCGGCGCCGGCATCCCCGCCGGGATGCTCGAGGCGGTCTTCCAGCGGTTCTGGCAGGTCAGCCCGACGGATCAGCGGGGCCTCGGCCTCTACATCTCGCGTTGCATCGTGGTGGCCCACGGCGGACGGATCTGGGCCGAGAGCACCCCGGGCGAAGGCAGCCGGCTCTTCTTCGTCGTGCCCACCAGGCGGTCGCCGGTATGAGGCCTAGGTCGCGTCCAGCGCCTCCCGGACCCGGCGCAGGAGCAGCTCGGACCCGAACGGCTTGCTGAGGAACGTCCTCCCTGGGCCAGTGAGGCCGTGTCGTGCGACCGCCTCGTCGCTGTAGCCGGAGATGAAGAGGACCTTCATGTCGGGACGCTCCTGCGCGACCAGTTCTGCGATCCTGGGCCCGAACGCCCCCGGCAGGATGACGTCGGTCACCATGAGCGGGATGAGGCCGGGGTGCCCGGCTGCGAGCTGCAACGCTTCGGTTCCGTCGCGAGCGACGAGGACGGTGTAGCCGCTCGCGCGCAGGATCTCCTCGAGCAGCTCGCGGAGCGACGCCTCGTCCTCCACGAGGAGCAGCGTCTCCGTGCCGACCGAGAACGGCCCCGGCTCCGTCACGGCCGCGGACTCGGCCCCGCCGTCGACGCGCGGGAGGAAGACCTTGAAAGTCGTCCCCACGCCGACCTCGCTGTAGACCCAGAGGTAGCCCTCGCTCTGCTTGACGATGCCGTACACCGTGGCGAGGCCGAGCCCGGTGCCCTGGGCCACGCTCTTGGTCGTGAAGAAGGGCTCGAAGACGCGGGCCTTCGTCGCCGCGTCCATCCCCGAGCCCGTGTCGCTGAACGCCAGCATCACGTAGCGACCGGCCGGCACCGGTGCGTGGGTTGCCGCATGACGCTCGTCGAGATCGGCATTGCGCGTTTCGATCGTGATCCGCCCCCCGTCGGGCATCGCGTCGCGTGCGTTCGCCGCGAGGTTCATCAGGATCTGGTCGATCTGGCCGGGGTCCGCCCGGACGCTGCCGAGGTCGGGCTCGAGCACGGCCACCAACTCGACGTCCTCCCCGATCACCCGCGGCAGCATCTCCTGCATGGCCGTCACGACGGCGTTGAGATCGAGGACCTTGGGCTGCAGGACCTGCTTGCGGCCGAAGGCGAGAAGCTGCCGCGTCAGGTCCGCGGCCCGCTCGGCCGCCTTCAGGATCTGCTCCACCTTGCCCTTGAGCGGATCCTCGTCGGCCAGCCGCCCGTGCACGATCTCGCCGTAGCCCGTGATGACCCCGAGCAGGTTGTTGAAGTCGTGGGCGACCCCGCCCGCCAGGAGTCCGATCGCCTCCATCTTCTGGGCTTGCAGCAGTTGCTGCTGGAGCTGCGTCTCGTGGGTGACGTCGCGTTGCGCCGCGACGTAGTTGACGACCTTGCCCTCTGCATCCCGGACGGCCGAGATGGTGGTCTCCGCCTCGAACAGCGTCCCGTCGTGCCTGCGGTTGGTGATGCGGCCGCTCCACACCTCGCCGCGGCCCAGCACGGCCCACAAGTGACGGTAGAACTCCGCGTCTTGCATGCCGCTCTTGAGGATCCGCGGGTTCTGGCCGATCGCCTGGTCGCGCGGATATCCGGTCCCCCGCTCGAACGCCGGGTTGACGTAGACGATCGTGCCGGCGGTATCGGTGATCACGATCGACTCGGCGGATTGTTCGACGGCCGTCGACAGCCGCGCGAGGGACTCCTGCGCCCGCTTGCGAGCCGAGATGTCCCGGATGTTGCACTGGACCACGCTCGCGCCGTCTACCAGGTAGACGTTGCTGACGAACTCCACCTCGACGCGCCGGCCGTCGCCCGCCTCGAGGGCCAGGTCCTCGTAGCGGACGTATTTCTTCTGCTGCAACTCCGCGAAGCTGGCCTGGCTGGCGAGGATGTCCTCGAAGAACCCCAGCTCCCACACCTTCCTGCCGAGCAGGCCCTCGCGCGAGATGCCCAACAGCTCGATCAGGAACGGGTTCACGTCCACGACGGTGCCCGTCGCGGCGTCGAGGATCAGGATGCCGTCCTTGGCGGACTCGAAGAGCCGGCGGTAGCGCAACTCCGACGCGCGCAGCGCCTGCTCCGCCCGCTGGCGCTCGGTCACGTCCATGTACGCGCCGAGCACGCCGTGGACCTGCCCATCGGGACCGCGCAGCGGCACCTTGCTCGTCAGCAGCGTGATGCGGTTTCCTTCAGGCGTCGTCTGGGGCTCTTCGATCAGCAGCTTCGAGCGGCCGCTCTCGATCACCTGGCGGTCGTCGGCGCGGTACGCGTTCGCCTGTTCACGCCAGGCCATCTGGTGGTCGTCTTTCCCGACGACGTCGCGCGGATCGTCGAAGCCCGCGTCGCGCGCGAAGGCCGCGTTGCAGCCCAGGTAGACGAGGTTGCAGTCCTTCCAGAACACCCGCATCGGCACCGCGTCGAGGACGGTTTCCAGGATCTGCTGCGACGTCGGGATCGAGCCCGTGTCGGTCATGCGGCGCTCTCTTTCGAACGCGCCCCGGGTGCCGCCTCTGGAACGGCCCGTGGCGCCAGAGCGGGACAGTGCAGCCTCCGTGCCTGTGGCCGACGATCGATGGCTCGCAGATTGCTCTCGTGTTCCTCGGCTCGGGCGATCGGTGGCGAGCCCGCGGCGCGGCCGGAGGGTCGAGTGCCTGTTCTCCTCTCTCCCGGGGAGAGTTACCTCCGCGCGCTCCGTGGAGCGGCCGCCGCACTCGGGTTCCGACCACGTCAGTCCGTTGGGCGTCGGAGTTGCATCCGCGCGACGGCAGTTTGTAGATTCCGCGCGTGACGTTCGCTGACGGCCCCTGGAAGGGTGCGGGATGCCTTCGCTGAGCCGTTTCTGCCTCATCGCTCTCTGCGCCGCGCTGCCGGCGGCGGCCCAGGAATCCCCGCTGGCCGAGGCCGCCCGGCGCGAGCGGCAGCGCCGGGAGGCGGCCCGCAGCAAGCCGGGCGCAGCCTCGCCCGTCATCACCGAGGAGACGCTCGCCCGCGCCACGGCGGGCCGCGGCACGCTGTCGACTCCCGGCACGCCGGGCGCGGCCGAGCCGGCGCCCGCGCCTCGGCGGGAGGCCGACTCGCTCGCCGGGAGCGAGAAGCACTGGCGCGCCCGCTTCGCGGCGGCACGGGAGCAACTGAAGGTGGCCGAGGCCGCATCGTGGGTGGACGCCATCGAGCCCGTGCTGGTGGGCGGAGGTGGGATCGGCGGGCTCACGACCGGCCGCGCCGTCTACGTCCAGATGAAGGTGCGGAAGCAGATCGAGACGGAGGCGCTCCGCCAGGCGCGGCAGGCGCTCGTCGCCCTGGAGGAGGAACTGCGGAAGTCCGGCGGCCTGCCCGGCTGGGCCCGCGAGTAGCCGGCCGCGCGCGCCGGTAGAATCCCAGCCATCGCCGCTGGACGGCGCACCCGCGGCAGGAGTGAAGCGAAATGGTCAGCCTGTGGGTGGGCCTCCTGGCCGCAGCGGTTGGCGCGGCAAGCCAGGACATGACGGCCAGCCTCGTCGTCACCAATCAACCCGGAACCCTGTTCATGAGGTGGCAGGAGGGCCGGGACCTTCAGATCTCGAACGTGAAACGGGCTCGCAGGGGTGAACCCCTTGCGGCCATCGTCCTGTTCTCGGGCTGCGCCGCAGACCCCTCCGGCCGCTGCAACGTGACCATGGACATGACGGTCTTCGACCCGCACGGCGGCAAGTACGGCGAGGCCAGCGACACCGAGGTCTGGGTCGGGAAGCCGGCCCCGAAGCCAGGCGCCAGCCAGCTCAGCGTCGGGTACATGAAGATCCGGATCGAGCCGAAGGACCCCCCTGGCTCCTACAAGATCAAGGCGACCGTGGCCGACCGCGTGTCGGGTCGCTCCGTCGTCACGCAGTGGGCCTTCGAGGTTCCCGAGCCGTCTGCAGCCGACACGGGGCGGTGGCCAGCCGACCAACCGAAGCCGAACCTGGTGGGATTCTGGAAAGACCATTGCGAAGACGAGTTCGGTCTGAAGATCGAAACCGCCGGGGAGAACCTGTACTCCATCTCGTTCTGCGGGCCAGGCGGGTGTTTCGAGCCGGGCACCTACCGGCCGAACTCCGCCATCTTCGACGACGAGGCCTACCGGGTCCTGGATGCCAACACGATCGAGGTGCTCGGGGGCGACGGCTTCTCGAAGTACCTTCGGTGCGACCAGTCGAAGTAGGCTCTCGCGGTGGATGTCCTGGGACCGCTGGTCGCGATCGCGCTCGTCGTGTGGGCACTTCGAGGGTCGCGATGGGCCTTCGCCGCGTATCTCGTGTTTGCCGTCGCCTTCCTGCCGGCTCGTGCCGGGTTCCAGCTCGCCCCGTTCACCTGCGAGACGGAGGTGTCCGTCGCGAGCGCGCTGTTCTCGCTCCGGAACTGGAAGCACATCGTGCTGTCGGCGATCGTCGCGATGATGACCGTGGCCCAGTTCCGGGAGCGGCGAGGCGTGGCCGCGGGCACGGCCGTGGCGGTCACCGTGGTGCTGGGGTTGATCGCCGAGCTGGAACAGGGCGCCTTTGCCCGGGGGCACTGCCGGATTCGCGACCTGGTGCCGGACTTCGCGGGCGCGGTCCTTGGCGCGCTCGTGTTCGTGCTCCTGTCGTGGCGCGTCGACTCGGCTCACGCGGCCCGGAAGGACCAGCCCGGACCCGTCTGACGCCGAAGGAGCCACCAGCTCGCGCAGATCCGGGCGGCGCTGGCGCTGGCACCGGGGCGGCCCGTGGCGCCGGGTGTTCCGGACGCCACGAGCCCGAGGGCTACCTTCCGGCGCGGTCTGCGTTACCGGGGAGGGGCCGCTCCACGCGGTGCCAGGCGTCGCGGGTCGCAGCCTTCGCTTCCTCCCAGTTCTGCGAAGAGGCGCCCCGGTGCTGGTTCCAGTTCCGCTTGAGGTCGGGCTCGGCCGCGTCGAAGCTCTGGCCGGGGTACTTCTGGTATGACTCCCAACCGTAGCGATAGGCGGGCTGATACGTCTTGTAGTCCGACCCCGGCTTCACGTAGGGGGCCGAGTTGTAGTGGCCTGCCCAGTGGGCGTCCTCCACGGTCGGATCGATGGCCTCGGCCACGCCCTTGCCGGCGAGTCCGCCAGCGATCCCGCCGACGGCAGCGCCGACCACCACGCCCACCGGACCGCCCATGGCGCCGATGGCTGCCCCCGCGGCAGCGCCACCGGAGGCCCCGACGCCGACACCCACCGGATGGGCACCCGGCGCGCCGGTCAACGGGTCACGGTTCAGGTCACGATCCAACGTCTCGTTCTGCTTGGCCATTTGAGAAATCTCCTCTCGACTCGCAAGTCGATTGTCCTGACGCTCCGCCGGCGCGAAGGGCTCGCCACCGCTCACGGATGCGAGGAAGACGAGAGCAAGTGGCGAGCCAAGGGGGGCTGGTGCGGGCACGCAGGTTGCACTCTCCCGGCGCGGATCGCCTCTCACCCACGGTGCCGCCGCGGTGAGAGTCGCTGCCCGCGGGACGACCAGGACGCCTGAGGCGAGCGCGATGAACGAGTTCCGCTCCGTGCGCGTGCCTGGGTCGATGCCACAGCCTCGAGGCATCGAGGTGGAGCCTTGCCAGAGCTATCTACAAACTGTCGCGACCGAAGCGTCGCACCCTTCGCCCGCGAAGCCCCGGCCAGGAGATGTCGAATGGAAGAATGAACAACTGCACGAGCTGCTCCACCAGGCGCTGGAGACAGAAATGGGCGAGGTGAAGACGCGCGCGAGCGCAGGCCCGCCATGACCCTCTTCCTGACGGTGGTGTTGACGGTCGCAGTGACCCTGATCGCCCTGAACTTCGTGACCGGCGAGAAGAAGATCGACAAGAAGCTGCAGTCGCTCTACTCCGTCTCCGATCCCCAGTTTCTGCGCTCGATGGGAAGCCTGCTGGGGCCGGCGCTGCGCGACGGCAACCGCATCACCGGGCTCTCGAACGGAGACCAGATCTTCCCGCAGATGCTCGCGGCCATCCGAGGGGCGCAGAAGACGATCACCTTCGAGACGTACATCTACTGGTCCGGCAGCATCGGCACGGCGTTCGCCGACGCGCTCTCCGAACGCGCGCGGGGTGCCGTCAAGGTCCACGTGCTCCTGGACTGGGTCGGCACCGCCAACATGGATGCCGACATGCTGAAGGCGATGGAAACCTCCGGAGTCGAGGTCAAGAAGTACCACCCGCTGCGCTGGTACAACCTCGCCCGGATGAACAACCGCACGCATCGCAAGCTGCTGGTCGTGGACGGCGCGCTCGGCTTCACCGGCGGCGTCGGGATCGCCGACCCCTGGCTCGGCCACGCCGAGGACCGAGAGCACTGGAGAGACTCGCACTACCGTGTCGAGGGACCTGCGGTGGCCCAGTTGCAGGCGGCCTTCATGGACAACTGGATGAAGGCGAGCGGCGAGGTGCTGCACGGAGACGAGTACTTCCCCAGGGAGACGCTGCCGGGCCAGGCGGTCGCGCAGGTCTTCAAGAGCTCCCCGGGTGAAGGCAGCGAGAGCGTGCGACTCATGTACCTGCTCTCGATCGCGAGCGCCCGCAGCCACTTGCGGATCGCGGCCGCCTACTTCGTTCCCGACGACCTGTCGCTGGCGACGCTGGTCGCCGCGCGCGAGCGAGGCGTGACCGTCGAAGTGATCTTGCCCGGCATGAAGAACGACGCGGGAATGACGCGCAAGGCCTCGCGGTCGCGCTGGGGAGACCTGCTCCGTGCCGGCGTCCTGATCTACGAGTACCAGCCGACCTTGTACCACTGCAAGATCATGATCGTGGACGACGTCTGGGTCTCCGTGGGCTCGACGAACTTCGACAGCCGCTCCTTTCGGCTCAACGACGAAGCCAACTTGAACGTGTTCGATCGCGACTTCGCCGACACCCAGATCCAGGTCTTCGATGCCGACAAGCGCAAGTCCACGAAGGTGAGCCTCGAGATGTGGCAGAGCCGGCCGTGGACGGAGAAGCTCACGGATCGCGCCGCGGGCCTGCTGCGCTCGCAGCTCTGAGCGTCTGGGTGCCTGTGACGCCTCGCGGCTACACCAGCGGCGGATCGGTGGCCCGATCCCAGTTGCGATGCTTCCCGACCGCGGCCATGAAGGCCTGGATCGCCGCCTTGCTCTCGTTGGGTTGCCGGGCGAGCAGGGCGGGAT
Organism: Vicinamibacteria bacterium; assembly: GCA_023701125.1. GTDB lineage: Bacteria > Acidobacteriota > Vicinamibacteria > Fen-336 > Fen-336 > WYBL01. The sequence continues at coordinate 6,965 of JAMPXO010000126.1, read as the reverse complement.
CGTCGCCAGCGAGCGGGATCGTCGCCGTCTCCAGGAGCTTCCGGCCCGCACCGAACGCCAGGATCGCCTTGCAGTGCCGGTACTGGTCCTTCATGAACTCGACGGCGTGCCCCAGCTCGCCGAGCGAGTTCGCGGCATCGCTGCCATCGGGGATCACGACCGCGTCGAACGTGCAGGACGGCATCGTCTCCAGCGTGCCCTCGGCCTCCAGCGCGGCGCCGGTGGAGCTGCCCACGCTTCCCAGCCGCACCGCGAGCAACTTCGGCACGGCGCCCGCCCGGGTGAGCGCCCGATGGACGGCCATGGCCCCCTCGCCATCGACACCCGGGGCGATCAGGATCGCGATCTTGCGGGTGGCGATGCGGCCATCGCCGGGGCGGGCCAGCAGCGACAGCGAGGGCGACTTCGTGACCTCGGGCTCGAGGGCGGGTCCGGCCAGCGGCAAGGGGCGCGGAACCTCGAGGCCCAGGCCCGCGGCCACCTGCGCGACCAGCTCCTCGTCCACGTTGGCGAGCTGAGCCAGGACGCGTTCGCGAACCGCCGGCGCCTGCACCTTGGTCAGCTCGAAGCGGAACGCCCGCACGATGTGCGATTGCTCCACCGGCGACTGCGAGTTCCAGAACAGCGTCGCCTGGCTGTAGTGGTCGGCGAACTTCTCCGGCTTGCCGCGCACCTTGTCTTCGGGCGAGGGATCGCGGAACGACATGAAGCCGGCCGCCGCTCCCTGCTGGAAGGGGCATCCCCCGCCGAGTGAGTTGGGCTCGTAGGACACGCGCCCGCGATGGATGGCCTGGCGGTGGATGCCGTCGCGCTGGTTGTTGTGCAGCGCCGCGAGGGGCGAGTTGATCGGGATCTCGTGGAAGTTGGGGCCGCCGAGGCGCGAGAGCTGCGTATCGACGTAGGAGTGGATGCGCCCCGCGAGCAGCGGATCGTTCGAGAAGTCGATCCCCGGTACGACGTTGCCGGCCCCGAACGCGACCTGCTCGGTTTCCGCGAAGAAGTTGTCGGGGTTCCGGTTCAGCACCATGCGGCCGACGGGCGTCACTGGGACCAGCTCCTCGGGCACGAGCTTGGTCGCATCGAGGACGTCGAAGGAGAACTTGTCGGCCTGCTCCTCGCTGAAGACCTGCAGGCCCAGCTCCCACTCGGGATACGCTCCTGCTTCGATCGCCTCCCACAGATCGCGGCGATGGAAATCCGAATCGGCGCCGGAGATCTTCACGGCCTCGTCCCAGTCGACGGAGTGCGTGCCCGCCCTGGGATTCCAGTGGAACTTCACGAAGCGCGACTCGCCGCTGGCGTTCACCAGCCGGAAGGTATGGACGCCGAAGCCCTGCATCATGCGATAGCTGCGCGGGATGCCCCGGTCCGACATCGCCCACATCAAGACGTGGGTCGACTCGGGCATCAGCGACACGAAGTCCCAGAAGGTGTCGTGGGCGCTGGCGGCCTGCGGCATGCCGTTGTGGGGCTCCGCCTTCACCGCGTGGACGAGGTCGGGGAACTTCATCGCATCCTGGATGAAGAAGACCGGGATGTTGTTGCCCACCAGGTCGTAGTTGCCTTCGTCGGTGTAGAACTTGACGGCGAAACCCCGGACGTCGCGGGCCAGGTCCGTGGACCCGCGCTCGCCGGCGACCGTCGAGAAGCGCACGAAGACCGGGGTGCGCTTGCCCTTCTCCGAGAGGAACGACGCCTTCGTCAGCTTCGACAGCGGCTGGTAGCACTCGAAGAAGCCGTGAGCCGCCGAGCCGCGGGCGTGGACGATGCGCTCCGGGATGCGCTCGTGGTCGAAGTGGGTGAGCTTCTCGCGGAGGATGAAGTCCTCCATCAGCGTCGGGCCCCGCAGTCCCGCCTTGAGCGAGTTCTGGTTGTCCGCGATCGGCAGGCCCAGGTTCGTCGTCAGGCCCTGCCCGCTGTCGTCGACGCGAGCGCGATCGAGCGACTGCCTAATCGAACTGTCGCCCGGTCGCGGCTTGCCGCTGCCGGTCTTCGGCGAGGCATTGGTCTCGGAGAGCGTGCTGCCGGTGGCCGCAACGCTCGGCGGGGCGACCTGCTGGCCCGCGGGCGGCGTCTGCGAGGCCACGCCGTGCTCCGCGGCCTTGTGCCTGTTGAACGGCATGGCCGCGGCCATGTCACCGGCGGCTGCGGCCTTCTTCGTCGGTGGCGGGCCGCTGGTCTTCGCTGCCTTCGTCGCCGGTGTCCGCTTCGTGCTCTTGGCCACGGTCTTTCCTCCTGGGGACAGCGAGCCTCGGCGTGCCTCGTCGAAGGGCCGGCACGCTCGAGCTCCGACCATTGCAGGTCGTTGGTCAGCAAGAACCAGACCAGACGGGAAGGGCTTCAGATCGCGCACTTCCGCGGCGCGAAAGCGCGTCGGCGCCGGCGCGGCGAGACGACCATTTGTAGATTCCTCCTTCGATCAGGAACGCTGCGAGCGCGGCCAAGCTGTCCCCGCGCCTCGGCGCGCGCCGGTAGAATCCCCGTCAATGGCAGGCTCGGAGTTCGACGCGGCGAAGTTCTTCCCCTCGAGCGGCTCGCCTACGTCGCGCCTGTCGCCGCTGGACGGCTCACGCGCCTCGGGAGTGACCGGGTGACGGACTTCCGGGTGCGCCGGGCCGAAGCGCGTGACGTGGAAGCGCTCGGCCGCCTCGGCGCGATGCTGGTGCGCGCCCACCACGCCTTCGACGCGGACCGCTTCATGGCGCCGGAGGCCGGCATCGAGCAGGGCTACGCACGCTTCCTCGCGTCCCAACTGGACGACGCCGACGCCGTCGTCTTCGTCGCGGAGCGGACGGCGGACGGCACCGTCGTGGGCTACTCGTACGCCGGACTCGAACCCCGGTCCTGGAAGGAACTGCGCGAGGCCGCCGGCTTCGTCCACGACGTCGCCGTCGACGAAGCGGCCCGCGGCCAGGGCGTAGCGACCCGGCTGCTCGAGACCGCGGCGGCCTGGCTCGAGGACCGCGGGGCCGCCCGGGTCATGCTGTGGACCGCCGAGAACAACGCCCTCGCGCAGCGGATGTTCGAGCGCGCCGGCTTCCGGCGAACGATGATCGAGATGACACGCGAGCGGCGCGGGTGAATCTCGCCCGGGTGCCTTGCTGTCAGCTCGCCTGTCTCCGCCACAGCCCCGAGGTCGTCTGAATCACGCGCACCAGCAGCCGCTGGGCCTCGACAACCGGGCGTTCCTCCGCCAGCAAGTCCAGGATCGCCGCGCACTCCGGCGCGGAGCCCCGCGCCATCGCGAAGAACCGCGCCCGATCGGCCGCCGTGACCCGCCCCACGCCTTCGCCACTGATCCCCAAGCCCGGACCCGGCCAGATCCCACTGGCTGACCACGAGGAAGAACTCCCGCGCCAACCCATACGCGTCCAGCCGCGAAAGCCGCGGCCCGCCCGTGCGGTGAACCGAGTTCGTCGTCGTCGAAGCGCCGGTCCACGACCGGGTTCCCCCCACGACCCGGCACGAGCGGTGCCAGCACCAGCCGGCGCGGAGTCGAGCCAGCCTGCGAAGCCGTCGAGCCCGTCTGCGCGGGGACACGGATGGGGCGGTGCGCCGCCGGTTCCGCAGGGCGCACGGGCGGGGCGGGGCAGGATCGGGGGCACGGCGCTGCGCGGGCGGGGTGGGGCGCGGCGGTTCATCGGGCGCGCGCGGTCGGGGCGGGCGACGTGGGTTGCGGCGTCGCCGGGCGGGGAGTTCGAGCGTCCGTCCGCCGGCGCTCGAACTCAGGCCACCACGCTCCCCGCGTCCGCCGGGCCTTCGAGGATCTCCGCGATCACCGCCAGCGCACGATCCAATTGAGCGCGGTCGCGAGCCGCGCCGAGGCAGACGCGGACCGCATGCGGCGTCGGGGCGCGGCCCACCACGAACGCCTCCGTCGGCGTCAGCCGCACGCCGCGCCGGCCCGCGTGGGCGACCACCGCGTCCGCGCGCCAGGGCTCCGGCAGGTGCAGCCACAGGTGGAACGACGACGGGCTGGCCGCGAAGCGCAGGCCCTTGAACGCCGCCGCCGCGCGCGCCTGTCGCGCCGCGACCTCCGCGCGCTTGGCGGCGAGCAGCGACTCCGCCGTGCCGTCCGCCATCCAGCGCGAGGCGATCTCCGCCATCAGCGGCGCGGCCATCCAGGTGCTCGTCCGCACCAGCTCCGCGAAGCGGTGGGCCAAGGGCTCGGGCGGGACGAGGTAGCCGATGCGCAGGCCGGGGGCGAGGCCCTTCGACGTGGACGTCACGTAGCAGGTGACGTCGGGGGCCAGCGCCGCGATCGGCGCCGGCGGCTCGGCGAGCAACCGGCCGTGCACGTCGTCCTCGATGATCAGCGCGCCGTGGCGGCGGGCGATGTCCGCGATCTCCAGCCGGCGCTGCTTCGACATCGTCGCCGTGGTCGGGTTCTGCAGCGTCGGCACGCAGTAGATCGCGCGCGGCTTGTTCTCGGCGCACAGCGCCTCGAGCGCGTCGGGCCGCATCCCCTCGGCGTCGACGGGCACGCCCTGCAGGCGCAGGTGGAACAGTGTCGCCACGGCCTTGAGGCCCGGGTAGGTGACTTCCTCCGTCAGCATCAGGTCGCCCGGCTTCAGCAGCGCGTTGAAGGCCGCCGCCATGCCGTGCTGGCAGCCGTTGACGACGTAGACGCTGTGCGCGGACACCGCGTAGCCCGAGCGCGTGACCCACAAGGCGCCTGCCGCGCGATGGCGGGCGTGGCCGCCGTCGGGCGGGTACTCCATCAGTTCCGCCAGCGCCGGGTCGCGCGCGAGCGCCGCGAGCGTCGAGGCGATCGCGTCGCCGCGCGAGTCCAGCGGCGGGATGTTGAGGCTGAGCTCGACGACCTCGTCCTCGACCGCGACGCTCGTCGCCGCCCGCGCCGCCGCCTCGGCCAGCGGGCCTCGCGCGAACGTGCCGCGGCCGACCTCGCCCGAGATGAAGCCGCGGCGCTCGGCCTCGGCATACGCCCGGCTGACCGTGCCGACCGTGACCCCGAGCCGCTCCGCCAACTCGCGGTGGGTGGGGAGGCGGGTCCCGTGCGCCAGTCGGCCCGCGAGCACGTCCTCGGACAGCGCGTCCGCCAACGCGAGGTACTTGGGACCGCCCCGTCCTTGAAGCTCCGGCGCCCAGATTGTCACGGTGACAATATAGGACTTGCGCCGCGATTGCGTCAAGACTATCTTGCGGTGGAATCGAGACAATGCCGCGTAATTGTATCGGTTCAATGTCGTGGGGCTGGGAGCTGGGGCTCGTGAACCTGATCAACGCCGGAACAGACGCGACGACCACCGAAGAGACGCTCGATCCGCAGGACTGGGAGGCCGTGCGCCGCCTGGGGCACCGCATGATCGACGACCTCGTCGAGCAGCTCTCGTCCGTGCGCGAGCGCCCGGTCTGGCAGCGGGTGCCCGATCCGGTCCGCGCCGCGCTGCGCGAGCCGCTGCCGGTCACGGGCCAGCCGCTCGAGCACATTTATGAGGAGTTCAAGAGCCGGGTGCGGCCGTACCCGACCGGCAACATCCACCCGCGCTTCTGGGGCTGGGTGATGGGCACCGGCACGATCACGGGCGCGTTCGCGGACCTGCTCGCCGCGGGCATGAACTCGAGCGTCGCGATCTTCGATGACGCGCCGTCGCTGGTCGAGGAGCAGGTGATCCGCTGGCTCGTCGAGGCCATGGGCTTCCCCGAGACCGGGTCGGGCCTGCTGGTCAGCGGCGGCTCGATGGCCAACCTGATCGGCCTCGCCGTCGCCCGCAACGCCCGCGCCGGCTACGACCTGCGCCAGCACGGCGTGGGCGGCGCCCCGTTCACGCTGTACGCCTCGCGCGAGACCCACAACTCCGTGGCCAAGGCGGTCGAGCTGCTCGGCCTCGGCCGCGAGCACCTGCGGCTGTTGCCCGTGGACGCCAACTTCCGCCTCGACACCGGCGCCCTGGCCATGGCCGTCGAGGCCGATCGCGCGGCGGGCCGGCGGCCGCTGGCGGTGATCGCCAACGCCGGCACCGTCAACACCGGCGCGCTCGACCCGCTGCACGAGGTCGCCGACCTGTGCGCGCGCGAGCGGCTGTGGCTGCACGTCGACGGCGCGTTCGGCGCGATGGCCGCGCTGTCGCCGGAGCTGCGGCCGCGGGTCGCCGGCCTCGAGCGTGCGGACTCCGTCGCCTTCGACCTCCACAAGTGGGGCTACGTCCCGCTCGAGGTCGGTTGCGTGCTGGTGCGTCGCGGCGACGAGCACCGCGCGGCGTTCGCGGCGGCCGCGGACTACCTCGCCGCGGCCCGCGGCGGCCTGGTCGCGCGCCAGCAGAAGTTCTCCGACCAGGGCGTGCAGCTCTCCCGCAACTTCCGCTCGCTGAAGGTGTGGATGATGCTGAAGGAGCACGGCTTCGCGAAGCTGGGCCGGCTGATCGCCCAGAACGTCGCGCAGGCCCGCTACCTGGCGGAGCTGGTCGACGCCCAGCCCGCGCTGGAGCGGCTGGCGCCGGTGCCGCTCAATATCGTCTGCTTCCGCTACCGCGGCGGTGTCACGGACCCCGCGACGCTCGACGCGCTCAACCGCGAGCTGGTCGTGCGCCTGCACGAGAGCGGGGTCGCCGTGCCCTCGGGTACGCTCGTGCGTGGGAGCTACGCCGTGCGGGCCGCGATCACCAACCACCGCAGCCGGCGTGAAGACTTCCGCATCCTGGTGGACGCGTGCCTGAAGATCGGCCGACAGCTCGAGGCGGAGACGGGGAGGGCGTCGTGACCGCCGCTGCCCTGGCCACGCGCGCGAGCCGCGCCGCGACATCCCATCTCTCTGCCGACGAGCGGCGGGGGCTCGGCCTGGTGCTGGTCTCCGCGGTCGCCTACGGTGCGATGCCGATCCTCGCCAAGTGGGCCTACGCGGGCGGCGCCTCGCGCGAGAGCCTGCTCGGCTGGCGCTTCCTGATGGCGGCCGGGCTGTTCGCGCTGCTGGCCCCGCGCGGGCCGGCGCTGCCGCTGCGCCAGCG
>JAMPXO010000125.1 GCA_023701125.1 Vicinamibacteria bacterium | reverse complement strand
CGGTGGCGCGCGACGCGGGGCTGGCGACCAGGACCGTGCAGGAGTACTACCAGATCCTCGAGGACACGCTGATCGGTTTCCGGCTCCCGGCCTGGCAGCGGAGCGAGCGTGCGCGCATGGTCGCGCACCCCAGATTTCACCTCTTCGACACGGGCATCACCAACGCGCTGTGCCGGCGGCTGGGTGCGCCCGTCGACGGGTCGCTGCGCGGCCGGCTGTTCGAGCAGTGGCTCGTGCTCGAGTGCTGGCGGACGATCGACAACCGCGAGGCCGAGGCGCGCCTGTTCTTTTGGCGCACGAACCACGGCGCAGAGGTCGACCTGCTGATCGAACGCCACGGCCGCCTCGTGCTGGCCGCCGAGATCAAGGCCCGGCCGCACGTCTCCGGGGCCGACCTGTCGGGCCTGCGCTCTTTCGCCGAAGCCCACCCGGACGTGCCCCGCATGCTCGTGTGCGAGGCGCCGGAGTCCTACCAGCTCCACGGCACCCGCGTGATGCCTTACCGCGAGTTCCTGGCACGCCTGCCGCGGCTCGTCGGCCGCGGCTGACCTTCGCCTATCCCTGGCGGCCGCGCAGGATCTGGTCGAGGCGGTTCTCCAGCACGTCCTCGCCCGCGAAGCCGAACAGTTGCAGGTAGTGCTCGGCCGAGTCCAGCAGCGCCCGCTGCGGGACGAGGCCGACCATCTCGATGCGGCTGACGCCGGCGCCGAAGCGGCGCAGCTCGGTCTTGACCGCCTCCAGGATCCGGTACAGCGGTGTCGCCTGGAAGTTGGCGACGGTGACGTTGAGCAGGGCCTGGTTGCGGGTGCGGTCGAGGGCCGGGTAGAAGTGCACGCCCGGCATCCCGGTCGACGGATCGGACAGCACTCGCGCGGCCCACTCGGCGGCCTCTTCCTGCGGCGTCGTCAGGTACGCCTTGAAGTTCACGAGCGGCAGCCGGGCGCCGACGATCGTGGCGCCCTTGTCGGGCGGGAAGCGGTCGGGACCGAAGTCGGGCTTCCAGGTCGGGTCGACCATCTTGGCGGCGAAGCCCTCGTACTCGCCCTCGCGGATGGTCTCGACGTCGCGGCGCAGCCGGGTCCGCGCCGACTCCGCGAACAGGTAGACCGGCAGCTCGAAGCGGCGAGCCACCTCCTCGGCGAACGCCACCGACCAATCGACCGCGGTCGCCATCGGCGTGTCGCGCAGCGCCACGAACGGGAACACGTCGACCGCGCCGATGCGCGGGTACTCGCCCTGGTGCTGGCGCATGTCGATCGCGCCCAGCGCCGCCTCGTAGACGAGGTAGCCGCCCTCGAACACCGCCTCGCGCGCGCCGGTGAACGAGAAGATGGTGCGGTTGCGGAGCTGGTCCATCGAGACGTCGAGCACGACCAGGCCGGGCACGGCCTCGAGCCGCTCGGTCAGCGACTGGACGAAGGCCTCGTCGCGGCCCTCCGAGACGTTGGGAACGACCGAGATGGTCTGCGACATCGCGCCCCCTTCAGAACAGCCCGAGGAACACACCGGCCGCCAGCGCCGAGCCGATCACGCCCGCCACGTTGGGGCCCATCGCGTGCTGGAGCAGGAAGTTCCCCGGGTCCTCCGCCTGGCCCACCATGTGCACGACCCGCGCCGAGTCGGGCACCGCGGAGACACCGGCCGCGCCGATCAGCGGGTTCACCTTGTCGGTCGAGAACACGTTCATCAGCTTCGCGAACAGCACCCCGCCGGCGGTGGCCGAGGCGAACGCCACGCAGCCGAGCGCGAAGATCAGCACCGACTGCCGGGTCAGGAACACGTCGGCCGAGGTCGAGGCCCCGACCGCGACGCCGAGCAGGATCGTGCAGGTGTCGAGCAGCGCCGACGAAGCGGTCTTGGCCAGCCGCCCCGTCACCCCCGACTCCTTCAGCAGGTTGCCGAAGAACAGCATGCCCAGCAGCGGCAGGCCACCCGGCGCCAGCAGCGAGGTGACCAGCAGGCCCATGATCGGGAACGCGATCTTCTCGAAGCGCGACACCTTGCGCCCCGGCTTCATGCGGATCAGCCGCTCCTCGCGGCTGGTCAGCAGCTTCATGATCGGCGGCTGGATGATCGGCACCATCGCCATGTAGCTGTAGGCCGAGATCGCGATCGGGCCGATCAGCGCCGGGGCCAGCCGGCTGGCCGTGAAGATCGCCGTCGGCCCGTCGGCGCCGCCGATGATGCCGATCGCCGCCGCGCTCTGCGGCGAGAAGCCGAGCCACAGCGCGCCGAGGAAGGTCGCGAAGATGCCGATCTGCGCCGCCGCCCCGAGCAGCAGGCTCTTCGGGTTCGAGAGCAGCGCCTGGAAATCGGTCAGTGCGCCGATGCCGAGGAAGATCAGCGGCGGGAACACGCCGGCCCGCACGCCGTAGTAGAGGATGCCGAGCACGCTGTTGCCGCCGGTGTTGAACACGTACTCGCGCGACACCGGGTCGATCATGTACAGCGACACGCTGTTGAAGATCGCCAGCGGCAGCGGCACGTTGCCGATCAGGATGCCGAAGCCGATCGGCACCAGCAGCAGCGGCTCGTAGTCCTTGGCGATCGCCAGCCACAGGAACAGCAACCCGACCGCGATCATCACCAGGTGGCCCGCGCTCAGGTTGGCGAGGCCGCTGCCCTGCACGACCTGGTCGAGGTAGCCCGTGATGTCGCCCGTGCGCACGTCGTGGGCGAAGGCGCCGGCCGCGAACTGGGTGACGTAGCCGAGGCTCTCGCTTTCACCGACGGTGACGACGGTGTAGATCGCGACGACGCGACCCGCTTCGTCGTGGAGCCGGCCCTTGGCGGCGCGCTTGAGGACGTGCGGGTCGAGGTGGGCGCGGCCCTTGTCGATCCGGAAGTAGGTGCCGGCGGGCTCGACCTGGAACGGCAGGAAGCCGAGCTTCAGCTCCGGCACCGCGACGTGGTCGATGTCGGCCAGGCCCTTGCCCGCGGCGAAGGCCTCGACCCGCAGCACGGACTCGAAGTCGTCGGCGTGGACGGTGACGACGGTGCCGACCTCGCGCTCCTGCACGTCGCGAACCACGCCGCGGGTGGCGCCGGGGCCGAGGTAGTCGTTGCGGAAGCCGTCGTCCGTGCCCTTGTGGACGCGCAGGTAGACGGCCTCCGGGTCGAAGCGGACGCCGAAGCGGGGGCGGTCGTCGGCGTTCGCGAGGCCGACGCCGAGCACGGCGAGGGCGATCACGAGCCGCAGCGCCAGGGCTTTCACGCGCATCCCCCGTTAGAGCGTCGTCAGCTTCGGGCGCGAGACCTGGACCAGCAGGTCGCCCTCGGCGATCGAGTCGCCCTCGCGCACGCACACCTTCGCCACGGTGCCCGCATACGGGGAGGCGACCGCGTTCTCCATCTTCATGGCCTCCATCACCAGCAGCGTCTGGCCGGCGGCCACCGCGTCGCCCTCCTTGGCGTGGATCTTGAGCACGAGCCCCGGCATCGGCGCCACGATCCCGCCTTCGCCGCGGGCGGTCGGCGCCGTCCGCGGCGGCGCAGCCGGAGCCGCGGCGGCGGGCGACGCGACCGTCGGCAGCACCCGCACGGCCTCGGCGGCGATCGGGCGGCGGCCGAGCTGGACCAGGTCGACGGCGTACTCGGTGCCGTCGACGACGACCGTCGCCCGCTCTCCGGTCAGCTCCTTGATCTCGGCCCGGTACTCGCGGCCCGCGATCCGTAGCACGTGCTGTCTCATGGTTTCCTTCGGGTGACGCTACGACGTGGGCCGGCGGATCGTGACGCGGGAGCCGGGCCGGTTCATGTAGAGGGCGTGCTCGACCTCGAGCACGGCCGCGATCACCGCCAGCACCGGGCCGGGCACCGGCTCCGCCGTCGGCAGCGCGAGCGCCTCGGCCGCGGGCGGCACGGGCGCGGGTGCCCCGCCGTGGGCGTGGCCCTCTTCGCCCCAGGCGACGCGGCGGGCGAGCACGCCGAAGAGCTGGATGAAGCCGATGCAGGCCACCAGCCCGATGTAGACGACCGCCATGCCGAGCGCGGTGACGGTCCACGCCTCCAGGGCCGACATCAGAGCGGGATGTTGGTGTGGCGGCGGCCGGGATTGGCGTCGCGCTTGTCGGCCAGCAACTCGAGCGCGCGGCAGATCCGGAAGCGGGTCGTCGCCGGCTCGATCACGTCGTCGATGTAGCCCTTGCGCGCTGCCGCGTAGGGTGTCGCGAACAGGTTCGAGTAGCGTTCCTTGAGCTCCGCCGCCTTCGCCGCGACGTCCTCGGCGGCCGCCAGTTCCTTGCGGTAGATGATCTCGACCGCGCCGTCGGGGCCCATCACCGCGATCTCGGCGGTCGGCCACGCGTAGTTGACGTCGCCGCGCAGGTGCTTCGAGCTCATCACGCAGTAGGCGCCGCCGTAGGCCTTGCGCAGGATCACGGTCACCTTCGGCACCGTCGCCTCGGCGAACGCGAACAGCAGCTTGGCGCCGTTGCGGATGATGCCGCCGTACTCCTGGGCGGTGCCGGGCATGAAGCCGGGCACGTCCTCGAGAGTGACGAGCGGCAGGTTGAACGCGTCGCAGAAGCGCACGAAGCGCGCGCCCTTGATCGAGGCGGCGTTGTCGAGCACGCCCGCCATCACCTTCGGCTGGTTGGCGACGACACCGACCGGGCGGCCGTTGAAGCGGGCGAAGCCGACCACCAGGTTGCCGGCCCACGCCTCGTGGACCTCGAGGAAGTCGCCGCCGTCGACCAGCGCGCGGATCACTTCCTTGACGTCGTAGGGCCGGTTGGCGCTGTCGGGCAGGATCGCGTTCAGCTCCGGCACGGGCCGGTCGACGGGGTCGTCGCAGGCGGCGAGCGGCGGCTTCTGCTGGTAGTTCTGGGGGAAGAACGAGAGCATCCGGCGCACCAGCGCCAGCGCCTCGTCCTCGTTCTCGGCGACGAAGTGGGCGACCCCGCTCTTGCTCGAGTGCACGTCGGCGCCGCCGAGCTGCTCGGTCGTCACCTTCTCGCGGGTGACCTGCTCCACGACCTTGGGCCCGGTCAGGAACATGTAGGAGGTGCCGCGGGTCATCGCCACGAAGTCGGTGATCGCCGGGCTGTAGACGGCACCGCCGGCGCAGGGGCCGAGCACCAGGCTCAGTTGCGGCACCACCCCCGACGCCAGCACGTTGCGCAGGAAGATGTCGGAGTAGCCGGCCAGCGCGTCGACGCCTTCCTGGATGCGAGCGCCGCCCGAGTCGTTGAGGCCGACGATCGGCGCGCCGACCTTGACCGCCAGGTCCATCACCTTGCAGATCTTCTCGGCGTAGGCCTTGGACAGGCTGCCGCCGAAGATCGTGAAGTCCTGGCTGAAGACGAACACCAGCCGGCCGTGGACGGTGCCGTGGCCCGTGATCACGCCGTCGCCGAGCGGCTGCTCCTTCTCCATCCCGAAGTCGGTGCAGCGGTGGGTGACGAAGGTGTCGAACTCCTCGAAGGAGCCCTCGTCCAGCAGCTTGTCGATCCGCTCGCGGGCCGTGTACTTGCCCTGCTCGTGCTGCTTGCGGATGCGCTGCTCGCCGCCGGCGCGCTGGGCGGTCTCGCGCAGGTGGGCGAGCTCGAGGATCTTGCGCTCGATGCTCATGTTGTCGATCCCAGGTGGCCAACGTGCCGGGGAACCGGTCCGTGCGACCGGTGGCGGGGCCGGCCGAAAGGGATCGTACCACCCCGCGTCGGGGCGACGCCCCCGGCGCCTACGTCGTGGTCGTCGAGGCGGCGGGCGTGGCGGCGGGCTTCGACTCCGCCTTCGACTCGGACTTGGACTCGGACTTCGCGTCAGACTTCGACTCGCTGGCCGCGGCCTTCTCGCCCTTGGGCGCCTTGCTCTCGCCGGACTGGCCCTCGGACTGGCCCTTGCGGGCGTAGTCGGTGATGTACCAGCCGCTGCCCTTCAGGTGAAAGGCGGGCGCGGACAACAACTTCTCGACGGCAGCGGCGCACTTCGGGCACTCGGTCAGCGCGGCGTCGGAGAACTTCTGGATCACTTCGAACGTGCCACAGGACGGACACGCGTATTCGTAAAGCGGCACGGCGGAACCACCTCCAACAACTAGAGTAGGCACCGGCGGCGGCGCCGTCAAGCACTCTCGCCGAGAGAGTGCTAAGAGGCGAGCCTGCGGCCGGCGCGGGTCCCACCGCGGGGGACCGCCGTTCGCAGCCAGGTCGCGAAGCCCGGCTGCCCCTCGCGCAACTCCACCACCCGCGCCCCGCGCGGCAGGTCGCGACGGCCATACCCCCCGTAACCCGTGGCCCGGCCGCAGGCGAGGCGGACGCCGAACAGCAGCGACACGAAGTCGTTCAGGTGGTCGTGGCCGGCGAACACGCCCGCGACCTCGCCGGCCTCGTGAAAGGCCGCGAACAGGCCGCTGTTGATCACGGGCGCGCACACGGGCTCGCGGCGGCGGCCCGCCAGCCGCAGCGACCAGGCCTGCTCGGCGAACTCGGGCAGCGGGATGTGGAGGAACGCGAGCGCGCACCCGGCCGCGGCCCGGCGTGCCTGGGCGCGATACCAGGCGACCTGCTCGTGGCGAACCCAGGCGTACGTGCCGGCGCCGGTCGGCGTGTAGGCGTGGCTGTCGAAGAAGTACAGGCGGGCGGCGACACCGCGGCCGCGGGCCGGGGCGATCTCCACCACGCCGTTGCCGACCCCGGGCAACCCCCGCGGGGCGCGCGGGCGCAGCAGGCCCGGGCGCCGATGCGCGAGCGCCCACAGCGCGGCCCGGTCCGACGGGCCCTCGTCGTCGTGGTTGCCGAGCAGCAGCACGAACGGCACGCGGGCGGCCTCGAGCGGGGCCAGCGCCGCCAGCAGCGCGGCGCCTGGATCACGCGCCGTCTCGCCATCGACGACGTCTCCGGTCAGCACGGCCAGCTCGGGCCGCTCGGCCGCGAGCACGGCGGCGACCAGCGCCTGCGTCCGCGCATCGCTCCGCCCGCCGTCCCCGCGCAGGTGCAGGTCGGTGAGCTGCACGATCCTGAAGCGCTGGTCGGAACGAAACCTCAACCTAATGGGCTTCATCCCAGTTCTTGCCGATCCGGGCGTCGACCTCGAGCGGCACGTCGAGGGCGAGCGCGTGCTCCATCACGTCCTTGACCAGCGCCAGCGCGCGCTCCGCTTCGGCCTCCGGCGCCTCCAGCAGCAGCTCGTCGTGGATCTGCAGGATCAGCCGCGTGCGCAGGTTCTCTGCGCGCAGCCGCATGCGCATGTCGATCATCGCCTTCTTGATCAGGTCGGCCGCCGAGCCCTGCACCGGCGTGTTCATCGCCTGGCGCTCGGCCTCGGCGCGAACCGGGAAGTTCTTCGAGCGCAGGTCGGGCAGCCGCCGCAGGCGGCCGAGCAGGGTGCGCACGTGGCCGCAGTCGCGGGCCTTCGCCAGCGTCTCGTCGATGAAGCCGCGGACCTTCGGGTAGCGGGCGAAGTAGGCCTCGATGAAGCCCTCCGCCTCCTTGCGCGAGACGCCCAGGTCCTTGGCCAGCGTGAACGCGGTCTTGCCGTACAGCAGCGCGTAGTTGACCATCTTGGCCACTCGCCGCTGCTCGTCCTCGGGCACCCCCGAGAGCGTGCCGAACACCTCGCGCGCGGTGCGGTCGTGGACGTCTTCGCCACGGCGGAAGGTGTCGATCAGGGTCGGGTCCTGCGACAGGTGGGCCAGCACCCGCAGCTCGATCTGGCTGTAGTCGGCGCTGACCAGCACGTGCCCCGGCTCGGCGACGAAGGCCTGGCGGATACGGCGGCCGAGCGGCGTGCGAATCGGGATGTTCTGCAAGCCGGGGTCCGACGTCGACAGCCGGCCCGTCGCCGCACCCGTCTGGTGGAACGTCGTGTGGATGCGCCCGGTCTCCGGGTTGACCATCTCCGGCAGCGCGTCGACGTAGGTGCCCTTCAGCTTCTGGATCGCGCGGTAGTCGAGGATCAGCCGCGGCAACGGGTGCTGCTCCGCCAGCTCCTCGAGCACCTCTTCCGCCGTGCTCGCCTCGCGAGTCTTGGCCGTCTTCTTGCCCGACTTGAGGCCCAGCTTGTCGAACAGCACCTCGCGCAACTGCGGCGGCGAGTTGACGTTGAACTCGCCACCGGCCGCCTCGTGGATCTGCTGCACCAGGCCACTCAACTGGCCCTCCATCTCGCGGCTCATCGCGGCGAGGTGGGCGGTGTCGATCTTGACCCCGGCCCGCTCCATGTCGGCAAGGGCCGGGATCAGCGCCAGCTCCAGCGTCTCGTGGATCGCGGTCAGCTCTTCTTCGGCGAGCCGTGCGCGCACCGGCTCCCACAGCCGCAGCACCAGGCTCGCCTCCTCGGCGCCCAGTGCGGCGGCAGCGGCCGGCGTCAGCGCCGCGGGATCGGCCACGGGCGTCGGCGCGCGGTCCTCGCCGAGCACCTCGCGGACGAGGTCCTCGAGCGGGTACGCGCGGCGGCCGGGGTTGAGCAGGAAGGCGGCGACCAGCGCGTCGAACGCGGCCGTCGCGTCTTCCACGCCGAGGCGGCCGAGCAGCACCCGGTCGCGCTTGGCCTGGGCCGACAGGTACGCGGGCGCGCCCGCGGCGAACAGCGGCCGCAGCGCCTCCAGCAGCGGGCCGGCGGCGGCGCGGGGAGCCGCGACCACTGCGGGCGCCGCAAACAGGTCCGACTGCGCGGGCGCGGCACACGGGGCGGCGTCGGCGTGACCGAGCGGGATGTAGGTGGCCCGCTCCGGCGACGAGGCGAGCGCCACGCCCAGCACCCGCGCCCGCATCGCCTGCGGCGCGGTCGGCACCAGCGCCAGCGCGAAGCGGCCCGCCTTCCGCGCGGCCGCCACTTCCGCCGCGACCGCCTTCGCGTCGGCCGCGAGGGTGACGGCGACGGCCGCGTGGGCGTCGGCGGGCGGCGCGTACTTGCGGGCGAGAGCGACGAACTCGAGTTCCTTGAACAGCGCGTTCGCCAGCTTCAGGTCGACGGGCCGCACCTGCAGCGCGTCGGGATCGAAGCTCACCGGTACGTCGGCGCGCAGGGTCACGAGCTGCTTCGACAGCTTCGCGTCCTCGGCGTGGTTCAGCAGCCCCTCGCGGTACGCCTTGCGTTTCACGTCGGCCGCGTGGGCGAGCAGGTTCTCCAGCGAGCCGTGCTCGCGGATCAGCTCGCGCGCGCCCTTGTCGCCGATACCCGGCACGCCCGGCACGTTGTCGACCGCGTCGCCCATCAGCGCCAGCACGTCGACGATGCGGGCGGGCGCGACGCCCCACTTCTCCTCGACCGTCTTGCTGTCGAACAGCGTGGAGCCGGAGCCGTCGCGGCCCGGGTTGAGCACCTGCACGTCGTCGTCGACGAGCTGCAGCAGGTCCTTGTCGGCGGTCACGATCACGACCCGGAAGCCCTGCGCAACCGCCTGCTTGGCGAGCGTCGCGATCACGTCGTCCGCCTCGACCCCGGGCTGCTCGATCACCGGCACGGCGAACGCGTCGCACACCCGCCGCACGTACGGGTACTGCACGGCCAGTTCGTCGTCCATCTTCGGCCGGTTGGCCTTGTAGTCCTTGAACATCTCGTCGCGGAACGTCGGCCCCGCGTGATCGAACAGGATGCCGAGGTGGGTCGGTTTTTCGTCCACGATCAGCTTCTCGAGCATGGTCGTGAAACCGTAGGTCGCGTTGGTCGGCAGCCCGCGGCTGGTGGCGAGGCCGCGGATCGCGAAGTAGGCGCGGTGGAACTGGGCGCTGCCGTCGACGAGGTACACCGTCTTTCGCGGGGAGGCCATGACCCCGGATTCTAGGGCGGCCGGCGAACGCGGCCCCTATAATCCCCGCCCGTGCTGCGCGCCCTGGCCCTGTCGCTGCTGCTGACCGCGTCGCTCAAGGGCTGCGTCGCCTACGAGTACGAGCACGAGTTCTGGCTGCGAACGGATGGCTCCGGCACCGTCCACGTCTCCGGCCGACCCGCGCTGTGGGGTGCGTTCAAGGGCGTGGGCGACCCGCGCTACGGCGTGGCCCACGCCAGCGGCGACCAGGTGCGCGAGCTGTTCGAGCGCAGCGGCCTGCAGGTGCGGCAGGTGACGGTCACGGAGCGGGCCGGCGCCCCGGTGCTGTTCGTGTCGGCCGACTTCGACGACGTCAACAAGCTCGGCGGCAGCCCCGCGTTTCCCGACCTGAAGATCGGCCTGCGGTCCGAGGGCGAGCGGCTGGTCCTGGAGGGCGAGTGGGCGCGGCCGGCGGCGACCCACGACCCGCAGGAGCCGCGCTGGTTCCTGGGCCTGATGGCGGTGCGCTTCCACCTTCCGGCCCGCGTCTACGCCCACAAGAACGCGTGGGAGGGCGTCGAGCGCGGCAACATCACGTCCTGGCGGCAGGACGTCGCCAAGGGCCTCGGCGGCTCTCGGCTGGAGTTCGGCGCCACCCTCGATCGCCGCAGCATCCTGGGCACGACGGCGACCCTCTTCGCGGTCACGATCGGGCTCGGCGTGACGATCCTTGCGGGTTTCCTCTACTGGGCCTGGCGCAAGGGCCGGCGCGAGGCTGCCCGGGCCGCGGGGCTATAATCGGGGCCTCGCCGCGAGCCGTCGCATCGCGCCACCCGCAGTCGTCGTCAGGATCTGAGGACACCGATGAACATCCGCCTCTCCTTCGCCCCCCTGTCGCAGACCCCTGTCGACCTGCTCTGCGTCGTGCTCGACGAGGGCCCGGCCCTGCACGCGATCGACGACGCCGCGGTCGCCGCCCACGTCGCGCGGGCCGAGGCCGGGTTCAAGGACAAGAGCCTCAAGCGCGAGTACTTCGCGACCCTGCCGGAGGGCGCCGCGGCGAAGGCCGTGGTCGTCTTCTGGAGCCCGCAGATCAAGAGCTTCAACCTGTGGGAGAACGTGAAGACGTTCGTGGCGAAGGCGCTGAGGCTGGCCCGCGACTACCGGCTGGCCACGGTGGGCCTCGCTCTCAACACGCTGGAGGCCGCGCCGCTGGTCGGCAAGGCGGTCGAAGGCGCTCTGCTCGGCGCCTACACGTTCGACCGCTACAAGCAGGAGAAGGACGAGTTCCTGGCCAAGGAGGCGTCGTTCGTGGTGCTGGTCCACGCCGAGCGCCAGGTCGACGCCGAGGCTCGCCGCGGTCGCTACGCGTGGGTCTCCGAGAACGTCAACTTCGCCCGCGACCTGATCAACGAGCCCGGCAACGTGATCACGCCGACGGCACTCGCCGAGGCCGCCGACCGCGCCGCCAAGGAAGTGGGCCTGGAGTCCGAGATCCTCGACGCCAAGGCGCTCGAGGCCAAGGGCTACCGCGGCCTGCTCCAGGTCGGCGCCGGCAGCCGCTACGAGCCGCGGATGGCGATCCTGCGCCACGTGCCGGCGAAGTCCTCGGGCCCGACCCTCGCCCTGGTCGGCAAGGGCATCACCTTCGACACCGGCGGCATCAGCCTCAAGCCCGGCGACCACATGTGGGAGATGAAGGGCGACATGGGCGGCGCGGCCGCCGTGCTCGGCGCGATGCGCGCGATCGGCCGCCTGAAGCCGAACCTCAAGGTGGTCGGCATCCTGTGCATCGCCGAGAACACGCCCGACGCCAACGCCCAGCGCCCCGGCGACATCTTCACGGCCAGGAACGGCAAGTCGATCATGGTCGACAACACCGACGCCGAGGGCCGGCTGGTGCTGACCGACGGCCTGTACCGCGCGGGCGAGGAAGGCGCCACCCACGTGCTCGACCTGGCCACGCTGACCGGCGCGGTCGTGCGCGCGCTGGGGCCGTCGGTCGCCGGCATGATGGGCAACGACCCCGAGCTGCTGCGCCGGGTCGCCCGCTCCGGCAACAACCACGGCGAGGCGTTCTGGGAGCTGCCGCTGGTCGAGGAGTACCGCGAGTCGCTGAAGACCCCGTTCGCCGACCTCAACAATATCGCGGCCGGCGGCCTCGCCGGCGCCATCACCGCGGGCCTGTTCCTGCGCGAGTTCGTGCCCGAGGGCGTCAAGTGGGCGCACCTCGACATCGCCGGCCCGATGTTCCGCGAGAAGGACTGGAAGTACTACGAGACCGGCGCGATCGGCTTCGGCGTCAAGACCCTGGTCGACCTGGTCGAACGTTTCCACGAACCGCTGGCCTGAACGCTTGGGCTTCGACCGGATCACCGAGACGCTGTACCTCGGCTCGCGCATCGCCTCGCTCGACGACTACCACCGGCTGCGCGCCCACGGCGTGCGCGCCTGCGTCGACATGAAGCAGGAAGGCGCCGACCCGTGGGCGTTCGAGACCTTCCTGTGGCTGCCGACGGTCGACCACACGCCGCCGACCCGGGTTCACCTGCACATGGCGATCAGCTTCCTGCGCCACTGCGAGCGCGAGAAGGTGCCGGCCTACGTGCACTGCATGGCGGGCGTCGGCCGCTCGGCGGCCGCCGCCCTCGCCTACCTGCTGGCCGGCTCGCACCGCGAGCAAGGCGCCGACGAAGCGATCCTGTTCATGCGCACCAAGCGCCCGCAGGTGCACCCCAGCCGCGAGCAGGTCGAAGCGGCGATCGCGGCGGCCGACTCCTACCGGGGCTGAGCCGGGTCCTTCGGCAGCGCGAACACCTCGCGCGCCGGCTTCAGCGGACGCAGCAACCAGTAGGGCCGCCGCGTCCCGTCGGGCGAGTGCTTCCGCGCCGGCCGGGTGCGGGTCAACCACTCGTGGTAGGCCGCGTGGGCGCGGTCGGAGTCGACCTCGATGTCGCCGTACGCGTCGCCCGGCTCCGCCTTGTGCACGCGCACCGCCTGGTGCCAGCAGTGCATGCCCGAGACGGGATCGGGCTGGACCGGGAAGGTCAGGTTCTGGTGCACGCCGGCGTCGGTCCACCACACCCGCGCGGTGTCGGGGTCGCTCGACTCGAACGGGGTGACGTTCTGCAGCCGGGTCAGCGACGCGCGCGAGCCCGCGCGCAACAGCGCGACCGTCGCCATCATCTGGCGCTGGCCCTGGGCGTGGTCCTCGAGCTTCCAGCGGCCCATGTGGTGGCTGCAGGCGACGACGCCGGGGCGGATGCCCTCGGTCACCCAGGCCTTGACCACGTAGTGGCCGATCCGGGTCTCGACCCGCACCAGGTCGCCCGTGCGGATGCCGCCGAAGCGCTCTGCGTCTTTCGGGTGCAGCCACAGCGGGTTGGTGTGGGCGATCTCGTCCAGCCACTTCGAGTTGGCGCTGCGGGTGTGGATCTGCACCGGCAGCCGGAACGTGGGGATCAGCGGCATCTCGCCCGCGGCCAGGTGGTCGGGGTGGATGTGGCTCTTCAGGTAGGTCGGGATCGCGGCCTCGGCCCAGCCCCAGTCGTGCAACGTGCGCGAGAAGAACTCGAGCCGGCCCGACGGCGTCGGGAAGCCGCGCAGCACCTTGCCGTCGACGTCGATGCCGCCCAGCCGCCGCCCCATCGCGTCGCCGTCGGGGGTCGGGATCGGCACGATGTTCGGGCTCGTGGGTTTCGCCGCCCGGGTGAACACGCGGCCGAGGTCGTCGGTCACGGTGTCCTGCAGCTCGTCGGCCGGCACCTCCTGCACGTGCAGCGCGCCGGTGCCCTTGCGGATCTCGAACGCGCCGTGACGGCGCATGTACTGGAGCGGGCTCAGGCCCAGTGCCTGCGCCTTCTCCGGCAGGCCCGGCACCGAGTTCTCGAACAGCCAGCCGTAGTACTCGTCGACGGTCAGCTTTTCGCCCGGCCGCGCTTTCGACTCGAAGTGCTTGCGGATGCCGCGGCGGCCGTCGGGGTCGAGCCGCCACGACAGCTCGATCCACAGCTCGTTCTCCTCCCACACCTCGCCCGGGTTGACGTGGCGGGTGTCGCCGACCTTCTCCCCCAGCCGCTCGCGCGCCTCCTTCAGCACCGGCTGGCGGAAGCCGAGCCACTGCGCGTCGTGGGTCTCGTAGGAGTGGGTGTCGTGGCGCTCGGAACCGAGGCCGACTGGCAGCACGTAGTCGGCGAAGTACGCGGTCTCGCTCCAGGTCGGCGTCAGCGCGACGTGCAAGCCGACCTTCGACTCGTCGCACAGCTGCTCGATCCAGGTGAAGCCGTCGGGGTTGGTCCACACCGGGTTGTAGACGCGGCTGAAGTAGACCGAGAGCGTGCCGCGCCCTTCCTTCAGGAAGTGCGGCAGCAGGAACGACAGCTCGTTCATCGCCAGCGGGAACTCCTGCGGCCAGGTCAGGTCGTTCCAGGTGTGGGGGTGAGGCGGGGTGTGGATCGGCCGCGGCACGAACTTGTTCCACGCGTTGGGGAAGGTGCCGCCGGGCGTCGCCACCGCGCCCATCAAGGCGTTAAGCAGGAACAGGCAGCGCGCCACCTGCCAGCCGCCGAGGTTGCCCGCGGTGGCCGAGCGCCAGGTGTGGGTGGAGAGCCGGGTGCCGGCCTTCGCCACCAGTTGCGCGATCTCCGCGAGCGCCGCGGCATCGACCCCCGACTCGGCGGCGGCGTGTTCGAACGTGTACTCGCCGTACAGGTCGCCGAGCGCGCGTTCGAAGCCGGCGAAGGTCTCGGGCTCGCCAGGGCGGCACACCCGCAGGTACTCGCGCCAGTTCCAGAAGCGGCGCACGAACTCGCGGTCGTAGGCCTTCGTCTCGATCAGGTGGCGGGCGATCGAGAGCAGGATCGCGGCCTCTGAACCCGGGTACGGCGCCAGCCAGTGGTCGGCGTGGGTCGCGGTGTTCGACAGCCGCACGTCGAACACGACCAGCTTCGCGCCGCGCTGCTTGGCCTCCATGATCCGCTGCGCGTGCGGGTTGAAGTAATGACCCGACTCGAGGTGCGCGGAGATGAGCAGGATCAGGTCGGCGTTGGCGTGGTCGGGCGACGGGCGGTCGAGGCCCATCCAGAACTGGTAGCCCGCGCGGGCCGAAGACGAGCAGATGTTGGTGTGCGAGTTGTGGCCGTCGACGCCCCACGCCGCCAGCACCCGCTCGGTGTAGCCGTCTTCGCCGGGGCGGCCCACGTGGTACATGACCTCGTTGGGCCGGTTGCGGTCGAGGCTGTGCGCGATGCGGCCGGCGATGTCCGCGAGCGCTTCGTCCCACGACACGCGCCGCCACTTGCCCTCGCCGCGTTTCCCCTCCCGCTTCAGCGGATAGAGGATGCGATCGGGGTCGTGGATCTGGTTGAGCGTCGCCGGGCCCTTCGCGCAGTTGCGGCCTCGCGAGCCGGGGTGCTCGGGGTTGCCCTCCAGCTTGCGGACCTGCAGCGTGTCGCGGTCGACGTAGGCGAGCAGGCCGCAGGCCGACTCGCAGTTGAAGCAGGTGGTCGGCACCAGCAGGTAGCGCCGCTCCTTGCGCTGCGGCCACGCCTTCGAGTCCAGCTCGCGCCAGTCGTCCCACTTCTCCTTCGGCGGGAACGCGGAGAGGCCGGGGTGTCCGGAGGGGCCGGGGTAGCGCGTCTCGCTCATCGCTTCTTCCCCTTCAGGCCAGCGGGACCGACTGCGCGGACTGGACGTAGGCGTGCTCGTAGAGCAGCACGCCGAGGAGCACCAGTGGTG
>JAMPXO010000241.1 GCA_023701125.1 Vicinamibacteria bacterium | reverse complement strand
GAAGCTCTCGGTCGAGATCCCGGACGAGAACGCGGTCCAACTGCGCACGGTGGCGGACCGCCTGGGCGTTGGCCTGGAGCAGCTCGCCCGGGCCGCGATCGTCGACCTTGCGGCCCAGCAGGCTGCTGATTTCGAGAACGCTACCAGTCGCGTCCTGAGCAAGAACAAGGAGCTCTACCGCCGCCTGGCGTAGATGCGCCACCTGACCCTTGCCGAGGTTCAGGTCGGTCGCCCCGCTCCTGGGCCTTCAGGCCCAGCGTCGAGCCCGTGGGTCCCAGCTCTGCTTCTCGTCCGGTTGCTCCAGGATGGGATCGGCGAAGCCGATCACCTCGGAGAGAAGTGATGCGAACGCCTCCGGGCAGCGGTCCTCGAGGCGATGCTTGCGCCGCCACGCGAGCCACTTCGGCTGCGCGATCTCGGCGAATCCCGCAAGGCGGGTGGAGAGCCTGACGAGTTCGACCCCCCGATGCTCCGCGACCGCCCGCAGCGACGCGGCCATTTCGGCCGCTGCCACGGCCTGAGCGCGAGCAAGGGCAGCGATGTCCAGGAAGTCCCGCCAACGCGTGTTGACCGTCCCGCGCTCCAGGGCCGTGACCAGCTTCTCCGCCAGCACCATGGTCAGCGGGTAGCAGCGCACCTGCAGCGTGCCCCCGAGCAGTTTCGGGATCGCGGTCGATCGGGCCTCTGGCGCCACGGGGTCGCCGACGCTGACGTCCACGTTCAAGGCCAGACGGGCGGTGGCCAGTTGCCCGTCGAGTCGGACGCGCACGCCACCGTAGCGGTCCTCGTCGCGGATCGGCTCGGCGGTCGCCCTGGCCGCGTCGAAGACGACTCCGTCGTCGACCGGCAGCGTCGCGATCTCCCGGATGACGGCCAGCGCGCCCTCCACGTCGCCGTCGATCTGACGGGCTGCGAGATCCACGTCTCGCGTCGGTCGACGCACGTCGAATGCGGCCAGCAGGACGCCCCCCTTGAGCGCCAGGCGATCCGCGTGACGCGACAGCGCGATACGTGCAACCAGGCACTCGAGAGCGTAGAGCCGCAGCAATTCGTCGGTGGGGCGATGGCCTTGCCTTGCGAGATGCCGGAGCTCGAGATACACGCGCCCGGCGAGTTCGCCTCGCGTGGGGCGGCGCGAAGTCACAGCAGGATCTCCAGGACCCGGGCGATGGCGGAAGCGGCCCGTGGATCGACGGCGCGCGCGACCGCGACGAGTGACGCGGGTTGCGAACCACGCCTTCTCAGCCAGGCCTTCAGCGCCTCCAGGCCTTGCTCGTGACCTTCCCGATGCCGCAGCCGGAACGAGTCGACGATGGAGCGCAGCGGGTCGTAGATTCCCAGCTTGCGACCGTCGACGTCGATCGTGCGTCGGCCGATCTCGAAGGTGGACGCGGCGAAGCGGTGCCAGGTCACGGGTAGCCCTGTCTTCGGCAGGCGGGTGCCGCGAGGCAGCGCCAGGTCGATGCTCCCCGGGATCGCGTCGATCAGCTCATGGCGCACCAGCGCGCTTGCCAGGCAGATCGTCGCCCGCGGGGCGACGAGGGCCACGGCCGCCAGTTCGGGGTCGTCGGCCACGGAGTCCGTGCGCGCGAACAGCCCGCGGGCCCGCCGCTCGATGGCTCCGCTGTCCAGGAGCGCCTGCAACCCCCGGCGGGTCAGGCCCAGCCGGAGGGCCTGGGTGAACGTGAACGTCGAGGGAAGCGGGATGGGGCTCTGCATGACCGGCCGAGGTACATAAGTGTACCCAGGCGGCCATGATGTGGCAACGCTTGCGTACGGAAGAGCCCGCCCCGGAAGCCCTACTCCTCGAGCAGCTTCTCGAACTCCGGTTCGCCGTGGAGGCTGGCCAGGTCGGGGTCGCGGCGGATCCAGTCGGGGTTCGCGTAGCCGGCCGCACGCGCGCGGCGCAGCATCGCGATCGCCTCCGGCTTGCGCTTCATCACCCCGTAGGTGCAGGCCGCGTTGTACAGGATGTTCGAGTCGTTGGGCCGCAGGTCGACCGCCTTCTGCAGCTCGCGCACCGCGTCATCCTCGCGCTTGACCGACGCGTAGTCGGCGGCGAGCAGGATCCGCGCCCGCACGTCCTCGGGCACGTCGCGGAGCTGCTGCTCCAGCACCGAGATCTCGCGCTCGCGCAGCTTCGCGGCGTCCTCGGCGCGGCCGAGGCCCTCGAAGATGTTCATGAACGGCACGTAGACGTTGTAGTCGTCCCCGTTGAGGCTGATCGCCGCGCTCGCGTACTCCAGCGCCTCCGCCCAGCGGTCCGACTCGAACAGCGAGCGGCCCAGGATGTTGTAGGCGCCGTCGCACTCCTTCTTCAGCTCGATCGCGCGCTTCACGTCGCGGATCGCGTCGTCGTAGCGCTTCTGCGAGTACAGGATGCGGGCGCGCGCGACCAGCGCCTCGGGCAGCGTGGCGTCGAGCGCCAGCGCCCGCTCGCTGGCGGCGCGCCCGCGCTGCAGCCAGGCCGGCGCGTCGTCGTGCCACTCGTGGACCAGGCCGCAGGCGTTGGCGATCCCGGCGTGGGCCAGCGCGAAGCCGGGGTCGAGCAGGATCGCGTGCTCGAAGCTCTGCAGCGCCAGGTCGAGGTCCGACCGCGTCTGCCGCCGCGAGTACGCGCGGCCCTTCAGGTAGAAGTCGTAGGCCCGCGTGTCGCCGGTGGGCTTGGCGGCCAGCGCCTTCTCCTCCTGCGGCGTCAGCGTGATGCGCAGCGCCTGGGTGATGTTGCGGGCGATCTCGTCCTGCACCTCGAACACGTCGGACAGCTCGCGGTCGTAGCGCTCGGCCCACACCGACGTGCCGGTCCGCGCCTCGACGAGCTGGGCGGTGATGCGCAGCCGGTTGCCGGCGCGGCGCAGCGAGCCGCCGAGCACGTACTGCGCCCCGAGCTGCTCGCCGACCTGCGGCCCGGTCACCGACTGGTCGCGGAAGGCGACCACGGCCGCGCGCGGGAACACCCGCAGCCCGCGCACCTTGGACAGCTCGGTGATCACGTCCTCGGTCATGCCGTCGCGGAAGTACTCGTCCTCCTTGGCGCCGGACAGGTTCTCGAAGTACAGGACGACCACCGACTTGTCGCGCGAGGCGGCGGGCGCGACCCGGCCCGAGTCGATCTCGCGCTTCAGCCGCTGCAGGTCGGCGCGCAACTCGGTGGCCGACTGGTAGCGCAGCCGGCGGTCCTTCTCGAGCAGCTTGGAGACG
>JAMPXO010000012.1 GCA_023701125.1 Vicinamibacteria bacterium | reverse complement strand
GTACGTGAAGTCCTCGCCGACCATCGCCAGCGGGATGCCGCCGAGGGTGCGGAACGTCGAGCGGTAGGAGCTGTGCATCTTGCGGCAGCGGGTGCCGCGGTGGAGCAGCGCGTACTGGTCCGAGGTCGGGCCGAACATGCAGATCTGGACCTCGGCGATCCGGCCGCGGCCCGCCGCTCGCACCGCGTGGATCAGGTTCAACGCGGCATCGCTCGAGGGGCGATCGCTCGAGCGCTGCGAGCCGACCATCACGATCGGCACCGGTGTGTCCTGGACCATGAACGAGAGGATCGCGGCCGTGTGGCCCATGGTGTCGGTGCCGTGGCCGATCACGATACCGTCGACGCCCTCCGCGATCTCGCGGCCGATGGCCTCGGCCAGCTCGACGTACTGCGGCTTGGCCATGTTCTCGGAGAACACGCCGAACAGCTTCTTCGTGGTCAGGTTGGCGAGATCGGCCAGCTCGGGCACAGCGCCGTACAGCTCGCCCGGCGTGAACGCGGGGATCACCGCGCCGGTGCGGTAGTCGAGCCGCGAAGCGATGGTGCCGCCGGTGCCGAGCAGGGTCACCTTCGGCAGGTGCGGCCGCGAGGGGAACTCCTGCTCCGGGATCTTGTAGATCGCTTCCTTGTAGCCGATCTCGCGCATCGAGCGCAGGCGGTCGACGTGGAGGCCGACGTTGTAGCCGGTCTTCAGCTTGAGCACGACGTGCTCGTCGTCGGCCGACTCGGAGCGGGGCAGGATCACGCCCTCGAAGGCGCTGCCCGCGTCGTTGGTGGCCACCACGTCGCTCCACACGCGGACGCCGAAGCCCTCGAGCCGGGCCCGCGCCCGGCCCCGGTAGCCCTTGAGCGGATCGGGGGCGTTCATGCCTTCGCCTCCACGGCCGCTCTCACGGCCTCGGTCACCAGCCCCGCGAAGACGCGACCGCGCAGGGCGTCCATCGCCTTGCCCGTCGCGTGGCGCAGCAGGCGGTCTCGGTTGCCGTCGTAGGCCTCGCGCTCCGCCGCCTGCATCCACTCCGCGAGCCCCGCTCGCCAGTCGACCTGCGCGGTGAACTCGCCGAGCACGGCGTCGAGCGCTTCGCCGGCCGCCATCCGCCGGGCCAGTGGTGCCCAGGCCTCACGCAGCTCGGGTCGGGCGGCGATGGCGTGGAACAGCGCAACCCACGCGTCGGCGGCGACCGCGTCGACATCGACGCCGGCGCGGCGCAGGCCCTTGAGCCGCTCGCCGAAGAAGAAGGCGGTGAAGCGCAGGTCCGCGCCGGCCTCGTCGACGACGCGGTCCACGAGCGCAGCCCCGCCGCGGCGGATCAGGTAGTGGGCGACGTGGATCGGCACGCCCGCCGTCGCGTACCGGCTCTCGCGTTCCCACGGGCGCTCGGGCAGGGTCGTGCGCAGGCCGTCGACGCGCTCGCGGGTGACGCGGGTGGGCGGGGAGTCGGTGTCCGGGTACATCCGGTCCGGCCCCGGCAGGATGCGCTCGAAGTCGGTCGAGCCGTCGACGAACGGCTGCCGCGTCTCGTTCGGCACGCCGTCGGTGGCGTCCACGTAGCGGAGCCGGATCTCGTCCGCGGCGGTGCGCACGTCGCGCTCCGGCCCCCAGACGACGACCAGCCCGTCGCGTTCGCCGCAACCGGCCGCAGCCCGCAGCGGCGCCAGCTCGTCCGCGGCAGCGGGCGGCCAGTCCTCGGAGTGGAACAGGATCGGCGCCTGGTCGAGGCCGGCGATCACTCGCACGCGGCCCTTCAGCTCGTCGGCAAACGTGCGCCGCGGCTGGGTCGGCCAGGCGAGCGTGCCGGCCAGGCCGACGAGGCGCACGGCGAGCACGCGGAAGGGGCCCGGGCCGAGCTCGAAGTCCGGCCGCCGGCTCTGGCCGCGCACGAACGCCTCCCAGTTCTCCGCGCACAGCGGGGCGAGGCGGGACACGGCCGCGAGTGCCGTGACATCGGCCGTCTCGACCCGGAGGTCGGCGGCCGCGCGGAAGCCGCGGCCGTGCAACTCGTCGCGCAGGCGCAGCAGGTTGACCTGGCGCCACGCCTCGCCGTGGACGAGCCGCGGCGCCCAGCCCGCCTGCGGCACGCCCTTGATCTCGACCCGCCGGCCGCCGCGGACCGACACGTTGACGTCCTGGCGGCTGGCGCCCATGCCGACTCGGACGTGGCCGGTCGAGCGGCACACGCGGCCGACCAGCAGGATCGCCTCTTCGACCTCGTCCGGCGTGCGCAGGTCGGGCCCGGTGACCGTCTCGATCAGCGGCATGCCGAGGCGGTCGGTGCGCCACACGATCAGGTGGCCGCGGTCGGAGACCTCGCGGCACGAGTCCTCTTCCACGCTGACCTGGGTGATCGAGAGGTGGCGGCCGCGGAACGGGAGCTGGCCGTTGACGCCGACGATCGCGGTGCGCTGGAAGCCGGTGGGGATCGAGCCGTCGAGGTACTGCTTCCGCGCGATGTGGACCTCGTCGACGATGTCGCAGCCGAGCATCAGGCACTGCTCGATCGCCACATCGATCGCCGCCTGGTTGACGGGGAAGGGCGGCGTGTCGTCCATCTCGTAGGTGCAGGTGTTGGCGCGGTTGAGGAGGTAGACGATGTGCTTCTTGGTCTTGAACTCCATCAGCGCCGTGCCGTCGTAGACGCCCAGCTCCGAGAGCGTCGGCCGCATGTGGCGCAGCACCGTGCCGTCGTGCGTGCGGGTGTAGCGCCCGGCGGGACAGTGGCAGAACAGCTTCCGCTCGGTCAGGAGCTGCTGGTGCACCTCCAGGCCCGAGATGAGGCCGACCGCGGTGTAGTCGAGGGGTGGATCAAGAGGTTCCATCGGGCGGGCCCCGCTGTCGAAAAACCTAGTGATCCTACTCCCGCGCGCCGTGCGAGTGGCGGGCCGCGCGCCTTGTGGTCGTGGGGCGGCGGCGGGACAATCGAGCGTCGTCTAGCGGAGGGCCTGTTGAAGATGCGGAACCCGGCCAGCATCGGTCTGTCGCTGCTGGCGTCGTGGACGGCTTCGGGCGCCGACCTGAAGCCGGGCGACGCCGCCCCCGACTTCACCCTGGTCGGCTCGGACGGCCGCTCCCACACGCTGGCCGCGCTGCGCGGCAAGGCCGTCGTCCTGGCCTGGTTCCCGAAGGCGGCGACTTCGGGTTGAACGCGGGAGTGCAAGTCGCTCCGTGAGAGCGGCGAGAAGATCCGGGCATTCGACGTCGTCCACTTCGCCGCCAGCGTCGACCCGCCGCAGAAGAACGCGGAGTTCGCGCGTTCGCTCGGCCTCGACTACCCGATCCTGTCCGACCCCGACAAGCAGGTCGCGAAGGCGTACGGGGTGTTGATGCCGCTGGTCGGCGTGGCGAAGCGCTGGACGTTCTACATCGGCGCCGACGGCCGAATCCTGTTCGTCGACAAGGACGTGAAGACGAGCTCCGCGGGCAACGACATCGCCGCGAAGCTCGCCGCGCTGGGGCTGCCATGAAACCGCGGTTCTTCGCCACTCCCGCGCAGTTCGGCGCCTGGCTCGAGGCGCATCACGACACCCACAGCGAGCTGCTGGTCGGCTTCCACAAGGCCAAGACCGGCAAGCCGAGCCTCACCTGGCCCCAGTCGGTCGACGAGGCCCTGTGTTACGGCTGGATCGACGGGGTGCGGACGAGCCTCGGCGAGGAGAGCTACACGATTCGTTTCACTCCGCGCAAGCCGAGCAGCCACTGGAGCGCCGTGAACCTGAAGCGCGTGAAGGAGCTGATCGCCCAGCGGCGCATGCAGCCGTCCGGGCTGCGCGCGTACGAGCGACGGAGCAAGGTCCAGGCAGGGCCGTATTCGTATGAGCAGCGTCACTCCATCGAGCTGAGCGCCGCGGGGCTGAAGGCGCTGCGCGCGGACGAGGCGGCGTGGAAGTACTTTCAGGCGCAGGCGCCCTCGTACCGCGCCGCCGCGAAGCAGTGGGTGATGAGCGCAAAGAAGGAAGACACGCGCGAGAAGCGCCTGGCGATCTTGATCGAGAGCTGCGCGGCCGGCCGGCCGATCCCTCCGATGCGCTGGTTCGGAAAGAGCCCCGCCCGCTCGCAGACCACCCCTGACGAAGCCGCGAAGCTCGCCGCGAAGTAGCTACTTCTTCTTCGGATACGCCGGCACTGGCGGGAACTGCCAGGGCTCGGTCTTGATTTTCTCCAGCGCCACCGCGATCGCCTTGTCGAGCTGGGCGTCCTTGCCCGCCGTGACCGAGGCCGGGTCGTTGTCGATCAGCACGTCCGGGTCGGCGCCGTGGTTCTCGACCAGCCACTTCCCGTCCTTGCCGTAGAACGCGTTGTTCGACTGGTGGACGGTGCCGTTGTCGATCGTCGGCTGGCCGTTGATGATGCCGACCAGGCCGCCCCACGACGGCACGCCGACCACGGTGCCGAGCTGGCGGGCCTTGAAGTGCTCGACGAAGGCCTCGCCGTCCGAGCCGTTGTCCTCGTTGGAGACGACCACGAAGTGGGCGCGCGAGGCGGTGTTCGGGTAGCGGTAGGGCTCCATGCCGTGCAGCACGTTGTACGCCACCTGCTGGCGCTCGAGCTTGTCGATCATGAAGTACTCGGTCCAGCCGCCGCCGTTGCCGCGGACGTCGATCACGAGCCCCTTCTTGTAGCGGAACGCGCGCCAGAACTTGTCGAACTCCATCACGCCGCCGCCGCCCATCGCGGTGATGTGCATGTAGCCGAGCTCGCCGTTCGACGCCGCCAGCACCTTGTCGACGTTGTCGCTGACCCACGCCGCGTAGCGGGCCTCGCGCTCGGTGCGCAACGGCTTGACCCGGTACGTGCGGGTCGGCCCCGTCGGGGCGCTGGCCACGGTCACCTCGACCAGGTCCTCCTTGCCGACCTGGAGCAGCTTGAAGTAGTTCTCGGGCGCGCGCAGCTTCTGGCCGTTGATCGCGATCAGGTAGTCGCCCTTCTTCAGCTCGATGTCCGGGCGCGCGAGCGGCGTCTGCACCTGGCTGAAGTACGGCGTCGGGCCGTAGATGCGGGCGAAGCGGTAGAGGCCGGAGGCGGCGTCGGCGGCGAGGTCGACGCCGAGGCTTGCCGTCGAGACGGCCGGAGTGGGCGGGGTGACCGACGGGCCCATGTCGCCGCCGCCGACGTAGGTGTGCGACACGGACAGCTCGCCGACCATCTGCAGCAGCACCCAGTTGAGCTGGTCGCGGTTGCGGATCTGCTCGACGTACGCGCGGTAGCGGTCGCCGAGCGCCTTCCAGTCGAGGCCGTGCATGTCCTTGTCGTAGAAGAAGTCGCGGTACCAGCGCCAGGCGTCGGCGAAGATCTGCCGCCACTCCGCCCGCGGCGACACGCGGTACGTGAGCCCGGCGGTCTCGACCTCGCGGCCGAGCTTTTTCGACGCGTAGACCTTGTCGAGCTGGGTCAGGAACAGCTTGCCGTCCTTGCGGATCACCACCTGCTCGCCGTTGGCCGAGATCTCGGCCTGGGCGACCTTGTCGTCGGCCGCGACCACCTTCTCGTCCTTCATCGAGAAGACGTTCAGCGTCCACTTGGTGCGGCCGCCGACGCGGTAGAACTCCTCGTACTCGTCCTCGGTGAACTGCGGCACCGACAGCCACGCCGCGTGGCCCTTGCCGGCCACCAGGTGGAAGAAGTGGCCCGGATCGACCGGGGCCTGGAACACACGCGCGGCGATGCCCTCGACGTCGACCCGGAAGCGCGCGTCGTCGGGCTTCGCGGCCGGCTTGTCGGCCGCCCTGTCGGGCGTCTTCGCCGGCGTCTCGGCGGGTTTGTCCGCCTCCGGCAGCACCGGCTTGGCAAACGGGGGCTTCTCGCCCTTGCGCAACTGGACCACCATCAGGCGGGTCGGGTTGACGACCACATGGTTGTCCTCGAACACGTCCATCCCGATCTCGAAGTTGCGGTTGGAGAGGAAGTACAGGAAGCCGCCGTCAGCGTCCCAGCGCGGGTTCAGGTTGTCGAAGAAGTCGTCGGTCAGTGGCGTGCGCTGGGCGCTCACGGTGTCGTAGAGATAGATCGCGTTGTTGCGGTTCTCACGAGTCAACGAGTAGGCGAGCCAGCGGCCGTCGGGCGACCACGCGTAGTCGGCCTGCTCCCAGGTGAACTGGTCGTTGTCGAGGAAGCGCGACTCGTCGACCCGGGTCAGCTTCCGGGTGGCGACGTCGAGCACGAAGATCACGAAGTCGCGGTTGCCGAAGGCCAGCTTCTTGCCGTCGGGCGACCAGATCGGCTTGTAGGGCGTGCGCTTCAGGTCGTCGGTCAGGCGGGTGACCGCGCCGGTGGCGATCTCGCGCTTGTAGAGCTGGTACTCGCCGGTCTCGTCCGAGAAGTACGCGACGCTCTTGCCGTCGGGGGACACTCGCGGGTTCGCCTCGCGCACGCCGGGGGTGCCGGTCAGGTTGCGCGGGCGCACGTCCTTCTCGCCCTCCAGCGCCAGCCGGAACACGTCGCCACGGGCCGAGATCACCAGCGCCTTGCCGTCGCCCGCGGCGTCGACCGACTGGGTGTACTCGGCGGGGTTGATCCAGCGGTCGTGCAGCCGCCAGTCGTCCGAGGGGATGCGCACGCTCACCTTGCGCGGAGCCGCGCCCGGCTCCATCACGTGCAGGTAGCCGTCCTGGGTGAAGACGATCCGCTTGCGGTCCGCGCCCGGGCTCAGCACGTCGACGTCGGTGAAGTGGGTGACCTGTTCGACGGCCTTCGTCTTCGGGTCCATCCGGAACAGGTTGGTGATGCCGCCGGGCCCGCGGTCGGAGGCGAAGTAGATCTGGTCGCCGACCCACATCGGGTACGTGTTGCGGCCGACGTAGTCGGTCAGCGGTGCGAACGCGGCGGTCGCGACGTCGTACATCCAGATGTCGGTGTACTGGCCGCCCTTGTAGCGCTTCCAGTAGTAGTCCTGGTTGCCCTTGCGGACGTAGGCCAGGCGCTGGCCGTCCGCCGAATAGCTGCACGCGACCCCGCGGTCGAGCGGCAGCGGCTCCGGCAGCGAGCCGTCGAGCGCGACCCGGTACAGCCGCTGATCGCGGGCCACCGGCCCGACGCCCCAGCGGCTCGCGAACACGACGTGGCGGGAGTCCGGCGTCCAGCAGGCAGGCGTGCCGCCGCCCGGCAGGAAGCCCAGCCGCTTCGGCAAGCCGCCCGCGGACGGGATCACGTACACGTCGTCGCTGCCGTCGTACGCGCCGACGAAGGCGATCCACTGGCCGTCGGGCGAGAAGCGCGGCGCGGTCTCGGCGGCGGGGTGGCTGGTCAGCCGCACCGGCGCCGCGCCGGTCACGGTGGTGACCCACAGGTCTCCGTCCCAGGCGAAGACGATGCGGTCGCCATGGACATCCGGCCGGGCCATGAAGCGCGCCTCGTCCGTCGCCGCGGCAGCGGACGCCGCCGCGGCGAAGACGGTCGCGGCGAGCGCGAGGGTGGCAAGCGTGGAGCGTTTCATCGAAGTGGTCCTCCTGGCAGCCGGCTGCGGCGCCTCGTGCGCGGCGCGGTGGCGAGCCGGCGGGAGGATCCTCCTGCGGTGGGAACAGGTCAACCGGCTGTGGGCGAGCGCCGACTCCCGCGTCGGGCCTCGTCGATCGCCGCGGCGAGGCGCTCCATGCCCGCGTCCATCGCGTCGGCGCGCACCGCGCCGAAGCCCAGCACCAATGCGTCCGGCGGGCGGGAGCGACCGAAGCCGTAGGCCGAGAGCGGCATCACCTCCACGCCGTGGCGCGCGGCCGCTGCGAAGACGCGCCCCGCGTCGGCCTCCACGAGGTCGGCCACGGCGTGCAGGCCGGTCAGCGCCGGGCGCAGCTTCAGGGCACCCGCGCAGTGGCGGCGGGCGGCGTGCTCGAGCGCCTCGAGCCGCTCGCGATAGACGCGGCGCATGCGCCGCAGGTGGCGCTCGTAGTGGCCCTCGCGCATGAAGTCGGCGAGCACGGCCTGGTCGAGGCGCGGCGGGTGCAACTCGCTGGCTCGCCGCACGGCGACCAGCGGGTCGTGCAGGTCGCGAGGCGCGATCACGAAGCCCAGCCGCAGCGCCGGGAACAGCGTCTTGCTGAAGCTGCCGACGTACAGCACGCGGCCGTCGGCGTCGAGACCGTGCAGGCAGGGCACGGGTCGCGCGCCGTGGCGGAACTCCGCGTCGTAGTCGTCCTCGATCACCCACGCGCCCGCGCTGCTCGCCCACTGCAGCAGTGCGAGCCGCCGCCGCAGGCTCATCGGCACGCCCAGCGGGAACTGGTGCGAGGGCGTCACGTAGACCAGCCGCGCGCGTGGCGCGACCCGCGCCCCGGCCGCGACGTCGATGCCCTCGTCGTCGACTCGCACGGGGTGGATGCGGGCGCCGGCGGCGACCAGCGCGTTGCGCGCGCCGGGGTAGCCGGGCTCCTCCATCCAGGCTTCGTCGCCGGGGTCGAGCAGGAGCTGGCAGAGCAGGTCGATCGCGCGCTGGGCGCCGGAGACGACCAGCACCTGCTCGGGGTCGCACTCCGTGCCGCGCGCCGCCCGCACGTGGGCGGCAATCGCGACGCGCAGTTCGAGGGCGCCCGTGGTCTCGCCGTAGTCGAGTTGCGACGGCGAAGCGGAGCGCAGGCGCCGTGTGACCAGTTGGGACCAGGTGCGGACGGGGAACAAGTCGACGGCGGGCACGCCGATCCGGAACGGGCGCGGCGGCCCCGCCAGGCGGTCGCTCGGCGGGCGCCCGGCGGCCAGCGCCTTCCCGCGCTTCGAGAGCGGCGGGTGACGCGCGGCGCGCGAGGGCGGGGTGCCGTGGGCGCGGGGTCGGTCGTCGGGCAACTCGTGTGCCACGAACGTGCCCGAGCCGGCTCGCGCGGCGAGGTAGCCCTCGGCCACGAGCTGCTCGAGCGCCAGCAGGCTGGTCGTGCGCGAGACCCGCAGGTCGGCCGCCAGCTCGCGCGACGAAGGCACCCGGGTGCCGGGCGGCAGCACGCCGTCGAGGATCGCTCGCCGCACGCCGGCGTAGATCTGCCGCTGCAGGCCGCCCCGTTCGCCGGGGTCGAGCCGGATCAGCAGGCCGAGGCCGGACGTGCGCCGGCGGCGCGAAGTGGTCTGGTGGGTCATGGGGAATCGGAGGCCGTCATGCTACCAGTCTCAACTGGACTGATCGGTCGGTGCCGAACTGGATCTGCCCGCGGCGGGCCGAGGGCGCGGACAATGCGGCGCGGCGGGGGCCTGCGCTTCGGTGGAGGAGAAGGAATGTTCGGCAAGCGGGTCGCGGAGTACCTGGCGTTCCAGAAGGGCTGGTTGTGGTTGACGGTGGCCGTCGGCCTCGCGCGGCTGGGGGCGTCGCTCGCCGGCGGGTCCGACGAGAGCGTGCGCTGGCTGTCGATGAACCTGGTGATCTGGGCCGGCGCGGTCTACTACGGAGTCGCGGTGCACCGGAGCGGCTTCGGCAGCTATCGCCAGATCCTGCCGCTGGTGACCTTCCAGGTCGCGATCCTGCACGTGATCGCGGTCACGGGAATCGCGCTCTCGGTGTTCGGCTTCCCGAACATCTTCGCGGCGCCCGAGTACGCGGGTCCCGCCGCCGACCGGCAGGGGCTGCACGCCCTGTCGCACCTCACCATCGGCATGGTGGCCGCCCCGCTCGTGCTGTGGGCGGGCGGTTCGATCGTGATGTGGCTGACGAAGCGGCTCGATCGGCAACCCGCGCTGGCGTGAACGGGGCGCGCTCCCCGCTCCGGCCGGGCAGGGCGATCCTGCTCGCCGGGGCGGCGGCGGGAGTGGGCGACACACTGCTCGCGATGGGGATGCACGGGGTGGGGCCCGTGGTCGTGTATCGCGGAGTCGCGGCCGGCCTGATCGGGCGCGAGGCCGCCCTCGGCGGCGGGCTGGCCACGACGGCGCTCGGCCTGCTGCTTCACTTCTGGATCGCGACGACGGCCGCCGCCTGCTACGTGGCGGCGAGCGCGCGGGTGCGAGGGCTGGTCGAGCACGCCGCGCCGTGCGGTCTCGCCTTCGGTGTGGCGGTCTACTTCTTCATGAAGGACGTGGTGGTGCCGCTGTCCGCGGCGCGACCGATCGGCTTCACCTGGGCGGGCCTCGTGGGCCACGCCGTGCTGGTCGGTCTTCCGATCGCGCTGGTCGCACGGCGGGCCGTGAACGGCACGGGGCAGGGAGGCTGACTCCCGGGGCATGACCGACGTCATGGCGCGCCGGATCCGGGTCTGTCAGCCTGCGGTCCACGAGGAGGAGCGCCGTGCTGGACCAACCGATCAAGACCTTGATGGACGAGCACCGACTGATCGAGAACGTGCTCGGATCGCTGGAAACCTTCGCCCTGGGCGTGACCGACGGGCTCGCCGTCGAGCGCGAGCTGGTCGCGGGCTACGCCCGCTTCTTCCGTGAGTTCGCGGACGCCTGCCACCACGGCAAGGAGGAGGACATCCTGTTCGCGCGCATGTGCGAACGCGGTTTCGCCCGCGAGGCGGGGCCGATCGCGGTGATGCTCTTCGAGCACGACCAGGGCCGGGCGCGGGTGGCCGCGCTGCACTCGGTCGGCGCGGGCGAGGGGCCGGTGCAGGCCGGGGAGCGGGCGGCGCTGGTCGGCAGCGCGCGCGAGTTCGTGCCGTTGCTGCGTGCCCACATCCTCAAGGAGGACCGCATCCTCTACCCGATGGCGTTGCGGGTGCTGCTGCCCGACGAGGTGGCGGCGATGCAGGAGCAGTTCGAGGTCTTCGACCGCAAGCTGGCGGCCGACGGATCGATCGACGCGCTGCATGCCACCGCCGACAAGTTGATCGCCGCCTTCGCGCCCGACCCGGAGCGAATGGCGGCCGCGGCGGCCCAGGGCGGCTGCGGGGTGCGCTGAAAGGCCGACCCGCGCCTTGACGTAGCCGTCGCGTGGTGCGACGGTTCCGCATGCGGTGGAGGGGGCTCGGCCGGATCGCCTGCCTGGCCCTGTTTGCGACCGCCTGCGAGCGGCCGGCACCGCCGTCGACCCTGGTGATCCTCAACGACGGCGACGTCGTGGGCCTCGACCCGCACCGAGTTGGCGCCGTGTTCCAGACCCACACGGTGCTGGCCAACGTCTACGAGGGGCTGGTCGCGTTCGATGCCGAGATGGCGATGCATCCCGCGCTGGCCGAAGCGTGGAGCAACCCGGACGACGACACCTGGGACTTCCGCTTGCGTCCCGGGGTCCGCTTCCACGACGGCCAGGCGCTGGAGGCCGAAGACGTGGTGTTCAGCTTCCGGCGTGCCCTGGACGGCGATCGCTCGCTCGCGCGCACGGCGCTCGGCGGCGTCGTCGACGTGCAGGCACTGCCCGGCGGCCGGGTGCGGTTGCGAACCGCGGAACCCGACGCCACGCTCGTCGCCCGCCTGCGAGACGTGGCCGTGGTGTCGCGCCGAGCGATCGAGCGCCAGGGCGAGGCGGCACTGGCGGAGCGCTCCGCGGGCACGGGACCCTACCAGATCGTCGCCCATCGCCCGGGAGAACAGGTCGAGCTGCGGCGCTTCGAGGGCCACTGGCGCGGGGTGCCCACCATCGAACGAGTGCGTTTCGTCGCCCGCTCCTTCGGGGCGGCTGACGCGGAGCCGCTGGCTGCCAGGGCGCCGATGCTGTTCTGGGCTCCGCGCGACCCGGCCCTGCTGCGGCGCGCCAGGGCCGAGTGGGAGCCGCGGGTCGGCCCTGGGCTGGGGGTCAGCTACCTCGGCTTCGACCTGCACGGGCCGCGGACGTCGGGCGTGCGGCTCCCGGCCGGCTCCACCGGCAATCCGTTCCTCGACGTGCGGGTGCGGGAGGCGATCGCCCTCGCGCTCGACATTGCGAGCCTGCCGCAGCGAGTAGCCGGGGGCGAGGCGCTGGTGGCCCGGCAGCTCGTCGCCCCCGTCGTCGCCGGCTTCGACGGGGCCGCTCCTGCTCCGCGGCGGGATCTGGAGGCGGCCCGCCGCCAGCTCGCCGCGGCGGGTTTCGCCGACGGCTTCGAGGTCGACCTGGACCTGCGCGAGCAGATGGCCGAGTACGCCGCGCCGCTGGTCGCCGACCTCGCCGAGCTGGGGCTGCAGGTGCGACCGCGGACCTGGCCCGACGACGAGTTCTTCGCCCGCGTCCGCGGCGGGCGCGCGTCGCTCTACGTGCTGCGTTTCTCGTGCCGCACCGGCGACGCGCAGGAGCTGCTGGACCGCTGGGTGCACTCGAAGGACCCGGCCCGCGGGTATGGCCAGGCGAACTACTCGTACGACGCGAACCCGGTGCCGGGACTCGACGACGAGATCGAGGAACTGCGGCCGCTGATCGTGCCCGCCGAGCGGATGGCGGCGGTCTCGGCGGGCCTGCGCCGGGTGGGCGAAGCGCGATTGGCCGTCCCGCTCCTCAACGAGAAGACCGTGGTGTTCGCCGACAAGGCCCTGCGCTGGACGCCCCGCGCGGACACGTTCTTTCTGGCGGCCGAGGTCGGCGTCGCTCGCTGACGCGAGCGCTCGCTCCCTGCTAGTCGAACTCACGCCGGGGCAGGGCCTGGTCCGGGCCGACGCGGCCCACCTCGATCCCGGCCCGCGAGTAGTTCTCGCCGCGAATCGCGGCGCCCGCCATGCGCCGCAGCATCGCGAGCTGGCCGACGTGGGTCAGCGCGTCGGCGATCGGGCCCTGGAACAGGCGGCCCGCATCGACCGCGAGCGCGGCATCCGCGAGCCGGGCATCGAAGGCCGCGAGGCTGCTGTGAAAGCGCGCGCACTCCTCGTCCCACGCCAGCGGCGTCGAGTCGTGCCAGACCTCACGTCCATCCGCCATCGACGACGCCCAGTCGAACAGGTCGCCGATGTGGGCCAGGATCCGCGCGGGCGTGCGGTCGCCGGAACTGGCGCCGAAGCCCGCGAACCCCGGCGGAGCGTTGCGGATCGCCTTGCCTCCGCGATAGGCGACGGTCGCCAGCGTGTGACGCAGGAACTCGCGTTCGTCCATCATTCGCCTCCCGGGCCGCGGACCCGCGGGCCCCACCACTCGACCGTGCGGCGCAGCGCCTCTTCGCCATCGACCGGGGGCGCGTAGCCGAAGGCGGCGCGGGCCGGGGCCAGGTCGTACCAGTGGCTGGCCGCGAGCTGGGCCGCGACGAAGCGGGTCAGCGGCGGCTCTCCCGCGAGGCGCAGCGCGCGCCAGGTCGTCTCCAGGATCGCTCCCGCCGCGCGGGCCACACCGAGCGGCACGCGGCGCGTCGCCTGGGGCAGGCCGAGTCGGGCCAGCAGGCCGTTCAACCACTGCCAGAGCACCACCGGTTCGGCGTCGTTGACGAAGTAGGCGCGACCTGCCCACGCGGCGCCGGGGGCGAGCGACAGCAGCGCGGCCACGTGGGCCTCGGCGGCGTTGTCGACGTAGGTGATCGAGACCCGGTTGCGGCCGCTGCCGACGATCCGCAGCAGGCCGCGGCGGGCGCGCTCGAACAGCCGCGGCAGCAGGTGCGGGTCGCGCGGGCCCCAGATCAGGTGCGGGCGCAGCGAGATCGTCGCCAGCTCCCGCCCGTTGGCACCCAGCACCAGGCGCTCGGCCGCGGCCTTGGTCTCGGGGTAGACGGCCTCGTGGCGGGCCGGGTACAGCAGGTCGTTGCCTGCGTTCTCGTGATCGCGGCCGTCGAACACGACGCTCGGCGAGCTGGTGTGGACGAGCCGCGGCACGCCCGCGGCGCGGCAGGCTTCGACGACGTGGCGGGTGCCATCGACGTTCGCGCGCTCGTACTCCTCGCGCGGTCCCCACACGCCCGCCTTCGCGGCCGCGTGCACGATCGCGTCCATGCCCGTCGCCGCGGCCCGCACCGCCGCGGAATCGCCGAGGTCGAGTCGCACCGTGCGCACGCCCAGCGCGCGCAGCTCGGGGTAGTCGCCGCGGGCCGCGCTGGTCACGTCGTGGCCGAGGCCGACCAGGCGAAGGGCGACGGCGCGGCCGAGGAAGCCGCCGCCGCCCGTGACCAGCACCCTCACAGTTGCGCCTCCGCCCACGGGCCGAGTTGCAGGCGATGGATCTTGGCGTTGTGACGCACGTCGACGGGCAGCTTGTCGCGGAACAGCACGGCCTCGACCCCCGTCCGCGCCCGCAGGTCCGCCGCGAGCGCGTCGTCGCGGCGACCTTCGACCACCAGCACCGGGCGCTGCGCCCCGCGCGGGCCGACCCCGACCAAAGCGCAGCGCCCGACTCGCGCGTCGGCAGCGGCCAGGCCCTCGACCTTGTCCGTGAACCACGGGCCGGCGGCCGTCTCCACGCGCTCGGCCTTGCGGCCGCAGAACCAGAGGCGCTCGCCCTCGTCGAAGTAGCCGAGGTCGCCCATCCGATGCCAGACCTGCTCGCCGTCGGGGATCTTCGCGGCGGCCGTCGGCTCGGGCAGGTTGTGGTATGCGCAGGTCACGACCGGGCCGCGCACGGCGATCTCGCCGACCTCGCCGCGCGGCAGCACGTCGGCCTCGTTCCAGGCGGCGATCGGGCCGTCGTCGATGCGGATCACCCGCGCTTCCATGCCGTCCACCACGCGTCCGACGCAGGTGCCGGCGCCCGCGCGGGTCAACGCCGCGGTCTCGCCGAGGATCTCGCTGCCGCGCACGTTGGCGACCGGCAGCGACTCGGTCGCGCCGTACGGCGTCTCCACGTCGCCGCCGTCGGCGATCACCGCGCGCAGTGCCGCGATCAGCGCAGGCGGCACGGACGCGCCGGCGATCAGCACCCGCTTCAGCGTCGGCAGCCGCACGCCGCTCCTGGCGCACCACGGCGCGACCCGCCGCCAGATCGCGGGCGAGCCGAACGCGGTCGTGCACGCGGACTCGTTGATGGCCGCGGCGACGCGGGCGGGATCGCAGCTTCCGGGCCGCGAGGGGTCGAGGTCCGGGATCACGCTGGTCATGCCGAACGCGTTGTCGAACAGCGAGAACAGCGGGAACGCGGCGAGGTCCACGTCGCCTTCGCGGAAGGCGTAGGTCGCGCCGAGCAGCCGGACCTGGGCGTCGAAGTGGTCGTGGCTGTAGACGACGCCCTTGGCGGGGCCGGTGCTGCCGGAGGTGAACAGGATCGCGGCCGGCGCGCCCGCCGTCGGCGCGCGGAGCGGCGCGGCCCCGTGAGCCCCGAGCCGCTCGAGGTCGTGCAGCGTCGGCCCGCTCCAGCCGTAGCGGCGGCCGACGGTCACCCGCGTGCGTACGGTGTCGAACGCGCCC
This sequence comes from Vicinamibacteria bacterium, assembly GCA_023701125.1. Lineage (GTDB taxonomy): Bacteria > Acidobacteriota > Vicinamibacteria > Fen-336 > Fen-336 > WYBL01. Next base: position 51,043 of record JAMPXO010000012.1, on the reverse strand, counting down.
GCGGCCACGAGGCTGACGGCGTGAGCCAGCGGCAGGCCCACCAGCGCGGTCGGCCGCGTGCGCCGCACGCAGGCGAGGAAGCCGCGCAGGCCCATGCCGGGGTCGATCAGCACCGGCACGACGCCGGCCTTGAACAGCGCGTAGGTCAGCGTGATCAGGTCGATGCCGGCCCGCACCATGCAGAGGGCAAGTTCGCCGGGGGCGATGCCCGCGGCGAGCAGGCCGCGGGCGACCGCGTTGCTGCGCTCCTCGAGCTCGGCGAACGAAACGCGGCGGTAGCCGTCGCGGGTCTGCTGGGCGATCGCGCAGGCGGTCGGGGTGCGCGCGGCGGCAGCGCGCAAGTGGCGCGCGACGTTGGCGGGGGCCGGGCTCACGCCGTGGTGTCGAGCAGCTCGTGCAGCAGCCCGAGCACGCGACCGCGAGCGTCCTCGATCACCAGGTGGCCGGCGTCGGCGAAAGGGTGCGACGCGAGCCGCGGCAGGCGCCGCTCGAACTCGCGGCGGAACCACGGGGTGAAGCACCAGTCCTGCTCGCCCCACAGGATCAGCCCGGGCCGATCGGCGAGGCGCTGCAGGCCCTCCGCGATGCCGACCAGCGTCGGCCACGACGGGTGACCCGGGTCGAGCGGGATGTCCTCGACGAAGCGCTGCACCGCGACCCGGTCGGCCCACGAGCGGTACGGGTACAGGTAGCCCTCCGCGACGTCGGGCGGGAGGCCGCGCACCGTGGTCATGAACGTGGCCGCCCACGAGAAGGCGTTGAAGCCGCGGACCGCGAGCGGGCCGAGCAGTGGCAGCCGGCAGGCCGCGATCCGGGCCGGCATGCCCGGGGCGGGGAAGGCGCCGGTGTTGGTGATCACGAGGCGCTCGACGCGGGCGGGCTCGGCCAGTGCGGCGCCCAGCCCGATCGGCCCGCCCCAGTCGTGGACGAGCAGCGTGATCCGTTGCAGGTCGAGGTTCTCGATCAGGCGGCCGAGATTGTCGATGTGATCGGCGAGCCGGTAGCCCCAGTTCTGCGGCTTGTCCGAGAGGCCGCAGCCGAGGTGGTCGGGGGCCACCACTCGGTGTGAGGCGCGGAACTCCGACACGACGTCCCGCCACAGGAACGACCAGGTGGGATTCCCGTGCACGCACAGCAGCACCGGCGCGTCGCGCGGGCCCTCGTCCAGGTAACGAAGCCGGCCGCCGGGGGTGTCGAGGGTGTGGGAGGCGAAGGGGAAGAGTGAGCGCCAGCTCACCAGCTCACCAGGTCACGCTCATCATCGTGACGTTGAGTCCGGAGCCGATCCCCATCAGCGCGACGTGGTCGCCCGACTTCAGCTCGCCCGCCTCGGCGGCCAGCGCCAGCGTCAGCGGCACCGCGGCCGGGCCCACGTTGCCGTGGGTGGGGTAGCTGAGGAAACACTTGTTGAAGTCGATCCGCAGCGCGTCGCACATCGCGCGCATGTGCGACTCGCCGACCTGGTGGCAGACGAAGCGGCGGATGCCCGCGGGCGACCAGGAGACCAGTTGTTCGGCCGCGACCTGCCACGTCTTCTGGGCGAGCGAGACGCCGGCCTTCAGCAGCCGCGTGGAGTCGGTCACCATGCGCTCGGCGGTGCCCGTGCAGAGCCGGCTCTGCGCGGTGTCCGCCAGCGTCACGCTGCCGTTGACGCGGTGGGTGGTGCGCGAGCGGTCGGCCCGGCACAGCACCATCGCCACGGCAGCCGAGCCGAGCGTCAGGGTCGCGAAGTTGTCCCAGAAGTCCTTGGCCGTGGCGCCCGGGGCGGACAGCCGGTCGATCGTCGACTCGACGACCTGGCGCGAGCTCTCGCCGTCGACCAGCAGCGCGTAGTCGGCGGCGCCGGACTCGATCATCCGGCCCGCCACCTCGATCCCGTTCAGGAAGCCGAGGCAGGCGTTGGAGACGTCGAAGTTCATGCAGCGCTCGGACAGGCCGACGTCGCCGTGGACCAGGCTGGCCATCGACGGCTCGAGGTAGTCCTTGGAGACCGAGGTGTTGATCAGCACGCCGACCGCGTCGGCGGCGATGCCGGCGGCGGCGATCGCGCGCCGGGCGACCCGCGCGGCGGCCTCGTGGACCTGGGTGCCCTCGTTCCAGAAGCGGCGCTCGACGATGCCGGTCAGCAGCTCGAGGGTGCGGGTCGGCACCTTGAGATTGCCCATGACGTGGCGCAGCCGCTCCTCGATCTCGCGCGAAGACACGGAGACCGGCGGAAGCTCGTACGCCATCGATTCGATCGCGAGGTTCTGGAACTGCATTCGAGAGCCTTGAAGTCTAGCAGGCTGCGCACGGTATTCTAGTCCCCGTGAGCCAGACCTATTTCCAGAAGGGCCTCGGCCTGAAAGCCCAGGTCGCCCCGATCCTCGAGGCGGAGTACGGCAGCGGGGTGGTCGACCGCCTGCGCGAGCTGGGTTACGCGGCCCGGGCGGGAGAGCTGACCCTGCGCCTGGCCCGCGAGTTCGGCTTCTGCTACGGCGTGGACCGGGCGGTCGAGTACGCCTACGAGACCCGCCAGAAGTTCCCCGGCAAGCGGCTGTTCCTGTCCGGCGAGATCATCCACAACCCCGACGTCAACGCCCGACTGGCGGCGATGGGCTACGTCCAGCTCGACCCGGCGCCGACGCCGGCGGAACGCTACGCGCCGGTGACGGTCGAGGACGTCGTGCTGCTGCCCGCCTTCGGCGTCACCCAGGGCGAGCTGTCCCACCTGCGCGACAAGGGCTGCGTGCTGATCGACACCACCTGCGGCTCGGTGCTGAACGTCTGGAAGAACGTCAAGCGCTACGCCCAGGACGGCTTCACCGTGGTGATCCACGGCAAGCACTACCACGAGGAGACGCGCGCAACGGCCTCGCAGGCGCTGGAGTTCGCCGGCGGCCAGTACCTGTGCGTGCGCAACCTGCCCGAGACCGACCTCGTCTGCGCCTTCATCCGCGGCGAGTTGCCGGCCGCGACGCTGCTGGAGAAGCTGGGGCACGCGGCGGGGCCGGGCTTCGAGCCGGACCGCGACCTGCAGCGGATCGGCCTCGCCAACCAGACCACGATGCTGATGAGCGAGAGCCTCGAGGTCCAGGAGCGGCTGCGGCAGGCGATGAAGGACCGCCACGGCGAGGCGGCGCTGGCCAGCCGCTTCCGCGCGTTCGACACGATCTGTTCCGCGACCCAGGACCGGCAGGACGCCGTCCTCCAGTTGCTGGCCGAGCGGGCGGTCGACCTGATGGTGGTGATCGGCGGCTACAACTCCAGCAACACCCAGGCGCTGGCGAAGATGTGCGCCGACAAGGTGCCGACCTACCACATCGACTCCGCGGCCTGCGTCGAAGCCGAGGCCATCTCGCACCGCGCGGTGGTCGACGGCAGCATCGGGAGCACGTCGGGCTGGCTGCCCGCGGGCCCGCTGCGGGTCGGTCTCACGGCTGGCGCCTCGACCCCCAACTCCGTCGTCGCCGCGGTCGTCGAGCGCGTGCTCGCGGCGCGCGGCCAGTCGGCTGCGGAGCTGGTGGCGTTGTAGGCCGCCGCCCCGCGCGCGGAAACCGCAGCGCGGGGCGCGGCCGTACTCCCCCCGATGCAGCCCGAGGCGCCGGCGCCCGATCGCGACGCGCTGCGCCGCCGCCACGAGCGGCGGCTGCAGTTGCAGGCGCCCGCCCGGCTCGAGGAGCTGGCCGGGCTGCCGCTGTTCAGCGCCGTGCCCGAGCGGGCCCGGCAGCGGCTGCTGGAGAAGGTGCTGCCGCGGCTGCGCACCGCACGGTTCCCGGCCGGAGAGGAGATCCTCCGCGAGGGCGAGTACTCCGACACGGCCTTCTACGTCATGGAGGGCGAGGTCGAGGTCGTGCTCGGGGCTTACTCCGTGGCGGAGGCGCGACCCGTCGTGGTCCGTCACGGCGACGCCAGTGCCGCAGTCGATGCCGGCGGGCGGACCTGGGTCGGGCGCGGGGCGCCTCCCGTCGAAGCCCCGTCGCGAAAGGCGCTCGGGCCCGGCGAGGTGTTCGGCGAACTGGCCGCGCTCTCGCGCTACCCGGTCTCCGCGTCGGTGCGCGCGCGGTCGGCGACGCGCGTGCTGCTGCTCAAGCTGCCCGCGCTGCGCATGCTGTTGGCCGCGGCCCCGTCGTTCCGCGCCTTCGTCGACGCCCGCTACCGCGAGCGCGCCCTCGGCCGCCATCTGCGCGGGGTACCGCTGTTCGCGGGCCTGCCCGACGAGCGGGTCGCGGCGCTGGCGGCGCGCGCCGAGCTCTGCTCGTTCGAGCCCGGCCAGCGCATCGCGGCCGAAGGCGACCCCGCGCGCGAGCTGCTGCTGGTCCGCGGGGGACTGGTCCAGGTGGGCGTCGCGGCGCCCGACGGGCCGCGCGTCGTCACCTACCTGCGCGCCGGCGACGTCGCAGGCGAGGCCGGCCTGCTGCTCGCCACGCCGTGGCCGTTCGAGCTGCACGCGCTCGATCACGTGGAGCTGGTGCGGCTGGCGCGCGCGGACGTGCTGGATGCGATCGCGCTCGACCCCCAGGTCGAACAGGCGCTGTGGGACGCGGGCGTCGCCCGCCTCGAGCAGCGCGGCGAAGCGCTCTCCGATCCCGGCCTGGCCCAGGCCATGGACGCGCTGCGCGAGGCCGGGCTCGTCCACGGCGAGAGCGCGCTGCTGATCGACCTCGCGACCTGCACCCGCTGCGACGCCTGCGTGACGGCCTGCGCCGACTCCCACGACGGGGTGCCGCGCTTCGTGCGCCAGGGCAAGCGCCTCGGCCGCTGGCTGGTGCCCACGGCCTGCCACCAGTGCACCGACCCGGTGTGCATGCTCGACTGCCCGACCGGCGCCATCACCCGCGACTGGGGCGCGCTCGAGGTGACGATCGCGGCGGCGTCGTGCATCGGCTGCGGCAACTGTGCGCAGGGCTGCCCGTGGGGCAACGTGCTGATGGTCGAGGCCGGCGCCCGCAGCGACGGCAGCGCCCAGGAGCGCGCGGTCAAGTGTGACTTGTGTGCGGGCCGGCGCGAGGGGCCCGCCTGCGTGCAGGCCTGTCCGCACGAGTCGTCGATCCGGCTCTCGGCCCGCGACCGCGCCGGCGCGGCGCGTGCGTTCGGGAGCCGCTTCTGATGCCGCACGGCGCGACCGGGTGGGTGGGCCTCGCGACGCTGCTCGCGTTCGTCGCGGCCGCCCTGTTTCCCGCCCATCGCCTGCTGGTGCGCCTGCCGGACCGGCTGCGACCGGGCTTCCGGGCCTCCGCCTGGCTGCGCGCGCACCGGGCGATCGGCGGGCTCGCGCTCGTGCTCGCCTGCATCCACGTCGGCGCCCGCTGGCCGCGGGGGAGCACGGGCCTCGTGCTGCTCTCGCTGCTCGTGCTGTCGCTGGCCTCGGCCGCGTTGATCGAACTCCTGGTGAAGCAGATCCCGCGCCTGCTCACCGAGCGCCTGCGGGTCAGCGAGCCCGCGGCCCTCGTCCCCGCCCGGGTCGCACAACTCGCCGAGGAGGCGAGGACGCTGGCCGCCGGCTTTCCGCCCGCCGCGCGCCAGGCCTTCGACACCGGCGTCGCGCCGCAGCTCGCGGCGCTACGCGTCCGCCTGCGCCCGCCCGCACCCGCCGAAGTGGCCGCGCCCGTGGCCGCGATCGAAGCCGCGTGGCCTGCGGTCACGGACCTCGAGCGGGAAACGCTCGACGACCTGCGCACCCTGCTCCGCGAGAAGCTGGAGCTCGACACGCAGCACGGGCTCGAGGGGGCGCTGGGCCTTGCCCGGCTGGCCCACGCGCTCGTCTCCGGCGCCCTGATCGGGCTCGCGGCCGTGCACGGCTCGAGCTTCTGGATCTACTGATGGCGCGCACGCCCGTGTGGGGCAGCGGTGCGCGCTCGCGGCGACCGCTGGTGGCTGCAGGCGCCGGCCGCGGCTTGTGGCGAGTGGGCGGTGCGGCGCTGGTGACGGCAGCCGCGGCTGCGCTGCTGCACCTCGCCGGCGGCCCCAGCCCGCTCAGTCCCGGGCCGCTCGCCGCTCCCCATGTGACGGCGGCGACCCGTTGCGCGGATTGCCACGCGCGCGGGCGCGGCGACGCGGGCTGCGCGCGCTGCCACGCCGCGGGCGACGGCCAGCGCTTCGCCGCGACCGCGCACGCGGCGCAGGCTCCGGCCGGGTGCGCGACCTGCCACGGCGAACATCGCGGGTCGCCGTCGCCGCCGGTCGCCGACGACCGTTGCGCGACCTGCCACTTCGATTCGCTCGACGTCCATCCGCTGCCGCTCCCGCGCGCGCAGGCCGCGCGCTCGCTCGACCTCGCCTTCTCCCACGCGCGGCACCTCGACGAACTCCGTCGCGAGGGGCGGACGGGGGAGGCGGCCTGCGAGGCCTGCCACGGTCCGCGCGCCCGCCTCGCCCGCCCGCGCTTCGACGCCTGCGCGGGTTGTCATGCGCCCGAGGGTCCGCTCGGCGCAGTCTCCGTGCCGCGGGCCGCGGTCGTACTGCCGCAGGAACTGGAGGCGGCGGGCCTGGAGATGGCGATTGCGACCGAGGTGGAAGCGGACGACCGCACGGTCTTCGCGCAGATCGGTCACCGCGATCCGTGGTTGCTGTTCAACCTCGAGCGGGCCGTCGCGCGCGAGGCCGTCACCACCGCGCGGGCGCTGGCGGCGCCCTGCCTGCGCTGTCACCCCGGCGCCGAGCGCGGCCGCTTCGCAGCAGGCGCGGGCCGCAGTCTCGTCGCCCGTTTCGACCACGGGCGGCACCCGCAGGCCTGCGCGAGTTGCCACGGGGACGTGGCCGCCGCGACAGCCCTGCCGCTGCCGCGACCGGACCCGGCCGGCTGCCTCGACTGCCACCGCAGGGAGCCGGCGGTACGCGACTGCGCGGCGTGCCATCGGTATCATCCCCGCGGCGTCCTCTGAGGGTCGGGCCGTGAGAATGGAACTGGTCGGCCGCCGCGCAGACGGCGGGCTCGCGCGGGCCGAGGTGCCCGAGTTGGACGATTGCGTGGTCGGCGCCGGGCCGGGCGCCGACCTCGAGTTGTCGCTGCCCGGGCTGGAGGCTCGCCACCTGCGCCTCGTCCGCGACGGCGGGCGGATCGTCGCCCACGACCTGGGCGGCGGCTTGCGGGTGAACGGACGGCCCACCGCCCTCAGCCCGGTGCGGCACCTCGACGTGCTCGCGCTCGGCTCGACGCGGCTGGTGCTGCTGGTCGAGGAGCAGGGCCCCGAGCGCCGCCGCGGCGTGTGCAGCGCCTGGCTGCGCGTCGAGTCGGGCGGGACCCGCGTCGCCCTCGTGCCCGGCGAGAACGTGTGCGGCCGGGCCGTCGACGCCCAGGTCGTGCTCGCCGACCCGACGGCCTCCAAGCGCCACGCCCGCGTGGTCCGCGGCTTCGACGCGGTGACCGTCGAGGACCTCGGCTCGGCCAACGGCACCCGCGTCAACGGTGCGCTGGTTTCCCACGCGCGCCTCGCGGATGGCGACCGGCTGGCCTTCGGCGCCGCCGTGTACAGGGTGGAGCTCGAAGAGGGGGACCGCGAAGTCACGCTGCCGCCGCGCGGCCCGGCGGCGACGCCGTCGCTCGACGCGGAGCTGCTCACCGCGCAGACCACGGCCTTCGCCCCGGTCGCCCCGGGCGTCGAGTCCGAGGGTGCCTGACGTGGCGTCGAGGCCGAGACGCTCACCTGGATTCGAAGGGGGGCTTGCGGTGTGCCCGCGGCATGGCAAGCTCTGGCAGACGAAAGGTGCCTGCCGGGAGCCCTTGAGGAGCTAGATCTTGATGAAGCTGACCCCGGGCGCGGAGCTGGCCTGGCGGATCGCCGCCGGCGAGGCCGCCGCTTCCCGCCACGAGAAGATCGAGCCCGCCCACCTGCTGATGGGCCTGTTGAGCCTCGAGAAGGTGGTCAAGCTGCAGCCGGTCGAGTTGGGCCTCGACAGCCAGACCCTCGCCGAGGTTGCGCGCGAAGAGGCGCTGCTCGGCCAGGTGATGCGGGCCGCCGCCCTCGACGCCACCAGGATGCGGCGGCTCGCGCGTGACCGCGTCGGCCAGGGTGCGCTCGCCAGGCAGCCGAGCGGCGCGATGAGCCGCAGCCTCGTCACCAAGGCGCTGTTCCAGGCGGCGGAGGCGCTCGCGGCCGAGGCGCCGCGGCTCTCGGGCCTGCACCTCGTGGCCGCGATGGCCGAGGGGGCCGACCCGCTGACGTTCAAGCTGTTCGTCGATCTCGGCGCCCAGGTGCCCACGCTGCACGCCGGCGCGCTACAGGCGGTCGCGGGCTTCTTCGCCGCGCCGCCGGTGGCGCAGGCCGGGGCCGCGGTCGCGGTCGCCGCCGCGGTGCGCGGGGCGACGCCGATGCTGGACCGCTTCGGCCGCGACCTCACGGCGCTGGCGCGTCGCGGCGAGTTGCCCCCCGTGTTCGGCCGCCGCGCCGAGATGCTGGCGGTGATCGAGGCCCTGTCCCGGGCCGGCAGCCGCAACCCGGTGCTGGTCGGCGAAGCCGGCGTCGGCAAGACGGCCGTCGTCGAGGGCCTCGCGCTCCGCATCGCGTCCGGCAAGGACGCGGCACTCGAGGGCCGGCGCATCGTGGAGGTGCCGATGGGCGCCCTGCTGGCTGGCGCCGACCGCGGCGAGTTCGAGGAGCGGCTGCTGGCGCTGCTGGCGGAAGCCCGTGCCAACCCCGATGTGATCCTGTTCTTCGACGAGTTGCACACGGTCGTCGCCGCGGGGGCCACGGGGCGCGGCAGCCCGGACGCGGCCAACCTGCTGACGCCGGCCCTCGCCCGCGGCGAGATCTCCTGCATCGGCGCCACGACGGCCGACGAGTACGCCGGACAGGTGGAGGCCGATTCCGCTCTCGCTCGCTGTTTCGAGAAGGTGGCGGTGGGCGAGCCCACCCGCGAGGAGACGCTCGCCATCCTGCGCGGCTGGCGCAGCCGGTGGCAGGAGAACCACGGCGTCGAGATCGACGAGGCCGCGCTGGCCGCCGCGGTCGACCTGACGGCCCGCTTCGACCCCGAGCACCGCTGGCCCGACAAGGCCGTCGACGTGGCCGACAAGGCCTGCGCGCACGCGCGGGTGCCACAGCCCGGCCTCGGCACCGACGCAGCGGCGCCCGCGGGCACGGTCAAGGTCACCGCGCACCAGGTGGCCGAGGTCCTGGCCCAGAAGCGCGGGCTGGCCGTCGACCGCGTGCTGCTGGCGCTGGGCGAAGGCGACCACTCGCGGTTGCTGGAGCTGGAGGCGTTCCTCGCCTCCCATCTCGTCGGCCAGAAGGCCGCCATCGACCAGGTCGCCCGCCGCGTGCGGCTGGCCTTCTCGGGCGAGCGCCGCGAGAACGGCCCGCTGGCCGTGATGCACTTCTGCGGCCCCTCGGGCACCGGCAAGACGGAGATGGCCAAGCTGCTCTCGCAGTTCGTGTTCGACGACGGCGAGCGGCTGTTGCGCCTCGACATGGCGGAGTACCAGGAAGAGCACTCGGTGTCGCGCCTGATCGGCGCGCCGCCCGGTGACGCCGGCCCGGCCGACGAAGGCCAGCTCACCGGTGGCCTGCGCCGCAACCCGTGGTCGCTCGTGCTCCTCGACGAGGTGGAGAAGGCGCACCCACGGGTGCTCGAGGCGTGCCTGCCGTTGTTCGCCGAGGGCCGGCTGACCGACGGCGCCGGCCGCACGGCCGACGCGCGCCACGCGGTGATCGTGATGACCTCCCACCTGGGGGCCGCTGCGGGGGCAGCGCCCAGGGAACTCCTCGACCGGATCGACGAGCGGGTCGAGTTCGCTCCGCTCGGCCCCGAAGACGCCGCCCTGGTCGTGCGCCGGCTGATCGATGCGATCGAGCTCGAGCTCCAGGTCAAGTACGAGACGGCCTTGCGGCTGGAGGCGGCGGCGTTCGACTTCGTCTGCGGGCAGGCGTGGAGCCTGGAGCAGGGCGTGCACGAGGCCCAGCGCACGGTCGACCGCTATGTGCGCGGCCCGCTCGCGTCGCTGATCCTGGCCGGCAAGCTGGACCTGCTGCCCGCCTGGAAGCTGGTGTACGACGAGGGCGGCCTCTACGCGCTGCCGGACGATCCGCCCACGGTGGTTGACAGCGAGCTCCCGCCCGGTTAAATTTCAGGAGTCATCTGTCGCGGGGTAGAGCAGCCAGGTAGCTCGTTGGGCTCATAACCCAAAGGTCGCAGGTTCAAATCCTGCCCCCGCTACCAACGCCATCATCAGCAGAACCCAGTCGGATAGAGGGGTCGCGAAAGCGGCCCCCTTGTCGTTTCTGCGGCGCCCTCTCCCGCCTCGGGCCACATTCCTCGGCGGGTCGCCCTGTTCTCCGTGGTCCTCGCTCGCATCACATCCGCCTGGCCCGCGTGATGGATGAACCTGGAGCCGATCGTCGGCGCCTACATCCGCGGGCCGTCCGGTTCACGGCCGACAAGTTCGCGATCGGGGCCTTCCTCGGCACCACCGGCGTCGCCTCCGCGTATGGCGCGCGGGGTCCGTCGTCCTGCTCCTCTCTCGGTCCACTACTCGTCGCTGATCTTCTTCTCCGGCGCCGAGCTGACGCGGAGCTACGCCCACCGCTATCGCTCGCGGATGCCTGCCGCGACAGCTTGAGGCCCCCCGTGCGCGCCAGCCTTGCTCGACCCGAGGACACACGCCGTCTCCCACAGGCGACGGATCGCCGCAGCGATGACTGCAACTCGTTGATGGCACGAGGCCGGCCGGGTGGCACGGAGTCTGCTCCACGCTCTCGCAGGTTTCGAGTAGAGGTGTCCCCATGTTGATCCGCTTGCGTCCTGCAGCACTGACTCGCCGGGCTGGATGCCGTCGCAGTCGGCGGTTTGGGGGAGAGTCCCTGATGGCCACAAGTGGTCGCTGGTTTCTGGGGCTGGTCTGCGGAGCGGTGCTGCTCAGCGTGCTCGCCTTCGGACCGGGCGAGCCGGTGCAGGCGGACACCCTTACGGTGCAAGCCGTGCGGGCGGCCCGCCTCCAACACGGAAAGGCTCTCGAGGCCTTCGAGCGACGCGAGATCGAGCCCACGCTGGAGGCGCTGGACGCGGCCCTGCGGTTGTGGCCGGACTACCCCGACGCACATTTCCTGCGGGCCAAGGTCGCCTACCACCAGAAGAACTACGCCCAGGCCGCCCAGCACATGGCGCGCGCCGAGCAGGCCCTGCTGGCCGCCGCAGCGCTCCAGGGTGACGCCGAGCGCGCGCGCAAGGAGGAACTCCAGAAGTACCTCGACAGCGAGCGCGTGCGCACCGACCAGATGCGCAGTGCCCAGGCCCAGGCCACGAGCGACGGACAGCGACAGGAACTCCAGGAACGGATCGACACCGCCGAGCGGGACCGGGGCGACCTCCAACGCGAACTCGGCGAGTTGCCGGGCGTGGGGGCGTCCGGCCTGCCCCCCGACTATGATTTTTTCGGCGGCAACATCCTGCTCCGGCTCGGCCAGCGCGAGGAGGCCGCGGAGCGCTATCGCAGGGCGATTGCGGCCAAGCCGGACCACGCCGAGGCCATCAACAATCTGGCGAGCCTCTACCTCGACGCCGGCCAGCCGCTGCTCGCCCGCGCCGTGCTGCTGCAGGCCGAGGCGAAGGGCGTCAAGGTCAACGGGGCGCTGAAGCAGGCCGTGCTCCAGGCCGTGGGGCCCTGACCCGGGCGCCCGACCACACACGGGGCGCGAAGAGCTGCACAGGGCGACCCCTGGCTCGTCAGCCGCCCGCCTCCAGCTTGCGCAGCCTCGACTCGACGATCGGCAGGTGGACGCGGGCGTACAGGCTCGAGCGCCGGCTCGCCGCGACGCGCTCGAACGCATCTCGGGCTTTCGCCAGCGCTTCTTCCCGGCGGCCGAGGCGGGCCAGGCACTCGGACTCGACTGACATCAGCAGGGCCACGCTCTCCGACGCCAGCGGCTTCTCGACCTCCACCTCGCGCAGCACCGCCGCCGCGTCCGCTCCGGCGGCGAGCTGGAACTCCAGGCGCCAGTAGGTCTGGATGTCGACCTCGGGCGTGTTCGCCGGCGTCGCCGGCGGGCGTCCCCGGCGCCAGTCCAGGTAGCCCGCGAGGAACTTCACCATCGCCGGCGAGAGCTGCTGGCTCGGCTCACGGGCCTCGATCGCGCGCGCCGCCTCGTCCCATCGGCCGGTCTCGCCGAGGGCGAAGACGAGGCCCTCGAGCGTCTCCCAGGTGCGGGCCAGTTCCGGGTTCGGTGTGCGCAACGCCCGCCGGTACCAGGCTAGTGCGCGCTGGAGGTCGCCCGCCAGGTGGAAGCTCTGCGCCGCGTCGAGCGCGACGCGCGAGTCCTCGCCCGGCCCGGTTGCGGTCATCAGCCGTTCGAATTCGCGCTCGCCGCGGGCCGGCTCGCCCGCGGCCACGGCCAGGGCCGCATGCCGCCGCCGCGCCCAGGTCGCGAGCAGGACATCGCCCGCGGTCGCCGCGGCGCGCTCCGCAGCCTGCACGGCGCCGGCCGCCTCGCGCACGCGGCCGTCGCGCTCCAGCACGCGCGCCTCGCGCAACCGACGGTAGGCGAGCTCCCGCTCCTCGGCGCGGCGAGGAGACGGGGCTGTCGCGGCTGAGGCGTCGACGACGAAACCGTCCAGGTCGAGGTGGAGATCGCCACCGTTGCCGCGCGGCCAGGCCAGCACCCGGCGCTCGCCGAGCGTCGACAGGCGTGGCGGCAGGGCCGTGTTGGTATCCGCCGGGACCAGCGCGAACCACACGCCGAGGCCGCGGTGGAGCCCGCCGAGGTCGCTGTCGGGCGTCCAACCCCTGTCGGTGGGGCGCGCGCCCACGCCGCTGCGCACGGCGGACACGTGGTGATACCAGCCCAGGCGGTTGGCGGCGCCGGCGAAGAGAATCTCGGGCTGCCCGTCGCCGTCCACGTCAGCCGTCCCGCGTGGCTCGCTCTGCCCGACCGACGACGCCATCAGCACGCGCGAGCGGTCGATCGCGGGCTCGTAGATCACGGTGTAGCTCGGCCAGAGCCGGCGGTGGGCGAAGGTGACCAGCACCTCGTCGATCCCGTTCCCGTCGAGGTCGAAGGCGGCAATGGAGGCTCCGTACCGGAAGGCGAAGCCGGGGAAGCTGTGGGCGGCGTTCGGCAGCTCCACTGTTCGCACGGTGTCCCCGGACTCCGGCTCCAGCAGGGTCAGCTGGTGCAAGCCCACGACGTCGTCCTCGCGCCTGGCCTGGATGGCCGCCAGCAACGTCCGGTCCTTCTGCACTCGAACCGGGACGAAGTTGGGCCCGAACGCCGCCGCCCCGCACAGCGCCGACTTCGTCCACAACACCTGGCTCTCGCTGTCGACGCCGAAGCAGGCGCCTTTGCCGTCGTCGAGCACGCGCACGAAGCGCCGCTCCTGGCCGAACCGGAGCCAGCCGAGGCCGAGCGCGCCCAGGGCCGCCAGCGCCAGCAGGAGCGCACCCACCCGATGCGCGGAGAACGTCGCCCCTGCGCGCCGCCCGGCTCGCGGCGGCGGTTGCCTTCGTTCGAGATCGGCCAGCACCGGCCGAGCCCCCGCGTAGCGCATTTGTGGGTCCTTCTCGAGCAGGTGCGCGATCACCCCTGCGAGCCACGAGGGCGTGTCCGGCGCGGAGGTCCTGACGTCGGGGGCGGGCTGTGTGATGTGGGCCAGCACCGTGCCCAGCGTCGAGCGGTTCTCGTAGGGCAGGTGCCCGGTGACCATCTCGAACAGCACGACGCCGAGCGAGTAGAGGTCGCTGCGGCCGTCGAGGTCGCGGCCGAGCGCCTGTTCGGGTGAGAGGTACTCGACGGTGCCGACCAGGGCGGAGGACTCGGTGGCGCGGCTCTCGTCGCGCTCGAAGCGGCGGGCGAGGCCGAGGTCGCCGAGCCGGGCGTGGCCGTGCTCGTCGAGCAGCACGTTGCTCGGCTTGACGTCGCGGTGGACGACACCCTGCGAGTGGAGCGCCTCGAGTGCCTGCAGGACCTCGGAGGCGATGCGGATCGCCTCGTCGGCCGCGAGCGCGCCGCGCGCGAGCCGGTCACGCAGCGTCTCGCCGTGGACCCGCTCCATCGTGAGGTAGACCGTGTCTTCGGTCGGGCCGAAATCGAGGACGCGGACGAGGTGGGGATGCGCGATCCGGCGCGCGATCTCGGCCTCGCGCTCGAAGCGGCGCCGCGACAGCCCGGTCAGGCGGTCGGCGCGGAGGATCTTGAGCGCGACCTCACGCTCCTCGCGCTCGTCGCGGGCGAGGTAGACGACCCCGAAGCCGCCCCGTCCGAGCACCACGTCGAGCACGTAGCGGCCGGCGACCCGGGTCCCGGGGGGCAGCGTGGGTTGAGGGGCCGCGGGGAGATCTTCGACCGCGACGGACTCCGTCCCGGGTTCTTCGGGTCGGTCGATCCGCAACGGGGTCAGGGTGGTCAGGCGGCGCTCCCGCCGCAGTGTAATGCGCCCCGAATCGGATCGAGCGCCTGCGGGGTCGCCGGGTCAGCGCCCCACGGCGTGGAGCACGGCCTGCTTCAGCGCCTCGTTGACCTTGACGCCTTTCGTCTCCGCCTGCTGCAGCAGGTCGAGGGCGAGCAGCGGCTTGCCGGCGTCGAGGTAGAGGCTGGCCAGGTTGTTGATGGCGTCGGCGTGGTCCGGTTTCACCGCGATCGCCTTGCGGTACCGCTCCGCGGCCTCCTCGCGCCGGCCGAGGCGGAGCAGGATGTTGCCGCCGAAAAAATCGTAGTCGGGCGGCAGGCCGGGCGCTGCCTGCACCGCGGCCGGAGGCTCGGCGGCCCGGCGCTGGAGGTCGCTCCGGTAGCGCTCGGCGTCGTCGATCAGGGCCTGGATCTGTCGCCGCTGATCGTCGGACCGTGCCTGGGCCAGGGCGCCGCGAAGTTCGTCGAGGCGCGTGCGCTCGCGGTCGATCAGGCGCTCGATCTCCGTCCGGCGTGCGCGCTCCGCATCGCCGTGGAGCGCGGCGCCCGCCACCAGGCCCTGCTCGGCGCGGGCCATGTGCTGCCCGGCCTCGACGTAGTTCTTCTGGTAGTAGGCGACCTTGGCCCGCAGGAAGTGGGCGTCGGGGTAGTCCGGCCACAGCCGGAGCGCCTCGTCCAGCGCCTGCAGCGTGCGCTCGACCTTCCGCTCCTCGAAGGCCTTGCGCGCCTTCTCGTAGTGGTTGCGGGCCGCCCGCGCGGCCTGCACCGACAGCGTGTCGGCCCGCAGCGGTTCGCTCTGACCGTGTGCAGGCGCGCCCGTCAGCAAGGCTCCGCAGATGAGCCAGAGGCAGCAGCGATCGTGCTTCGCCATGGGATCTCCCTGCGACAACTCTGACGCGATCCGTCGCGGCGCACAAGGCGGAATGTGCCGCGATTCGGGAGACAATGGCCGCCGCCCGGGCAGCCGGGGGCTGCCCGCCAAGGAGGCTCTCCTCATGATCCGTCGCCTGCTCGTTCCCGCGCTCGTGCTCGCGCTCGGCCTGCCGACGCTCGCTGTCGCCGCGCAAGCGGCCCCGGCCGACGCGCCCGCGAAGCGTGACCTCTCGCTCGACGATCTGTTCAAGTTCAAGGCGGTCGGCAGCCCCGCCGTCAGCCCCGACGGCCAGTGGGTCGCGTACACGGTGCGCACGACCAACCTCGAAGAAGAGAAGTCGGAGAGCCAGATCTGGATGGTGCCCGCGGCCGGCGGCGAGGCGCTGGCGATGACCGCGAAGGGCAGCTCCGCCTCGCAGCCGCGCTTCTCGCCCGACGGCAAGTACCTGTCGTTCCTGGCGGCCCGCAAGGGCGGTTCCGCCGACGAGCCGGAGACGCAGGTGTGGCTGCTCGACCGCCGGGGGGGAGAGGCGCAACAGCTCACCGAGGTCCAGCAGGGCGTCTCGGGCCACGAGTGGTCGGCCGACGGCAAGCGGCTCGTGCTCTCGATCCTCGACCTGAGCCCGGAGGAGATCGAGCGGCAGCGGCACAAGGAGGCGGGCACGAAGCCGGCGCGGCCGAAGACGACCCCGCCGCACGTGATCGACCGCCTGCAGTTCAAGCGCGACTACCAGGGCTACCTCGACCGCCGCCGCACCCACCTCTACACGTTCGACGTGGCGGCGAAGAAGCTGCTCCAGATCACCTCGGGCGACACCGACGACCGCGACCCCGCGTGGTCGCCGGACGGCCGCTTCGTCGCCTTCGTCAGCAACCGCGGCGAGGACGCCGACGCGAACGAGGACACGAACATCTGGGTGGTCGCCGCGGACAACCCGGACAAGGGCCAGACGCTGATCCAGGTCACCCGCAACCCGGGCGGCGATGCACAGCCGGCGTGGAGCCCCGATGGCAAGTGGATCGCGTACGTCTCCAACCCGCATCCCGAGCTGCTGTGGTACGCGACCCGTCAGCTCGCGCTGATCGCGGCGCCCGCGGCGGGGGCGAAGGCCACCGAGCCGAAGCTGCTGATCGAGAAGCTCGACCGCAACGCCGGCAGCCCGGTCTTCGCGGCCGACGGCAAGTCGATTCTCTTCTCGCTCGAGGACAGCGGCGAGGACCACCTGGCGCGGGTCTCGATCGCCGACGGCGCCGTGACGCGGCCGATCGCCGGCGCGCGCTCGGTGGGCGAATTCGCCGTATCGCCGAAGGGCCTGGTCGCGGCGCTGATCAGCGAGCCGCGGCTGCCGACCGAGGTCTTCGTGCTCGACACCGCGAAGCCCGGCGCTATGGCGCGACAGCTGACCACGGTCAACAAGAAGCTGCTCGACGAGCTGCGCCTGGTCGACATGGAAGAGGTGCAGTTCAAGAGCAGCGACGGCACGCCGGTCGAGGGCTTCATCCTCAAGCCGCCGTCCTTCGCGCCGGAGATCCAGTACCCGGGCATGCTGCGCATCCACGGCGGGCCGACGTCGCAGTACTCCAAGAGCTTCTCGTTCGAGGCCCAGCTCTTCGCCGCCCAGGGCTACGTCGTGATCCTGGTCAACCCGCGCGGCTCGACGGGCTACGGCCAGGACTTCTGCAAGGCGATCTTCGCGGACTGGGGCAACGTCGACGTGAAGGACGTGCTGGCCGGCGTCGACTACGCCGTCGCCCAGGGCTACGTGGACCCCGATCGGCTCGGCGTCGGCGGCTGGAGCTACGGCGGCATGCTCACCAACTACGTGATCAGCCAGACGACCCGCTTCAAGGCCGCGATCTCGGGCGCCGGTGGCGGGCTGTGGACCGCGCACTGGGGCCACGACCACTACCAGCTCGAGTACCGCGTCGAGCTCGGCCTGCCGTGGAAGAACCGCGAGATCTGGGAGAAACTGTCGTCGCCCTTCTACAACGTCGAGAAGATCACGACGCCCGTGATGTACATGGGCGGCGCGGTCGACTGGAACGTGCCGATCCTCGGCTCGGAGCACATGTACCAGGCGCTGAAGACGCTCGGCCGCACGACCCAGCTCGTCGTCTACCCGGGCGAGCACCACGGCATCCGCAAGCCCAGCTACCAGAAGGACCGCTTCGAGCGCTGGCTCGCCTGGTACGCGAAGTACGTGAAGGGCGAGAAGAAGTAGCTCACGGCAGCTCGCGCAGGCGCGCCGACACCGCCTCGATCTCGGGGCTGTCGGCGCGCTCGCGCGCGAGTTGCCGCGCCTGCGCGATCAGCTCGCGGGCGCGGCTCACGTCGGCGGCGGGTGGCGCGGGCGGTGCGACCAGCAGCCGGGCCAGGTCGACCCGCGGCTGGGCCAGCTCCGGCAGCGCGGCGATCACCCGCTCCAGCTCGGCCCGGGCCTCCTCGGCGCGGCCGGTCGCCACCAGCAGCAGCGCGAGGTTGTGGCGCAGCCGCGGATCGCCGGGCGCGGTGGCCACCGCCTGCCGCATCGCCTCGGCCGCCGGCTCGAGCCGTCCGGCGCTCGCGTGGAGGGCGCCGAGGTTGGTCCACAAGCGCGGGTCGGCCGGTGCCACCGCGAGTCCGCGCCGCAGCGCCTCCTGCGCGCCGAGGTCGTCGCCGGCCTGTTCCCGGGCCTGCGCCAGGTTGAGGTGCGCCATCGGCGAGCGCGGCACGCGCCGCACCGCGTCCTCCCACGCCCGCACGGGGTCGCGCAGGACCCACTCGTAGTGGGCCGCCCGCAAGGCGAAGCCGGCGACCAGGGCTGGCGCCCCCCAGGCCGGCAGGCGCTGCAGGGCCACCCCGGCCAGCGCATGGTGGGCGCCCGCGCCGCCCAGGTAGGCGCGGTGGTCGACGACCATCTCCTGGAGCGCCACCAGCGTCGACGACGGCACCAGGCCCGCGGCCATCCACAGCACCGAGAACGAGAAGGCCCGGGCGCGCCGGCGCAGCGCGAATGCCGCGGCCAGCAGGCCGATGCCGACCGCGGCCAGCACCAGGGCCGGGAGATCCGGGGGCCAGGGTGCGACCGGGTGCTCGCGGTAGAGCGCGGGGTCGAGTGGCACGAACGCCCGCCCCCAGTAGAACGGGAAGGCGCCCCACTGGGTCACGGCGTAGCGTTCCAGGGCCACGGCCGGCACCGGCAGCCACTCGCCGGTCGCGAAGCGGCGGGCGAGCAGTCCGGCCGCCGGCAGCAGCCAGAAGGGCGCGTGCCACTTCAACCGTGACGCGGCCGCGCGGGGTGCGCCGAAGAAGCCGTCGAGCAGCAGCAGGTAGAGCGGCAGCGAAGCCGCCTCCTCCTTGGTCGCCAGCGCGGCACAGAACAGGGCGACGGCCGCGGCGGGGAAGCGCGGGCCGCCCTCGAGGGCGGGCAACGCGGCGCGCAGCGCGGCCAGGATCAGCAGCGAGCACTGCGCGGTCGATCGGCTCGACACGTAGGCGACGGTCTCCACGGCCATCGGCGTCGCCGCGAACAGCGCGCCGGCCACCAACGCGTGGCGGCCCGGGTCGGCGGCGCCGGCGCGGCGCGCCATCCAGGCGAACAGCGACGCCGCCAGCGCCGCGTTGCCCGCATGCAGCAGCAGGTTGACGAGGTGGTAGGACCAGGCCCGGTCTCCGCTCCAGGCGAAGTTGAAGGCGAAGCCGAGCGCCAGCAGCGGGCGGGTGGGGTCGGAGCGCAGGAGGGTGACCAGCTCCGCGCCCTCCTGGAGGGCGCGGTTGCCGAGCACGATCCGGTTGTCGTCGTACAAGAAACCGCCGCCGAGCGAGGGCAGGTAGAGCAGCGCCGCGAGCGCGGCGGCCCACAATCCCGGACGGGCGGCCGGGCCGGCGAGGCGGGGCATGGCGCGGGAGAGTCTAACCTCCGGCCTGCTACACTCGTCGCCCAATGTCGTCCGACGCTCGCCTCATCCAGCGGATCGAGGCCCACCAAGACCTCCAGCCGTGCGACTCGCTCTACGTGTCTCCCCACGCGGACGACGCGGCGCTGTCGTGTGCGGCGCGGATCCTGGCCGAGCGCGAGCGCGGGGAGAGCGTGCTGATCGTCGAGCTGTTCGGTGCCGGGCCGCGCGCCGGCGTCGAGTCGCCCGCCGACCGCCTGCGCGTGCCGCGGGTGGCGCTCGGGCATCCCGATGCGTCGGTGCGCGACGGCCTGCGCCCGGCGCTGGCGCTGCGCTCTGCACTCGGGCTCGACGAGGCGCTGGTCGCGGACCTGGCGCTGGCGCTGCTGGAACTGGTGCGCCGCACCCGCCCGCGGCGCGTCTACCTGCCGCTCGGCGTGTGGCCCCACCCCGACCACCGGCTGGTCCACGAGGCCGCGGTGCGGGTGCTGGAGAGCGGTGCCGGCCGCGACGTGTTCCTCTACGAGGAGCGCCCGTTCGCGTTGTTCCCGGCGGCCGTGCGGGTGCGCCTCGGCGAACTCGGCGCACGATTGCCCCCCGGTGCCCCGTTCCGCGATCGCGGCGGGCTCGCGGGGCTGATGCTGCGGGTGCCGATCGACCCCTTCGTCCGGCGCCAGGCGCCGAGCCTCGGCGACCGGCTGGCGCTGGCCGCGCAGTCGCGCCGCCGCTGGATCGAGGCCCGGGCCTGGCGGCCCCATCACTCGTTCGGGCCCCGCCTGCAACCCGTGCTGCAGCCGGTCAGCGACCAGGCGATCGTGCGCCTCGACGAAGCCGCGGCCGTGTTGCCCGGCGGCTCGCCGTTCGGGTCGCTGAAGCGGCTGACGGCGCTCGAAAAAGCGCACGCGCGCCGGCTCCACAGCGCCCAGCCCGTCGAGCGCTACTGGCTGCTGTTGCGGGGGCCGGGTGCCGACACGCTGCGGCGCCCCGGGGACGTGGTCGAGGCGCTCGCGAGCTGAGGGCTCAGGCCCCCGGCTCGACCTCCGCCAGGCCGCTCCAGCGCTCCGGGTCCTGCAGCAGCAGCGTGTTGAGGTAGGCGCGCACCTGGCCGGCGGGGAAGGCGGCCTCGAGGCCGCGGACCGCGTCGCGCAACTTGTCGGTCGCCGGCGGGGGCAGCGCGTCGGCCTCCTCCTTGAGCACGCCGTCCTCGTGCGGCAGGCCGAGCGCGTCGAGGAAGGCGACCAGCAGCGGGCGCCGGGCGGAGAGGTGGAGCGCGATCAGCAGCGACGCCGCCAGCGGCTCGCCGGGGTCGAGCACGCTGGACAGAATGCGGGCCTGCTGCTCGGCGGGCATCGTGCGCGCGACCTGGGGCCGCAGGCGGCGAGCGCGGATCACGGCGCCCAGCGCCGCGGCGAACGCGTCCGGGGCCGGCTCGCGCAGCAGCGCCTGGGCCGCTTCCAACCGGTCTTCCGCCGCCAGGTGCTTCCAGATCCGCGTCGCCGTCGTCTCGAAGGCCACTCGCTCCTCCAGGCCGCGGAGTATAGCGGCGCCGCACGGCCGGCGTGCCTGGCCGCGGTCTTGTTTAAATTAATGTGAAGATTTGAGCAGATTTAAGAGAGCGCAGGAATCCGCGCTTAGACTCCTCCCCGTGCCGTGCAGGCGTGCGCGAACTGGGTGAGCGGGACGCGAAGAGGAGAGAACGCAAGTGATGAACCAGGTGAACGAGTCGGCCGAGAGCTTCCTGACCCGGACCGAGATGGAGCGCATCGACCATCTCAAGGAGAGCGAGCTGGACGCGCTGCCGATCGGGGCCATCCGGCTCGACAAGAACGGCACCGTGCTGAGCTTCAACCAGCACGAGGCGACGCTGACGGGCCGCGACCCGAAGCGGGTGATCGGCAAGAACTTCTTCACCGACGTTGCCCCGTGCACCAACGTGCAGCGCTTCGCCGGCAAGTTCCGCGAGGGCGTGAAGGTCGGCGACCTGCACGAGGTCTTTCCCTACCGCTTCGACTTCGAGATGGCGCCGCGCGACGTGACGGTGACGCTGTTCTACAGCAAGACCACGGAGACGGCGTGGGTGTTCGTGCGCGAGCTGAAGCGGAACTGAGGCCGGTTCGGCGCCGATTGACTTCGGCCCGCCCGCAGCCAAGCAT
The DNA here is from genome assembly GCA_023701125.1 of Vicinamibacteria bacterium. Classification (GTDB taxonomy): domain Bacteria; phylum Acidobacteriota; class Vicinamibacteria; order Fen-336; family Fen-336; genus WYBL01. Next base: position 29,826 of record JAMPXO010000012.1, on the reverse strand, counting down.
GAACCCGCATGTCCGCTGACTGGCAGGATGCGCGGGGCTGCCTGACGCGGGCGGGCCTCGTCGTCTTCGCGCAGGCGCCGCCCGGTGCCGCGCCGGCCGCCCTCGCGGAGCACGTCGCCCGCTGCGCCGCGTGCCAGGACCGGCTGCTGCTCGCCGTACGCACGCCGCCGCGCTCGACTCGCCCGCCGTCGCCGGGGCGGGCGCTGCTGCTGGCGCTGATCGGCCTGCTGCTGATGCTGATCGCGCTGGCGTTCGTGGCGCGGCTGGTCGCCCGCCGCGCCGGGCCGGTCTACGGCCTCGGCGCCGGCCCGTCGACGGGGACCACCGCGCCGGTGGCCGGCGCGGAGGTGGGGGAGAGCAGGAACGCGATCACCGACGCGATCGCGGCCGGCGGCGTCCAGTGCGAGAAGTCGGCCGCAGGCATGTCGCGACGGTTGGCGGCGGTGTCGATCGTGCCCGGCACCACGCAGTTGAAGCGCACGCCGCGCTCGCGGTTCTCGAGCGCCAGCACCCGGGTCAGCGTCGCGACGCCGGCCTTGGACACCGCGTAGGCCGCAGCGCCGGCGCCGCCCTCGAACGCGATCCGCGCGCCGACCGAGACGACGCTGCCGCCGCCCGTCGCCAGCAACTGCGGCAGCACCGCGCGGGTCGCGCTCCAGAACGTGTCGAGGTTGGCCGAGAGCATGCGCCGCCACTCGTCGGCGGTGGCGGTTTCCAGCGGGCCCGCACCCGCGTAGGCCCCCGCCAGTGCGGCCAGGCCTTCGAGGTGGCCGAACGTGCGCACCGCCTCGGCCACGAAGGACTCCATGGCCGCGGGGTCGGCGACGTCCGCCGGCGCGCCCCACAACCCCTGCGGGTCGCCCATCGCCTCGCGCAATTCGTCCCAGCTCCGCGCGCCGCGGTAGGGCACCGCGACCTGCGCTCCGCGGGCCAGCAGCTCCTGGCACACGGCCCGCCCCAGATAGCCTGCCCCCCCCGTGACGACGTAGACGGCCCCACTCTTCATGGCGAGGGCTTATAGCACGCTGTCGCGGGCGAGGGCCGCGGCGCCGGCCGCGAACGTGTCGGCCGGGGTCAGCAGGCTGACCACGAGAAAGGCCTCGCTCTCGAAGTCGAAGAAGAAGCCGGGGTGGATGAGAACCCCCTCGCGCTCCAGCAGCCGCAGCGCGCGCTGTTCCTCGGAGACCGTGGCCGGCACCCGCAGCACGGCGCACCAGCCGCCCTCGACCGCGAGCACCGTGGCCTCGGGCGCCTGGGCCATCGCCGCTCGCAGCGTCTCCAGGTTGCGCACGACGCGGGCGCGTACCGGCGCGGCCAGCGCCTCGCGCCGCGCCAGCAGCTCGGGCAGCGCGCGCTGCACCGGTGTGCCCGCGGAGAGGTAGGTGTCGGCGATCACCTCCAGCCGCGCCAACGCCGGCTCACGCAGCGCCGCCGGTCCCGCGACCGCGGTCCACGCCAGCTTGAGCTGCGGCAGCGCGCAGGCCTTGGACAGCCCACCCATCGCGAACGCGAGAGCCGGGCCATCGGCGGCGAAGCTGCCTGCCCGCCTCGGGTCGGGGCCGAAGGTGTAGTCCGCGAACACCTCGTCCGAGACGATCGCGACGCCGCGCGCCGCGCACAACTCGTGCAGCGCTGCGGCCTCGTCCCGCTTGAGGCACGAGCCGGTCGGGTTGTTGGGGTGGACGACGACGACGGCCCGCGTGCGTGGCGTCAGCGCCGCCTCCACCGCGGAGGCGAGCAGGTGCCAGCTCCCGTCGTAGGCGAGCGGGTAGCGGTCGACCTCGACCGACTCGAGGCGGGCCAGGTACTCGAACAACGGGTAGCTCGGTCGCGGCACCAGCACCCGGTCGCCGGGATCGCACAACAGCTTGAAGAGCCACGCGTAGGCCTCGCTGGTGCTGGCGGTGAGGAACACCCGGTCGACGTCCACCGGGCCGCCATGGCGGGCGAACTCCGCGGCCGCGGCCGCGCGCGCCTCGGGCAGTCCGAACGGTTCGGGCGAGTAGTCGCTGCTGCGCGCGTGGCCGAGCAACGCCAGGACGTCGGCGGGGGCCACCAGCCCCGCGCGGGTGGGGTTGGTCTCGGTCAGGTCGAGCAGCGGCGCCCCGGCCGCGCGGCGACGCGCCAGCGCTTGCGACAGCGGGTTCTCGGACAGCTCCCAGCGCGTGCGCGCGGACCACATGGGCGCGCATGGTATGCCGCCTCGTCGCGGGCGAGAAGCCTGCTAGAGTCGCCGCAATTCCCGTCGTCCGTCCAAAAAAAATCCTCGAGGAGCTGCTCGTGAGTCCGGAGCCGACGGACGGTCACCGTTCCGCGCCGACCGAGGAGCACGCGCGCCTGGCCGGCGAGCGTGGCCCACTGGTCGGCTGGCGGCGCTGGGGACCGTACGTGTCGGAGCGCTCGTGGGGCACCGTGCGCGAGGACTACAGCGCGGACGGCGACGCCTGGCACTCCTTCCCCCACGACCACGCGCGCAGCCGCGCGTATCGCTGGGGCGAAGACGGGTTGGCGGGAATCTGCGACCGCTACCAGTTGCTGTGCTTCGCGTTCGCGTTCTGGAACGAGCGCGACCCGATCCTCAAGGAGCGGCCGTTCGGCGTCGTGCCCTCCGAGGGCAACCACGGCGAGGACCCGAAGGAATACTGGTTCTACCTCGACAACCTGCCGAGCCACGCCTACATGAAGTGGCTCTACAAGTACCCGCAGCGCGAGTATCCGTACACGCGGCTGGTGGAGGAGAACCGGGCGCGGGCGGGACGCGGGCCCGAGTTCGAGCTGCTCGACACCGGGCTGTTCGACGACGACCGCTACTTCGACGTGTTCGTCGAGTACGCGAAGGCGGACCCCGAGGACCTGGCGATCCGGGTCACGGTCGAGAACCGCGGGCCGGAAGCCGCGCCGATCCACGTGCTGCCGCAGTTGTGGTTCCGCAACACCTGGGCCTGGGGCCGCGAAGCGAAGCCCGCGCCGGAGATTCGGGTCGGCGCGCCGCGCGGCGGGGCGGCCTGCGCGCTGGCCGACGACAGCCTCGCCGACCCGCTCGACAACCTGCCGTTCGAGTACCGGCTGGGACCGCGCCGCCTGTACGCGGAGGCGGATGGCCTTCCGCTGTTCACCGACAACGAGACCCACGCCGAACGGGTGTGGGGCCCGCACGTCGCCAGCCGCTCGGCCTTCGTCAAGGACGGCTTCCACCGCCGCGTCGTGCAGGGTGAGGCGGCCAGCGTGAACCCGGAACAGCGGGGCAGCAAGGCCACGTTCTGGCACCGCCGCGTCGTGCCGGCGGGCGGCCGCGTCACGCTGCGCTTCCGGCTGACGCCGGGCGAGCCGGCGGACCCGCTCGGCGACGTCGACGCCATCGTCGACGCGCGCCGCGAAGAGGCCGACCGCTTCTACGCGGTGATCCAGCCGGAGGCGGCCAGCGCCGACGAGAAGCTGGTCCAGCGCCAGGCCTTCGCGGGCCTGCTGTGGTCGAAGCAGAGTTACCTGTTCGACGTCGAGACCTGGCTGGAGGGGGACAACCCCGACCTGCCTCCGCCCGAGTCGCGTCAGCACATCCGCAACGTGCACTGGCGCCACCTGAACTCGATGCGGGTGATGTCGATGCCGGACAAGTGGGAGTACCCGTGGTTCGCCGCCTGGGATCTCGCCTTCCACTGCGCGCCGCTCGCGATCATCGACCCGGCCTTCGCCAAGGAGCAGCTCTGGCTGCTGCTGTTCGAGCAGTTCCAGCACCCGTCGGGGCAGATCCCCGCGTACGAGTGGGAGTTCTCGGACCTCAACCCTCCGGTCCACGCCTGGGCCGTGTGGCGGGTCTACAACATGGACCGCATCCGCAGCGGCCAGGCGGACCGCGAGTTCCTGGAGAAGTGCTTCCACAAGCTGCTGATCAACTTCGCGTGGTGGATCAACAAGGTCGACCGCGAGGGCAACAACGTGTTCGAGGGCGGCTTCCTCGGCCTCGACAACATCACGGTGATCGACCGCAGCGAGAAGCTGCCCGAGGGCGCGGTGCTCGAACAGAGCGACGCCACGGGCTGGGTGGGCATGTTCTGCCTGAACCTGATGCGGATCGCGCTGGAGCTGGCCAAGGAGAACCGCGCCTACGAGGGGCTGGCGACCAAGTTCTTCCAGCACTACGTGCACGTCGGCGCGGCGATGAAGCACATGGGCGGCGGGCGCCGCTACCAGCTGTGGGACGAAGAAGACGGCTTCTTCTACGACGTGCTGCGCTACCCGGACGGCCACTTCGAGAAATTCAAGGTGCGGTCGCTGGTCGGCCTGATTCCGCTCTACGCCGTCGAGCGGCTGGAGGAGCGCTGGCTGCAGCCGTTCCGCGACTTCACGCCGAACTTCCACTGGTTCCTCGCCAACAAGGCGAACGTGGTCGAGAACGTCTGCTACCGCGTGCACCGCGACGGCCAGGACGTGCACGTGCTGGCGATCGTCGACCCCGACCAGATGCGGCGCATCCTGTCGCGGCTGTTCGACCCCGAAGAGTTCATGTCGGCCTTCGGGCTGCGCAGCCTGTCGCGCCGCCACGAGCACCACCCGTACCGGCTGGGGCAGCGCGAGGTGCGCTACGAGCCGGCCGAGGCGGACTCCAAGATCAAGGGCGGCAACTCCAACTGGCGGGGGCCGGTGTGGTTCCCGACCACGTTCCTGATGATCGAGTCGCTGCGCAAGCTGGGCACGGCCTTCGGGCCCGACCTGGAGCTGCCCGAGAACGGGCCCGCGGGCGAGCCGAAGAACCTGTGGGCGCTGGCGGCCGGGCTCTCCGACCGCATGATCGGCATCTTCACCCGCGACGCGGCCGGGCGGCGGCCGGTGCACGGCGCGCGGCGCAAGTTCCAGGACGACCCTCACTGGCGCGACCTGGTGCTGTTCCACGAGTACTTCCACGGCGAGACCGGGGAAGGCCTGGGCGCGCCGCACCAGACGGGCTGGACGGGACTCGTCGCCAGCCTGATCGACGAGTGGCGGCGCCCGCCCCAGAAGTGATGGCGCGCGGCCTCACGCCCCGCGCGAGCTAGCTCGCGCGGGTCTCGATCGTGAGGCGGACGCGGTTGCCGCTCTCGTTGTACTCGAGGCGGTCGACCAGTCGCTTCATCATGAACACGCCGCGTCCGCCCGTCGCCAGCAGCCGGTCGGGGTCCGTCGGGTCGTGGACGCGGGCCACGTCGAAGCCGGGGCCGTCGTCGGCGATCTCGATCACCGCGCAGTGCGCGGGCTCGACCCGCACCACGACGCGCACGACGGCGTCGGCGCGCAGCCGGTTGCCGTGGACCGCCGCGTTCGACAGCGCTTCCGACAGCGCCACCGCGAGGTCGTCGCGCTGGTCCTCCGAGAGCCCCGCCGGCGTGATCATCTCCAGCACGCGGTCGACCGTGGGCGCCACCGCCTCGCGCCGGCTGGGCATGCGGATGCGGCGCACGAAGTTCCGTCGAGAGGCGTCGGCCCGGCTGTCGCCTCTCGCTTGTGGGTCGCGGCTCATCGGTGGGCGAGGATTCTAGCCGACTCGACGCGACCTCGGAGCACGACGTGGCATGCGCGGCGTCACGGCCGCCGCTGATTCAGCTCGGCCGCAGCTCCGAGCGGGCCACGCGCTGCCGCGCCCAGGCGTCGAGCACCGCCAGATCGGTGATGACCTCGATGCCTTCGCTCTTCTTCGGCGCGCCCGCGCCGCCGACCAGCAACTGGATGCGGCGGGGCAGGGCGGCCCGCAGCCGGCGCAACTGGGCGTTCGACGCGGCGCCGCCGGTCGCGGCCGAGATGCTGAGGCCGAGCGCGCGAGCGCCGAGGTCGCGGGCCAGGGCGGCGATCTGGTCGGGCGGCACCTCCGTGCCGAGGTAGAGCAGCCGGCAGCCGGCCGCGGCCAGCACCAGTGCCACCATCTGCAGCCCGAGCCCGTGGCTCTCGCCGGGCAGCGAGCCGAGCACGACCAGCGGCCCGCGCGCCCGCTCCTCGAGCGGCAGCCGCAGCGAGCGCAACAGGTCGCCGACGCGCTCCGACAAGAAGTGCTCGTGGCGCACCTCGAGCCGGCGCTCCTCCCAGGCCAGGCCGACCGCCCGCACCAGCGGCGCGATCACCTGCACGAGGAAGTCGACGGGCTCGCGGCGTGCCCACTCGCCGAGCAGGGCCCGGGTCAGGCGGTCGGCGTCGAAGCGCTCGACGTGGTCGAGCAGGACTTCCGTGCTGCGCATCGCCGGGGCCGGCGCTGCCGGCGCCGGCAGTGCCGGTGGCGTCACCAGCAGCAACTCGTCGAGGTCGGAGTCGGAGGCGGCGACCACCTGTCCCGCGCGGTGTCCGCGGGCCAGCGCTTCGGCGATGCGGAGCAGGCGCGGGATCGACGTCGTCGGGTACACGCGATGCCCGGACGGCTTGCGCTCCGGCACCGGGAAGCCGTAGCGCGCCTCCCAGGTGCGCAGGGTCTCGACGGGCACCCCCGTCGCCCGCGAGAGCGCGCCGATCGACAGGCGCGCCCCGGGGTCCGCTTCGTTCCGCGCTCGCTGGTTCATCGGGGCCTCAGGCGGCCGATCATAACGTTCGATTGGCACTCAGAAGCCGGGCAGGATCTTGAAGGGTCGGAAGGCCCGGAGCGGGGAAGCGGCCCTGCGGCCACCTCCCCGCGCTTGGAAGGAATGGACGGAGGAGAAAGAGAGCCTCGGCAGCCGGGGCGGGATGACGCGCCCCCGTGGGCAGACCGCGTGGGTCCTCAGGGCCTGGCTGGCGTCGGCTCGGGGAGGAACATCGCACGAACCGGAGTATCGGCCCTGCTCCCCGTGACGTCAAGGTATTGAGTAGTTTTCGACCAAAAAAGATGCAGGTGCGACCCAGGGAGGGATGAGGCTACACTTCTGGCGGCCGTCCGTTGCCGCGATGGAAGCGAATCGGGTCTGGTGACTCGCGCGGCCTTCAAAGCCGTCCGGCCGGGGGGTGAAACCCTCGGCGGTGGGTTCGATTCCCACACGCTTCCGCCATTCGCGCCCAAGTCCTAGTGGCTGATCGGCCACTCCTCGCCGGTGCCGGGCTCGCGGCGCGGGGCCTTCGCTTCGAGCGTCTTCAGCAGCTCCTTGAGGAAGACCTCCTGCTGCTTGAGGTTCTCGCGGAACTCCATGCGGTCGGTGCCCGCGATCTCCATCCGCAGGTCCATCAGATAGTCGCGGCAAACCGTGTCGAGCATGTCGGCTTCACGCGGCGTCAGGTCGAGACGGATCAAGAGCCACCTCCGGGTCGGCCTGTCGCAGTGCAATGCCCGTGCCGGTCGTTCGGCGACGCACCGCTTGCGCGCCGTCGGGGCGGGCCCCAGACTCCCGCGACCGGCTGCGCCCGGGGCGCTCGGCCGTGGAGGTCCCGATGAGACGAACGGTGCTCGGTGGTATCGCGTGGGCCCTGCTCGCGCTGGGCGTTCCGGCCGCCGCAGACGGCCTGGAAGCGCTGTCTTTCCTCGCCGGAGCCTGGAGCGGGGAGAGCGGCGCCCTGCGCATGGAAGAGGTCTGGACGGCTCCCGCCGGCGGCACCCTGCTCGGGTTGCACAGGGACGTGGCGCGCGGGCGCACCGTATCGTGGGAGTTCCTGCGCATCGACGACAAGGACGGCGTGATCACCTACTGGGCGAGTCCCCGGGGCGCGGCGCCCACGCCGTTCCGGCTCGTCGAGTCGGGCGCGAACCGCGCGGTGTTCGAGAACGAGGAGCACGACTTCCCGCAGCGCATCCTGTACTGGCTCGACGCCGTCGGCCGGCTTCACGCGCGGGTGGAGGGGCCGCCCGACGCCAAGGAGAAGGCGATGGAGTGGACCTGGAGCCGGACGCGCTGAGAGGCCTCAGCCGAGGGTGAAGGTCGCGAGTTCTCCACGCGAGCGGTAGCCGGACCGGCCGCGCACCGACTGGCCCCCCTGGAACACGACGAAGTGGGGGATGCCCGAGACGCCGAAGCGGGCGGCCAGCGCCTGCTCACGCTCGGTGTCGACCTTGACGACGATCGCGCGCCCGGCCATCTGCCTGGCGGCCGCCGCCACCTCGGGCGCAGCGGCGCGGCACGGCGCGCACCACGCGGCCCAGAAATCGGCCAGCACGGGCACGACCGCGCCATCGACGATCTCGTCGAACAGCGCGGCATCGACCTCGACGGGAGCGTCGAGCGCCGGCAGCGCCGCCTGACAGGCTCCGCACCGGCCCTCGTCGGCGAGATGGCGGGCGGGCACGCGGTTCGGTCGCTGGCAGCGGGGGCAGGCGCGGATCACGACCCCTAGAATGCCACGAGCGCCGGCGATCCCCGCGCGTCATAGCTGCGGGCCGTGCACGCGCCGGACGCTAGAATCGCGTTGCCATGGAAGACATCGAGAAGCGGCTGCGGGCGTTGTGCGAGGAGCGGATCGTCGTCATCGACGGGGCGATGGGGACGATGCTCCAGCGCGAGGGGCTGACCGAGGACGACTACCGGCGGGGGCACTTCGAGCAGCACCCGGTCGACCTCAAGGGCAACCACGACCTGCTGGCGCTGACCCGGCCCGAGGTGCTCGAGAAGGTCCACCGGCTCTACCTCGAGGCCGGCGCCGACATCATCGAGACCAACAGCTTCAGCCTGACCCGCATCTCGCAGGCGGACTACCAGCTCGAGCACAAGGTGTACGAGCTGAACGTGGCCGCGGCCCGCGTCGCCCGTCGCGCGGCGGACGGCTTCCTGCGCGACAACCCGGGCCGGCCGGCGTTCGTCGCCGGCTCGATGGGCCCGACCAACCGCACCGCCTCGATGTCGCGCGACGTCAACGACCCGGGCGCGCGCCAGGTGACCTTCGACGACCTGGCCGCCGCGTACGAGGAGCAGGTGCGCGGGCTGCTCGCGGGCGGCGTCGACATCCTGCTACCCGAGACGACGACTGACACCCTCAACCTGAAAGCCGCGCTGTTCGCGATCCAGAAGGTGTTCGCCGAGGGCGGTCGGCGAGTGCCGGTGATGGCCTCGATCACGTTCATCCAGGCCGGCAACGACCGCATGCTGACGGGCCAGAACGTCGCCGCGGTGTGGGCCTCGCTGCAGCACGCGCCGCTGTTCTCGGTCGGCATCAACTGCTCGCTGGGTGCGACCGAGATGCGGCCGCTGATGGAGGAGCTGTCGGGCCTGGCACCGGTCTTCACCAGCGCCTACCCGAACGCGGGGCTGCCCAACCCGTTGCTGCCCACGGGCTTCCCGGAGGGCCCGGAGGACACCTCGCGGCTGCTTGGCGAGTTCGCCCGCGCCGGCTTCCTGAACATCGTCGGCGGCTGCTGCGGCACGACACCGGATCACGTGCGGGCGATCGCCGAGGCCGTGCGCGGCGTGGCGCCGCGGCGGGTGCCGGCGGCCGACCACCACCTGCGGCTGTCGGGCCTCGACGCGGTGACGATCACGGAGGACACCAACTTCGTCAACGTGGGCGAGCGCACCAACGTCACGGGCTCGCCGAAGTTCCAGAAGCTGATCCAGGAGAACAAGTACGAGGACGCGGTGGCGGTGGCGCGCCAGCAGGTGGAGAACGGCGCCCAGATCATCGACATCAACATGGACGAGGGCATGCTCGAGTCGGAAGCGGCGATGACCCGCTTCCTGAACCTGATCGCGGCCGAGCCCGACGTCGCCCGCGTGCCGGTGATGATCGACTCCTCGAAGTGGACCGTGCTCGAGGCCGGCCTGAAGTGCCTGCAGGGCAAGGGCATCGTCAACTCGATTTCGCTCAAGGAAGGCGAGGCCGACTTCGTCGCCAAGGCGCGCCTCGTGCGTCGCTACGGCGCGGCCGTGATCGTGATGGCGTTCGACGAGGAAGGGCAGGCGTCGACCGTCGAGCGCAAGGTCGCGATCTGCACCCGCGCCTACAAGATCCTGACGCAGCAGGTCGGCTTCCCGCCGCAGGACATCGTCTTCGACCCCAACATCCTGACCGTCGGCACCGGCATCGAGGAGCACAACGGCTACGCCGTCGCGTTCCTGGAGGCGACCCGGCAGATCAAGGCCACGCTGCCCTTCGCCAAGGTCTCGGGCGGCGTGTCGAACATCTCGTTCGCGTTCCGCGGCAACAACCCGGTGCGCGAGGCGATGCACACCGCGTTCCTCTACCACGCGATCCGCGCCGGCCTCGACATGGCGATCGTCAACGCCGGCCAGCTCGGCGTCTACGAGGAGATCCCGAAGGACCTGCTGGAGCGGGTCGAGGACGTGCTGCTCGACCGCCGGCCGGACGCCACCGAGCGGCTGATCGCGTTCGCCGAGGGCGTGAAGGCGAAGGACAAGGTCGAGGTCAAGGCGGACGCCTGGCGCGCGGGCACGGTGGAGGAGCGGCTCAGCCACGCGCTGGTCAACGGCATCGTCGACTTCATCGACGCCGACACCGAGGAGGCCCGCCAGAAGTACGGCCGGCCGCTGTTGGTGATCGAGGGTCCGCTGATGTCCGGCATGAGCGTGGTCGGCGACCTGTTCGGCTCCGGCCGCATGTTCCTGCCCCAGGTCGTGAAGTCGGCGCGGGTGATGAAGAAGTCCGTCGCCTACCTGCAGCCCTACCTGGAGGCCGAGAAAGCCGCCGGCAGCCGCACCGAGGGCCGCATCCTGCTGGCCACGGTCAAGGGCGACGTCCACGACATCGGCAAGAACATCGTCGGCGTCGTGCTGGCCTGCAACAACTACGAGGTGATCGACCTCGGCGTGATGGTGTCCTGCGAGAAGATCCTGAAGGCCGCCCGCGAGCACGACGTCGACATGGTCGGGCTCTCGGGCCTGATCACGCCCTCGCTCGAGGAGATGGCCCACGTCGCCCGCGAGATGGAGCGCGAGGGCTTCACGCTGCCGCTGCTGATCGGCGGCGCCACCACCAGCAAGGCCCACACCGCGGTCAAGATCGCGCCCCACTACTCGAAGGACGTGGTCCACGTGCTCGACGCCTCGCGCGCGGTGACCGTCGCCAGCTCGCTGAAGTCGGCGCGCGCGGAGTTCTCCGCGGAGAACCGCCGCGAGCAGGAGCGGGCGCGCGAGACCCACGCGAAGAAGCGGGCCGAGAAGCCGCTGCTGCCGCTCGACGAGGCGCGGCGGCGGCGGGCGAAGATCGACTGGAACGGCTACGCGCCGCCGGTGCCGTCGTTCCTCGGCGTGCGCGCGCAGGAGGTGCCGCTCGCGGAGCTGGTGCCGTACATCGACTGGACCCCGTTCTTCGTCACCTGGGAGCTGCGCGGCACCTACCCGAAGATCTTCGAGAACCCGCAGTGGGGGGCGAAGGCGAAGGAGCTGCACGAGGACGGCCTGCGCCTGCTCGACGAGCTGGTGAACGGCGGGGAACTGAAGGCCCGCGCGGCCTGGGGCTTCTGGCCGGCCAACGCGGTGGGCGACGACATCGAGCTCTACACCGACGAGACTCGCAGCCACACGGCGGGGGAGATCCACACCCTGCGCCAGCAGATGGACAAGGGCCTGAACGAGGCGAACCTCGCCCTGGCCGACTTCGTCGCGCCGCGGGAGAGCGGCCAGGCCGACTACCTCGGTGCTTTCGCCATCACCGCGGGCCTGGGCCTCGACAAGATCGTGGCTCGCTTCGAGGCCGACCACGACGACTACCAGTCGATCCTGGCCAAGGCGCTGGCCGACCGGCTGGCCGAGGCCGGCGCGGAGTGGCTGCACCAGCAGGCGCGACGCGCGTGGGGCTACGAGGCGGCGGCCGGGCTCGACCTCGACGCCCTGCTGCACGAGAAGTACCAGGGCATCCGGCCGGCGCCCGGCTACCCGGCCTGCCCGGACCACACGGCCAAGCGCACGCTGTTCGACCTGCTGAAGGCGGAGGAGAACGCCGGCGTGTCGCTGACCGAGAGCCTCGCGATGTGGCCCGCGGCGGCGGTCAGCGGCTGGTTCCTGTCGCACCCGCAGGCGAAGTACTTCAACGTCGGCCTGATCGAGCGCGACCAGGTGAAGGATTACCAGCGCCGCAAGGGCACGCCGCTGCGCGAGATCGAGCGCTGGCTGGCGCCCCACCTCGGCTACGAGGCCGATACGGAAGGTCAGGTTCCGACGCCGGAGTGAATCCGGCGCCGGTCCTGCGGGGGCTCCGTCGCAACGGCGCTCCCTCGCCCCCGCACGCTTGTCAGGTTCCGACGCCGGAGTGAATCCGGCGCCGGTCCTGCGGGGGCTCCGTCGCAACGGCGCTCCCTCGCCCCCGCACCCCCGGGCCGCTCGCAGCCGGCCACGGAGGACTTGACAGGGGGCCGTTCCGGGCCGATACTCCACCACGTCTGTAGGGATATGAGAATCTCCAGCCGTGGGCTGTACGCCCTGAAAGCGCTGACCCACCTCGCCGAGCGCTACGAGACCGGCCTCGTCAAGATCCACGAGGTCGCCGAAGCCGAAGAGATCCCGGTCAAGTTCCTGGAAGCGATCCTGGTCAGCCTCAAGCACGGCCGGATCGTCAGCAGCCAGCGTGGTCGCGACGGCGGCTACCGGCTGCGCCGCCCCCCCGACGAGATCCGACTCGGCGAGATCGTGCGCATCATCGACGGGCCCCTGGCCCCGTTCGGCGACGCCGCAGAGCTCGCCCACCGGGTCCGCACCGAGCCGCGCCATGCGGGCCTGTTCGACGTCTTCCTGCAGGTCCGCAACGCCGCCGCCGGCATCCTCGATCACACCTCGCTGGCCGACCTCGTGGCCCGCAACACCCGCCTGGTGCAAAGCCGCCGGGCCGCCTCGGCGGCACCCGCCGCCAAGGCCTGAAAGGACGACCTCGGAGATATGTCTACCAGGATCATGGGCATTGGGATGGTGGCGGTCCTGCTCGGCGCGGGAGTCGCACGCGCGGCGGACGAAGCGCCGACCCCGGTCAAGGTGCAGGCGGGGGCGGACGGCTTCTCGTTCGCGTCGGCGGACGGCTTCTGGAAGTTGCGGTTCTACGGCGTCGCCCAGCTCGACGGACGTTTCGTGCCCGGCGACGACGCCCTTGCCGTGACCGACACCTTCCTGCTGCGCCGCATGCGCCCCTCGCTCCAGGTCACGGTGGGCAAGGCGTTCGAGGCCGTCTTCGTGCCCGACTTCGGCGGCGGCTCGGCCGCGATCCAGGACGCGTACGTCGAGGTGATCCGCTCGCGCGCGGCCCGCTTCCGGGCCGGCAAGTTCAAGACGCCGTTCAGCCTGGAGAAGCTGCAGTCTGCGAACTGGCTGCCGTTCGTGGAGCGCTCGCTGACCAGCGGCCTGACGCCGAGTCGCGACGTCGGCGTGCAGTTCCAGGGCGAGTCCGGGCCGCTGCTGTACGCGGCCGCGTTGCAGAACGGCGCCGCGGTCGACATCGACGGCAACGACGCGAAGGACGTGGCGGCGCGGCTGTTCGTGAAGCCGCTGTGGAAGTCCGAGGGCGCGTGGAAGGCGCTCGGCTTCGGCATCGCGATCACCACCGGCACCCAGAAGGGCCTGCTGCCGGCCCTGCGCACCACGGCCCAGGCGGCGTACTTCCAGTTCGCGGCCGGCACCACCGCGGATGGCAACCGCTTCCGCCTCGCGCCGCAGGCCAGCTTCGCCGCGGGCCCCGTCGCCGGGTTCGTGGAGTACGTCGTCAGCGACCAGGCCGTGGTTCGCGGCGGCGTCGACGAGAAGGTCAAGCTCTCGGCCTGGACCGTGACTGGCGTCTGGCTGCTGACCGGCGAGAAGGCCTCGCTCGGAGCCATCACACCGAAGCGCCCGTTCGATCCGCAGAAGGGCGGCCGTGGCGCCTGGGAGTTGAAGGCCCGCGTCTCCGGCTTCGAGGCAGAGGACGCGGTCTTCGACGGTGGGTACGCGGACCCGACCCGCTCCGCCCGCAAGGCCCTGGCGCTGGGCGTGGGACTCAACTGGTACCTCAACCGCAACGTCCGGACGATGTTCGACTACGAGCGCACCACCTTCGAGGGCGGCGCCGCGGGCCGCGATCGCGCGGCCGAGAACGCCCTGCTCTGGCGGATGCAGCTCGCCTACTAGCTGAAGAAAGGCGTACACCATGACGACGACCCGCTTCCGGCGCCTGCTCGCCGGATTCGCGCTCGGGCTGTGCCCGCTCGCAGGCGCCCAAACGACGACGCTGCTCAACGTGTCCTACGACCCGACCCGCGAGCTGTACCAGGAGGTGAACGCGGCCTTCGCCCGCGAGTGGAAGCAGAAGACGGGGCAGAGCCTGACGATCCAGCAGTCGCACGGCGGCTCGGGCAAGCAGGCGCGGGCGGTGATCGACGGCCTCGAAGCCGACGTCGTCACCCTCGCCCTGGCCTACGACGTCGACGCGTTGCACAAGGTCGGCGGCCTGATCCCCGCCGGCTGGCAGCAGCGGCTGCCGCACAACAGCGCGCCGTACACGTCGACGATCGTCTTCCTGGTCCGCAAGGGCAACCCGAAGGGCATCCGGGACTGGGCCGATCTCGGCAAGCCCGGCGTCCAGGTCATCACGCCCAACCCGAAGACCAGCGGCGGCGCGCGCTGGAACTACCTCGCGGCCTGGGGCTGGGCGCTGCGCCAGCCCGGCGGCAGCGAGGCGAAGGCCAGGGAGCTGGTGACGCGGATCTTCCGCAACGTGCCGGTGCTCGACTCCGGCGCGCGCGGCTCCACCAACACGTTCGTGCAGCGCGGCATCGGCGACGTGCTGCTGGCCTGGGAGAACGAGGCGCTGCTGGCGGTCAGGGAACTCGGTCCCGACCAGTTCGAGATCGTGCTGCCGCCGCTGACGATCCTGGCGGAGCCGTCGGTGGCGCTCGTCGACCAGGTCGTCGACGCCAAGGGCACGCGGGCGGTGGCCCAGGCCTACCTCGAGTTCCTCTACACGCCGGCCGGCCAGGCGATCGCGGCCAGGCACTACTTCCGTCCGCGGCAGGCTGCCGTCGCGGCGAAGTTCGCGGCGCAGTTCCCGAAGACGGCGACCTTCACCATCGACGAGGTGTTCGGCGGCTGGACGAAGGCCCAGGCCGCGCACTTCGGCGACGGTGGGACGTTCGACCAGATCTACGCCGCGGGGCGCTAGATGCGCCCGCTGCTGCGGCGCGAGAGCGTGCTGCCGGGCTTCTCGCTGTCGCTGGGCGTCACCTCCGCCTTCCTCGGCCTGCTGGTGCTGCTGCCGCTGGCAGCGCTCGCCGTGAAGGCGGCGTCGCTGGGGCCGGCCGCGTTCTGGGCGACCGTGACCGACGCGCGCGCGCTGGCCGCCTACCGCCTCAGCTTCGGCGCCTCGCTGGCAGCGGCGGCGCTCAATGGCCTGTTCGGCCTGCTGGTCGCCTGGGTGCTGGTGCGTTATCCGTTTCCCGGCAAGCGGCTGGTCGACGCGCTGGTCGACCTGCCGTTCGCGCTGCCGACCGCGGTCGCTGGCATCACGCTGACGACGCTCTACGGTCCCAACGGCTGGATCGGCCGCCACCTGGAGCCGCTCGGCCTGAAGGTGGCGTTCACGGAGTTGGGCATCACGGTGGCTCTCACCTTCATCGGGCTGCCGTTCGTCGTGCGCACGCTGCAGCCCGTGATCGAGGAGATGGGCACCGACGCCGAGGAGGCCGCGGCCTCGCTGGGCGCCGGCCGCGTCCAGGCGCTGTGGCGGGTGGTGCTGCCGACGCTGCTGCCGGCGTGGCTGACCGGCGTCACCCTGGCGCTGTCGCGGGCGCTGGGGGAGTACGGCTCGGTCGTGTTCATCGCCGGCAACATGCCGATGCAGACCGAGATCGCGCCGCTGCTGATCATGACCCGGCTGGAGCAGTACGACTACGCGGGAGCGACCGCGATCGCCCTGGTCATGTTGTTCGCCTCGCTGCTGTTGCTGCTGGCGATCGGCACGCTGCAGGCGTGGAGCGTGCGGCGCTCACTGGGCGAGGCGGCATCGTGAGCGCGATCGTCGCGGCGCGGCGAGCGCAGCCGCTGACCCGGGCGGCGCTGTCGGCCAGCGAGGACAGCCGGCCGGTGCGGCTGGCGCTGACCGCTGCCGCGCTCGGCTTCCTCGGCCTGTTCCTGTTCTTGCCGCTGGTCGCCGTGTTCACGGAGGCGTTGTCGAAAGGCGGGGAAGCCTGGGTCGCGGCCGTCTCCGAGCCCGAAGCGCGCGCCGCGCTGTGGCTGACGCTGAAGGTGGCGGCGCTGTCGGTGCCGCTGGTCACCGTCTTCGGCGTGGCGGCCGCGTGGCTGATCGCGCGCTTCGACTTCCGCGGCCGGCGCCTGCTGCTGGCGCTGATCGACCTGCCGTTCGCGGTCTCGCCCGTGATCGCCGGCCTCGTCTTCGTGCTGCTGTTCGGGCGCCAGGGCCTGTTCGGCCCGGCCCTCGCGGAGCACGGCGTCAAGGTCATCTTCGCGGTGCCGGGGATCGTGCTGGCGACGCTGTTCGTGACCCTGCCGTTCGTGGCTCGCGAGCTGATCCCGCTGCTCGAGGCCGAGGGCCGCGACGAGGAAGAAGCCGCGCGCACGCTGGGCGCGTCGGGTTTCCAGATGTTCTGGCGGGTGACGCTGCCCAACATCCGCTTCGGCCTGCTGTACGGCGTGATCCTCGCCAACGCGCGGGCGATGGGCGAGTTCGGCGCCGTGTCCGTGGTCTCCGGGCACATCCGCGGCCTGACCAACACGCTGCCGCTGCACGTGGAGATCCTCTACAACGAATATCGCTTCCAGGCTGCCTTCGCGGTCGCCTCGCTGCTGGCGTTCCTCGCCATCGGCACGCTGGTCGCGAAGGCGCTGCTGGAGCGCCGCATCGGGGGCTCGCGATGAGCATCGAGGTCCGGGACATCCACAAGCGCTTCGGCAACCACCAGGCGCTCGCCGGCGTCAGCCTCAAGGTCGAGACCGGCAGCCTGGTCGCGCTGCTCGGGCCATCCGGCTCCGGCAAGACCAGCCTGTTGCGGATCATCGCGGGGCTGGAGCGGCCGGACGCGGGACAGGTGCTGTTCGCGGGCGAAGACGCGACCCGCCAGGATGCCCGTCATCGCCGCGTCGGCTTCGTCTTCCAGCACTACGCGCTGTTCCGCCACATGAACGTGTTCGAGAACGTGGCCTTCGGCCTGCGCGTGCGCGGCCGCGCCACCCGCCCGTCCGAGCAGGACATCCAGGGTCGCGTCCGCGAACTGCTCGAGCTGGTCCAGCTCGGCTGGATGGCGGACCGCTACCCGTCGCAGCTCTCGGGCGGCCAGCGCCAGCGGGTGGCGCTGGCGCGGGCGCTGGCGGTGGAGCCGCGGGTGCTGCTGCTCGACGAGCCGTTCGGTGCGCTCGACGCGCGGGTCCGGCGCCAGTTGCGAGCGTGGCTGCGCGGGCTGCACGACAAGATCGGGCTGACCAGCGTGTTCGTGACCCACGACCAGGAGGAGGCGCTGTCGCTGGCGCACCGGGTGGCGGTGCTGAACGACGGCCGCATCGAGCAGGAGGGCACGCCCGACGACATCGCCCGCCGGCCGGCCACGCCCTTCGTCGCCGACTTCCTGCAGGCCGAGCCCGTCGCGATCTGTCACGCGGCCCAGTAACATCGCAACGGTGAAGTCGCTCGCTCTCAAGTACCCCGCGAACGCGGACAACGCCTCGCACCACGCAAAGCTGGCCGTGCGCGCGGCGTGGGAAGAGTTCGACATGACCCTCGACTACTCGCCGGCCAGCCTCGACGAGGTCGACGTCCAGATCGAGAGCCTGCGCGAGGACGGTTACACCGGCGAGGACGTCGCCGAGGCGCTGTTCGTGCTCGGCTGCTACGTCGGCGAGGTGATGGTCAAGCGGCTGGGAGGGCGCTGGCTGGAGACGCAGCGCTCGCCGCTGCGCGGCATCTCCCCGTGGCCGATGGTCGTGGTGTTGCCCGGCGGCTCGGCCTGGGACCCGATCGGCAAGGCGTTCCTGCGCCTCGAACTCGGCGACAGCGAGTCGATCGTCGGCTTCTTCCGCCTGGCGTGGGAGAGCCTGCGCCAGGGCCCTCGTCCGTAGCGGACGAAGAGTCCGCGGGCGACGTGCGTCGCGGCGAGTGTGCCGCGCACTGACTTCGCTTTCTGGAGTCCTCCAGATCCGCGACGCACTCGTGAAACGCGGCGGACGAGGCGCCACGCTCGTCGATCTGGCGCCTGCTGACCGCTCCAGTCGTGGCTGAAAAAAAAACGGATCGTGAGGCGGTGGACTGGCGCGGCGACGCGATCGTGCCGGGCGCGAGAGGGCGTCGATGGCGGGCGCACGCAGCCTTGACAGTCGCGAGCAACGATCCCTATCTTGACTCGCACTTTCCGCCACGTGAGAGGGCCTGAGGCCCGCTCACCAACTTGGCGGTCGACGTGAAGGAATCCGACACCACTTGCGCGACCTGCGGCTCACCTTCTTCGACGACAGCGTTCCCCGCGAGGGCCGGATCCTGCTTTTCTACTGCTTCGAGACCGAGGAGCGGCTGTCGCGCTCCGGCATCCTCCACTACCACGTCGGGGAGAAGCGTTTCGTCGGCCCCCGGCACGACCGCGAGCTGACCGCGGCAGCGCTCGAGTTCCTCGAACGCGAGGGGCGCGTCGCCCCGTAGCGGGGCGGTCCGCAGCAGCGCGCGGCTGCCGCCGAGCCGCGGCCTGCGTGTTAAGATTCGCCCCTCGCAGGGCCCGGTTTCTCGGACCCCCAAGGAGTCTTTCGACATGACGAACGGCAAGGGCCGGGAGATCAAGCCGGCGAACGGGAAGCTGGGCGTTCTGCTGCCGGGCATGGGCGCGGTGGCGACGACCTTCGTCGCGGGTGTCGAGGCGGCCCGCAGGGGCCTCGCCAAGCCGATCGGCAGCCTGACCCAGATGGGCACCGTGCGGCTCGGCAAGCGCACCGACGACCGTTCGCCGCTGATCAAGGACTTCGTGCCGCTGGCGAAGCTCGAGGACATCGAGTTCGGCGGCTGGGACGTGTTCCCGGACAGCGCCTACGAGGCCGCCAAGAAGGCCGGCGTGCTCGACGCGTCCCACCTCGAGCCGCTGAAGGGCTTCCTCGAGGGCATCAAGCCCTGGCCCGCCGTGTTCGACACCCAGTACGTGAAGAAGCTCAACGGCCCCAACGTCAAGAAGGGCAAGAGCAAGCGCGACCTGGCCGAGCAGGTCAGCGCCGACATCGCGCGCTTCAAGAAGGAGCGCAACCTCGACCGGATGGTCATGGTGTGGTGCGGCTCCACCGAGGTCTACCGCCAGGCCGGCGAGGTCCACTCGACGCTGGCGAACTTCGAGAAGGGCCTCGACGAGAGCCACCCCGACATCCTGCCGTCGATGATCTACGCCTACTGCGCGATCAAGGAAGGCATCCCGTACAACAACGGCGCGCCCAACCTGTCGGGCGACTTCCCGGCGATGGTCGAGCTGGCGAAGAAGACCGGCACGCCGATCAGCGGCAAGGACTTCAAGACCGGCCAGACCTTCATGAAGACGCTGCTGGCGCCCGGCTTCAAGGCCCGCCTGCTCGGCATGAACGGCTGGTACTCGACGAACATCCTCGGCAACCGCGACGGCGAGGTGCTCGACGACCCGGAGTCGTTCAAGAGCAAGGAAGTCAGCAAGCTCGGCGTGCTCGAGCAGATCCTCCAGCCCCACCTCTACCCCGACCTCTACGGCAAGATCCACCACGTGGTGCGGATCAACTACTACCCGCCGCGGGGCGACAACAAGGAAGGCTGGGACAACATCGACATCTTCGGGTGGATGGGCTACCCGATGCAGATCAAGATCGACTTCCTGTGCCGCGACTCGATCCTGGCGGCGCCGATCGTGCTCGACCTGGCGATCTTCTCGGACCTCGCCTCGCGCTGCGGCATGAGCGGCATCCAGGAGTGGCTCTCGTTCTACTTCAAGAGCCCGCAGACGGCCCCGGGCCTGTACCCCGAGCACGACGTGTTCATCCAGCTCATGAAGCTGAAGAACACCCTGCGCCACCTGCGCGGCGAAGAGCTGATCACCCACCTCGGCCTCGAGTACTACGACTGACCCGATGAGTGACAAGGGCGTGCTGATGGTGGGTGTCCGCATCCGCCAGATCGTCACCGCCAGCAACGCGTGGCACGACGTCACAGTGCAGCACTCGGACAGCGTCGGCGTCGTCTTCGAGGTCCAGCGGGCCGTCTCCGAGGGCGGCCAGATCGAGACCGTCGTCAGCCAGATCCTCGTGCCGTGGGCCCAGGTTCAGTACCTGGTGCTCATGGAGGAGCGGATCTAGCGCCCGTCGGGTTCCGGCGCCGGGATGAACCCGGCGCCGGTCCCATGGGGGCTACGTCGCGAACGGACGCTCCTCCGCCCCCAAGCCCCCGTTCGGGTTCCCGCTCAGGCTGCGGGCTTGTGCTCCGCGTCGCCGCGGGTCGCCCACAGCGAGGCGACCACGCCCAGGATCAGCACGCCCAGCACGACGCCGAGCAGGTACAGGTTGAAGTTGGGGCCGAGCCACGCCTTGAGCTGGACGTGGGTCATCATCTTGACGCCGACGATCACCAGCACGGCCGACAGCGAGACCTTCAGGTACTTGAAGCGCTCGATCATGCCGGCCAGCGCGAAGTAGAGCGAGCGCAGGCCGAGGATCGCGAAGATGTTGCTGGTGAAGACCAGGAACGGGTCGCCCGTGATCGCGAAGATGGCCGGGATCGAGTCGACCGCGAAGATCAGGTCCGTCACCTCGACCATCACCAGCGCGAGCATCAGCGGGGTCGCCAGCAAGGTGCCCGCCTTCGCGGCGTCGACGACCCGGTCCTGCTCCATCGCGGCGCCCGGGACGGCGGCCTCGTGGGAAGCGTCGGAACCCGCGCGCACGAAGAAGTGCTCGCCGTGATAGCGCTCGGTGATCGGGAACAGCCGGCGGACCAGGCGCACGCCGGGGTTCTGCTCGAGGTCGTTCTTGCCCTCGGGCATGAACAGCATCTTGATGCCGGTCAGGATCAGGAAGCCGCCGAAGACGTAGATGATCCAGGAGAACTCGGCGATCAGCCGGGCGCCGAGGGCGATCATCACGCCGCGCATCAGCAGCGCGCCGACGATGCCCCAGAACAGCACCCGGTGCTGGTAGATCGGCGGCACCGCGAAGAACGAGAAGATCATCGCGATCACGAAGATGTTGTCGACCGCGAGCGACTTCTCGACCACGTAGCCGGTGACGTACTTGATCGCCGCGGTGGGCCCGTCGTTGTAGACGAGGCCGACGCCCTCGAGCGCCTGCGGCTGCGCGCTCATGAAGTCCGGGGTCAGGCCCAGGCCCATCCAGTGGCGGTCGTAGCCCACGTAGACGAAGGCCGCGAAGGCCATGCCCAGGGCGATCCAGAACGCCGACCAGCCGAGCGCCTCCTTGACCGAAACCACGTGCGCCTTGCGGTTGAACACCCCGAGGTCCAGCGCCAGCAGCACCAGCACCAGCGTGATGAAGCCCGCGTACATCCAGAACATGCATTCCTCCGGCGGCGACAATCTCGGGACGCCGCGACGGGGGAACGATAGGCGAATCCTGAATGATATACAAAGCGAATGAATCTATCGATATCATTCGCTTTGTGTTATGTATCAATCCGGCGGCGCCGGGCCTCCATCAGCAGGGCCACCAACGTCTTGCCCTCACGGATCTCGCCACGGTCGACCGCGGCCAGGGCCTCGGCGAGGCTGAAGCGCCGGGCTTCGATCCGCTCGTCCGCCTCGGGGCGCGCGGTGCCCTGGCGGAGGTCGGTCGCGCGATACAGGTGCATCACCTCGTCGCAGAAGCCGGGCGTCGTCCAGAACTCCGCGATCTTCTCGAGCGCGCCTGTCTCCAGCCCCACCTCTTCGACCAGCTCGCGGCGGGCGCCTTCTTCGGGCGTCTCGCCGGGGTCGCGGCGGCCGGCAGGCAGCTCCCACACCAGCGCGCGAGCGGGCCAGCGGTACTGGCGGACGAGCACGAGCGACCCGTCCTCGTGAACCGGCAGCACCGCGACCGAGCCCGAGTGGCGCACGACCTCGCGGGTCGCGCGCACGTCGCCCGGCTCCTCGACTTCTTCGAGGTCGAGGGAGAGCACCTTGCCCTCGTAGATCCGGCGGCCGTCCAGCCGGCTCCCGCCCGCCTCGTCCTTCATGTCTCCTCCAGCGCGGCCAGCAACCGCCGCAGATCGTCGGGCAGCGGGCTCTCGAACGCCAGCTCGCGTCCGTCGGGGTGAGTGAAGCGCAGCCGCGTCGCGTGCAGCGCGGGTCGGTCGAGCGCCGCCACCGCTGCCCGCGCCTCCGGCCGCTTGCAGCCGGGGCTGACGCGGGCGCCGTACAGGCTGTCGCCCGCGACGGGGTGGCCGATCGACGCCAGGTGGACACGGATCTGATGCGTGCGACCGGTCAGGATCCGCACTCGCACCAGCGCGGCGGCGTCGAGCCAGCGCTCGACGGTCCACTCGCTGATCGCGTGGCGGCCCCGCGGCGCGTCGACCTTCATCCGCTTGCGGTGGATGGGGTCGCGGCCGATCGCGCGCTCGATCCGGCCGGCGGCCAGCGGCGGGCGGCCGAGCACGATCGCGAGGTACTCCTTGTGCACGCTGCGGGCGGCGAACTGGGCGGCCAGGAAGCGGTGGGTGGCGTCGTCCTTGGCCACCAGCACGAGCCCCGAGGTGCCCTTGTCGAGGCGGTGGACGAGGCCGGGCCGCAGCTCGCCGCCGATGCCCGACAGGTCGACCACGTGGTGGAGCAGGGCGTTGACCAGAGTACCGCTGGAGCGACCGGCGCCCGGGTGCATCGCCAGGCCTGCGTCCTTGTCGACGACCAGCAGCCGCGGGTCCTCGTACAGCACGCGCAGCGGGAT
The DNA here is from genome assembly GCA_023701125.1 of Vicinamibacteria bacterium. Taxonomy (GTDB): domain Bacteria; phylum Acidobacteriota; class Vicinamibacteria; order Fen-336; family Fen-336; genus WYBL01. The sequence continues at coordinate 7,129 of JAMPXO010000012.1, read as the reverse complement.
GTCCTCGGGCTGCGGCGTCGGGTCGACCGGCGGCGGCACGTGGACGTCGATCGTCTCGCCGCCCTTCAGCCGGTATGCGGCGCGAGTGCCGGCGCCGTCGACGCGCACGTCGCCGGCGTCGATCAGCGCCTGCACGCGGGCCCGCGACAGGTCCGGCCGGCGCAAGGCGAGATAGCGGTCGAGCCGCTCGCCGCGCGCCTCCGGTCCGGCGACCAGCGCTTCCGGGGCGGGCTCGCTCACGGCCGGGGCCGAGCCCGGCTCAGCCTTCGACGGCGGGTGCCGGGTCCAGCTTGCGCGAGCGCGACAGCCGCGGCCACAGCACCGCCGCCAGCACGAACATCCCGATCGCCACGAGCTGCGAGGTCGACAGCAGGCCGCCGAACGCGAAGCCGCGGGCGACGTCGCCGCGGAAGGTCTCGAGCCCGAAGCGGGCCACGGCGTAGAGACCGAGGTAGGACAGCACGATCTGGCCGTCGAACTTCTTCCGCTTCGCCGCGCGCAGCAGCCACCACAGGATGGCGAAGGCCAGCACCGACTCGTAGAGCTGGACCGGGTGCATCGTCTGGCCCAGCGGCACGCCCACGGTGCGCGACGCGTACTCGTCGGTGTAGGTGACGCCCCACGGCAGGTCGGTGGGCCGCCCGTGGCAGCAACCGGCGCACAGGCAACCGAGGCGGCCGATGGCCTGGCCGAGGATCACGCCCGGGGCCAGCGCGTCGGCGGTCTTCCACACGTCGAGTCCGTAGTGGCGCGCGTACCAGAAGGCCACCGGCAGCGCCAGCAGCAGCCCGCCGTAGAACACGCCGCCGCTCTGCAGCAGCGTCATCAGCTCGGACACGCTCCAGGTGAAGCCGCGCCACTCGACGATCAGCAGCATCAGCTTGGCGCCGAGCAGGCCCGACAGCAGCACGTAGATGGCGAGGTCGGCGACGCGGTTCTGGTCGAGCCCCTCGCGTTTGGCCTGGCGCGAGGCGATCCACAGGCCGGAGATGAAGGCGACGGCGAGCAGCAGGCCGTAGCTGTGCAGCGTGAACGGGCCGAGGCTGCGGCCGGCGAGGTCGAAGGCCGGGATCGTGAACAGGCGCGGGAACATGGAGGGGGTCTACTCCGCGGCCGCCGCGACCCGCGGGCTGCCGCCATCGGCGGCGCCGGGGCCCGCGGAGGCGGGTTGGTCCGGGGAAGGTGCCGGCTCCTCGTCGGGCCGGCGCAGCATGTCGATCACCAGCAGCACCACGCCGACGGTGATCGCCGAGTCGGCGACGTTGAAGGCCGGCCAGTGGTGCGGCCCCCAGTAGACGTCGACGAAGTCGATCACGTAGCCGAAGCGGGCGCGGTCGATCAGGTTGCCGACGGCGCCCGACAGCACCAGCGCCAGCGCCCACTGCACGATCCGCTCGGTCATCGGCGTGCGCAGCGAGTACCAGGCGATGGCGCAGGTGGCGACCACGCCGATGGCGCCGAACCACAGCGGCTGCATCGGCAGGTTGGCGTCGGCCAGGAAGCCGAAGGCGCCGCCGCGGTTGCGGACGTGGGTCAGGTCGACGAAACCGGCGATCACCTCGGCGCTCTCGTGCAGGCGCAGGCGGGCCACCACCAGGCTCTTCGTCCACTGGTCGAGCACGACCAGGACCAGCGCCAGGGTCGCCAGGCCGCGGCGCTCGCCGAGGGCAGCGATCACGCTCATGCGAGCGCCTCGACCACGGGCCGGCAACGCGGGCACAGCGGGGACTCGTCGCCCGTCACCTGCTCGGACCAGGTCCAGCAGCGCTCGCAGCGGCGACCGCCGGCGCGGGCCACCTCGACCGCCAGCGCGCCGTCGCCCGGCTCGAGCACGACCTCGCTGACGATGAACAGGTTGGCCAGGTTGCCGGGGAACACGCTCGGGCGCGCCTCCCAGGTCCGCAGCGGGGCGAGTGCCTGCTCGGAGCCGCGCACCACGACCTTCGCCTCCAGGCTCTTGCCGATCACCTTCGCGGCGCGCGCCTCCTCCAGCGCCTTCAGCGCCACGGTGCGGGCGGCGAGCAGGGCGTCCGAGGCTTCCGGCGCCTTGAAGCCGGCGACGGCGGGGAAGTGGGCGTAGTGGACCGAGCCCCCGGGCTGGCCGGGCAGCAGCGGCCACACCTCGTCGGCGGTGAACGGCAGCACGGGCGCCATCAGCAGCGTCAGGTCGCGGGCGATGCGCGCCATCACGGTCTGCGCCGAGCGGCGGCGGGCGGCGTCCTTCGCGTCGCAGTAGAGGCGGTCCTTGGCGACGTCCAGGTAGAACGCCGACAGGTCGGCCGCGCAGTACTGGACGAGCTGGTGGTAGACGACGTGGAACTCGAACGCGTCGTAGCCCTCGCGGACCCGGGCGACCACCCGGTCGTGGCTCGCCAGCGCCATCCGGTCGAGGTCCTCGAGCCGGTCGTCGGCCACCGCGTGCTGCGCCGGGTCGAAGTCCGACAGGTTCGACAGCAGGTAGCGCAGCGTGTTGCGGATCTTGAAGTAGGCCTCGGACAGCCGCGCGAACATCGCCTCGGACATCGGCATGTCCTCGCGGTAGTCGACCATCGCGACCCACAGCCGCAGGATCTCGGCGCCGTAGCGGTCGCAGGCCTTGACGGGGTCCACGGTGTTGCCGAGGCTCTTCGACATCTTGCGGCCCTTCTCGTCGATCGTGAACCCGTGGGTCAGGACCGACTTGTAGGGCGCGTGACCGCGGGTGGCGATGCCGATCAGCAGCGAGGAGTGGAACCAGCCGCGGTGCTGGTCGCTGCCCTCGAGGTAGACGTCGGCCGGCCAGGCGAGCGCGGGGTCGCGGGCCAGCACGGCGGCGTGCGACGAGCCGGAGTCGAACCACACGTCGAGGATGTCCTGCTCCTTGTCGAACTCCGTCTGGCCGCACTTGCGGCAGGCGAAGCCCGCGGGCAGCAGCTCCTGCGCGGACTTCTGGTACCAGGCGGCGACGCTCTCGCGCTCGAACAGGTCGGCGACGTGGCGGCACAGCTCGGGCAGCAGGTGAGGCTCGCCGCAGCCCTGGCAGTAGAAGGCCGGGATCGGCACGCCCCACAGTCGCTGGCGCGAGATGCACCAGTCGGGGCGGTTGGCGATCATGTTCCGGATCCGCTCCTCGCCCCAGGCCGGGTGCCACTGCACCTTGGAGATCGCCTCCAGCGCGCGCTCGCGGAAGCCGTCCTTGTCGAGGCTGATGAACCACTGCGCGGTGGCGCGGAAGATGATCGGCTTGCGGCAGCGCCAGCACACCGGGTAGGAGTGGACCTCGCGGCCCTCCGACAGCAGCACCCCGCGCTCGCGCATGAAGCGCACGATCTCCGGGTTGGCCTCGAACACCTGCGCTCCGGCGAAGAACTCCACTTCTTCGAGGAAGCGGCCGCGCTCGTCGACCGGGCAGTAGACGTCGATCCCGTAGCGGACACCGGTCAGGTAGTCGTCCCACCCGTGTCCGGGTGCGGTGTGGACGACGCCGGTGCCGGCCTCCAGCGTGACGTAGTCGCCGAGCACGCCGGGCGAGTCGCGGTCGATCCACGGGTGGCGGAAGCCGAGGCCCTCGAACAGCGAGCCCTTGACCACGGCCAGCGGCTCGCCGAGCGAAAGGTCGGCGCGCTCCTTGCGGAAGCGCTCCAGCGAGCGCTCGCGCAGGCCGGTGGCCAGCACCAGCACGTCGGTGGTGCCCTCGACCGGGTAGAAGCCGTAGTCGAGGTCGGGGTGGAAGGCCAGCGCCATGTTGGCCGGCAGCGTCCACGGCGTCGTCGTCCAGATCACCGCGTGCACCTGGCGGCCGGCGATCGCGGGCACGCTGGTCTCGACCTTCGAACGTTCGCCCGCGGCGAGCGGGAAGCGCACGTCGACCGACGGGCTCGCATGGTTCTCGTCGTACTCGACCTCGGCCTCGGCCAGCGCGGTCTTGCACGAGATGCACCAGTGGACGGACTTCTTGGCCTTGTAGACCAGGCCCGCCTCGGCGAAGCCGGCCAATTGGCGCACGATGTCCGCCTGGTAGGCCGGGTTCATCGTCAGGTACGGCCGCTGCCAGTCGCCCATCACGCCCAGGCGCTGGAACTGGCGGCGCTGGGTGTCGATCCACTTGGTCGCGTACTCGCGACACGCGGCGAGGAACGCGACCGGGTCGAGCTCGCGCTTCTTCGCCCCGAGGTCCTTGTCGACCTTGTGCTCGATCGGCAGGCCGTGGCAGTCCCAGCCGGGCACGTAGGGCGCGTCGAAGCCGGCCAGAGTGCGGCTGCGCACGACGAAGTCCTTGAGGATCTTGTTGAGCGCGGTGCCGAGGTGGATGTCGCCGTTCGCGTAGGGCGGGCCGTCGTGCAGGACGAACTTCGGCGCGCCTTCGCGCGCCTTGCGCACCTGCTGGTACAGACCGGCCTCTTCCCAGGCCAGCAGCCGCCGCGGCTCGGACTGCGGCAGGTTGGCCTTCATCGGGAAGTCGGTCTGGGGGAGGTTGAGTGTCGCCTTGAGGTCCCGCGCCATAGGAACGGTCAAGGTACCACGCGGGTGCAGGACGGTCAAAGCCAATGGGCAGAGTGACTTGGACCGGTGTAACATGGCCCGATGAAGCGAAGCCCCCGCCTCCTCCTCGCCCTCATGCTGCTCGCCACCGTGCCCCTCGCATCGTGCACCAAGGGCGACGAGTGCGACGTCTGCGAGCAGGATTCCGACTGCCAGGACGGGTTCGTCTGCGTGAATTTCCTCGACGGCGGCGGCAACGTCGTCGGCAAGCGCTGTGGCTCCGGTGTCGGGGCCTCCTCCTGCCGCGTGCGCTGACGGCGGCATAGCGCCGGGCATGGACGGCGCGGACGCCGCCGGGGGGAAGGAAGCCACCCGCGGCAGCGTGGTGCGGTTGCTCGCCGAGGCGGGCAGCCGCGCCCTGACGTTCGTCACCTCGCTGCTGCTGATGCGCGGTCTCGGAGTCGACGATTTCGGCGACTTCGCGTTCCTCGCCGCGCTGGCGGTGGTGGCCGCCGAGTTGTTCGACCTCGGGCTGCACGGCACGGCCCAGCGTGCACTGGTCGCGGGCGACCTGTCGCTGCGTTCGATGTTGCGCGCGAAGGCGCTGCTGCTGGCCGTCGCGGGCGCGCTCAGCCTGCTGTTGCTGCCGTTCGCCCCCGTCTTCGGCCTGCTGCTGCTCTTCTTCGGCGCGTCCGGATGGGCCGAGTTCGTGGGCGTCGCGCTCCGCTGCCGCGGTCTTCGCGGCCAGGAGGCGCTCGTGCTGTGGCTGGCCCGCGGCGGCGCGCTGGTCGCCGTGGTGATCGCCCTGGAGCGAGGGGCGGGGCTGCTCGGCATCGCCTTCGCGCATGCATTGTCCCCGCTCGCGGCGATCGTGTTCGCATTCGCGCTGTTGCGCCGCGCGGGTCCGCCAGCGACGACCGGCCGCGAGCGACCGGTCGGCGACGTGTTGCGCCTCGCCTGGCCGATGGCGATCAACGGCGGGCTGGCCCTGCTCAACCTGCGCGCCGAGTTGGTCGTGTTGTGGCTGCTCCGGGGACCGGGCGACGCCGGCGCGTTTGCCGCGGCGCTGCGGCTGGTCGAGGCCCTGAACGCGGCTCCGTCCGCGATTGCCGCCGGCGCGATGCCCGCGCTGACCCGCGAGGCCCTCTCGTCGGGGGCAGCCGTGCGCAAGCGTACGGCGCTGTTCGCAGCGTTGCTGGCCGTGCCGTGCGCGGCAGGGTTGTGGCTGACGGCGGCCGACCTGATCCCGCTGCTGTCCGGGCCCGGCTATGAGCCGGCGATCGTGCCGATGCAGGTGCTGGCGCTGGCCTTGCCGTTCCTGTTCATGAGCCACGTGCGGGTTCACGCCCTGCTCGCCGCGGGCCACGCACGGGTCCTGCCGCGCCTGACCGCGCTGCGCCTGGTCTCCGCCGCGGGCCTGGCACTCGTGCTCTCGCCGCGTTTCGGGGCGCTGGGCGCGGCGGCCGGGTTCCTTGCTTCGGAGGTACTGCTGCTCGCGCTGGCCGGCCGCAGCGGTCGCGCCAGCGGCTTCGCCGTCGCGATTACGCGTCCGCTGCTGGCCGGCCTCGTCGCGACGGCACCGATGGCCTTGTGCGTCGCGGCGCTGCCCGCGGGGCAAGCCCTCGCCGCAGCGGCTGCGGGCGCCGCGGTCTACGCCGTGACCCTCAAGCTGGGCTGGAGCCGCCTGGCGGCCCTCGCTGCGGGACGCTCCGCGTGACGACTCACAAACGGCCTGTCCTGCTCTACGAGCCGCGCGGTCCGGGCCTCGACCTGCCGGTGGAGTTGCTGCTGGCCTCGGCGCGAGTCGAAGACCGCGAGGTCGCGCTGGTCGACGGTCGCTTCGAGGTCGCGCCGGAGGGGCGCGTCGTCGAGCGCTGCCGCGACGCCGCGATGCTGGTCGTGTCGGCGCCCGGCGGAGCCGCCCTGCTCGACGCAGAGCGGATCTCGCGCTCCGCCCGGGCAGCGCGCGCGGACCTGTTCGTGCTGTGGCTGGGGGCGCACGCGACGGCGCGGCCCGACGAGTGCCTGCACGGGGGTGCGGACGCCTGCGCGGTCGGTCCCGTCGAAGACACCCTGCCCGAGTTGCTGGCGGCGCTCGATGCGGGCCAGGGCGCAGACGCGGTGCCCGGTCTGGCTCTGCCCGGCGCAGGCGGCGCACGCCTGACGCCCACCCGGGTCGGGTTCGGGCCGCCGCCTTCGCCCGCGCGCTACGACCGCCTCGACCTCGAGCGTCACTTCCGTTGGCGCGGCGAGCGCCGCGTCCAGTACCGCTCGAGCCGGGTCGAGCCGGGGACCGGGCCCCCGGGGGCCTGGCGCTGGGCCGGGCTCCCGGCGGACAGGGTGGTCGCGGAACTGGCCGAACTCGTCCAGAAGCAGCGGGTCGCCGCGGTGGACTTCGTCGACGAGGAGTTCTTCGCCGACTTGCGCCGCGCCGAGGCGATCGCCCGCGGTCTGCTGGCGGCGGGAGCGCGCTTCGCGTGGACGGCGCGCGGCCGCGTCGAAACGCTGCGGCTGTTGACCGAGGACGCCGTGCTGGCCTTGCACCAGGCGGGCTGCGAGCGGATCACCGTCGACGCGGTGAGTGGCAGCGCGGCCGTGCGGGCGATGGTGCCGGGCGCGCCCGACGAGGCCGCCGTGCGGGAGCTGGCGTGCAAGCTGGCCCGCGGCG
>JAMPXO010000011.1 GCA_023701125.1 Vicinamibacteria bacterium | reverse complement strand
GTTCGGGACCAAGAGGTCGGAGGTTCGAATCCTCTCGCCCCGACCATTACTCATACAGATCGGTGACGTAGCGCGGCCGGCGAGCCCGAACTCGCCGGCCGAACGTGTTTCAGGGGTCGCCTCAGTCGTTTCCGGGACCCTCGGATGCCAGTTCCGCCCCGAGCAGGCGGGAGAACACGCTCGCGCCGCGTCGGGTCAGGTGCACGCCATCGGCGAACTCACTCTCGCCCAACCCTCGAGAGTCGCGCCAGTCGGCGACCCGGATCGCCCCGTCGCGGTCGGAGAGCGCGAAGACCTGGCGCGCGTACTCCTCGTAGGTCGCCCAGTCCTGGAGCGTGGGGGGCAGCAGCAGGACCAGCCTGGCTCCGCGCTGGCTCGCCAGTCGGGCCAGCCGCTGGAGCACCGCGAAGGACTCGGGATCGACCCGGCCGCCGCGCTTCGATCGAGCGGCCCCGGCCGCCGGGACCCGCGGCCGGCGCGGCGGCGTGTCGGGGTTGTGGTAGCCACCGTCGGGCGGTGCGGGAAGCAGTGGGCCGCCCGTCCACAGGCGGAACAGGTGTCGGCTGGCGCCGCGCAGCCGGGTGAGGTGGACCCAGTCCTGGACGATCGCCTGCCCGGCCAGCGACCGGCACAGTGGCGAGTCCAGGATCCCGGCCTGCGAGCGTCGTGACGACGCGGTGGGATTGAAGGCCCCGGGCGCGAACGAGGCGATCACGACCGCGGGCCAGCGCGGCGCGGCCTCCAGGATCGGCAGCGTCGAGCAGCGGAAGGCCCCGGGAAAGTTCCCCGCCAGGCCCACGTTGACCACCTCTCCGTCCCAGGCGGCCCCAGCCTGCAGGGCCGCGGGCTCGATGTTCCAGGCCGCGGTCGAGTCGCCGACGACGAGCGCGCGCAGGTCTCCGACCCGGCTAGCGACGTACTCGAGCTTGACGCCCGCGTCGGCCTCCCAGTACGCCCAGAGCCGGCCGGTGGGAGCTACCACCGCTCGGGCGAGGAGTTCCGAGCACAGCAGCAGGCCGACGAACAATGCGGTGGACCAGGGCCATTCGTGGCGTTTCATGGCCGCTAGAACTGGAAGTAGAGGAACGCCGTCTCCTGGTCGACGACGCCGAAGACCAGGGTGACGACGGTCAGGGCCGCGTAGACGGCGCCCCGCCAGTACCAGGGGCGTTCGCGCAGCGGCGGCCGCGACGCGCTCGCCCGCGAGAACCACTCGAGGCCCGCGAGCAGCGCGAGCGGAACGAGCAGGCGCCAGCCCAGGGGCATCGGCCCCGCGTCGCCGCCGGCGAAGCCGAGCAGGCCGGCGATGAACTGCAGCGCGTGGGCGAGGTCCGGGCTGCGGAAGAAGATCCACGCGAAGGCCACGAGGTGGAAGGTCGTGAACCAGCCCACGAACGACGCGACCGGCGAGCCGGTTCGCGGCCCGCGCCGCTCGTTCCAGATTCGGTGCGCGCACAGGTAGAGGCCGTGGAGGCCGCCCCAGATCACGAACGTCCAGTTCGCCCCGTGCCACAGGCCGCCCAGCAGCATCGTCAGCAGCAGGTTGCGGTACGTGGCAGCGGACCCGAGTCGGTTGCCGCCGAGCGGGATATAGAGGTAGTCCCGCAGCCAGCCGGAAAGCGAAATGTGCCAGCGCCGCCAGAAGGCGGCGATGTCGGTGGCCCCGTAGGGCTGGGCGAAGTTCTGCATCAGGTCGATGCCGAAGAAGCGGGCCGCGCCGCGGGCGATGTCGGAGTAGCCCGAGAAGTCGCAGTAGATCTGCAGCGAGAACAGGTAGACGGCGAGCAGCAGGTCCACCGGTGCGAAGGCCGTCGGGTCCTGGAACCGCAGGTCGACCAGCGGCGCGATCACGTCCGCGACCGCGACCTTCTTGAAGAAGCCGATCACCATCAGCTCGATGCCGGCGCGCACGTCGCCGCGGGTCGGCGCGCGCAGCTGCTCGAGCTGGGGCAGCAGGCGGGTGGCGCGCTCGATCGGGCCCGCGACGAGTTGGGGGAAGAACGAGATGTAGAGCAGGTACTGCTCCACGCTGCGACAGGCCGGCAGGCCTCGGCGATAGACGTCGATCGTGTAGGACAGCGCCTGGAACGTGTAGAAGGAGATGCCGACGGGCAGCACGATGTCGAGCGTCGGCCGGCTGGCGGCCACGCCGAGCGCGCTCGCCAGCGAGAGCGCGGAGTCGACGAAGAACCCGAAGTACTTGAACGCGGCCAGCACTCCCAGGTTCGAGACCAGGCTGAGCCACAGCAGGCCGCGCCGCCGCCCGGGGCGCTCTTCGCCCTGCAGCGCGAGGGCGACGAAGAAGTCGACCAGCGCGGTGCCGACCATCAGGCCGAGGAAGCGCCAGTCCCACCAGCCGTAGAAGAGGAAGCTGGCGGCGAGCAGCAGGTGCCGGCGCGACCGCGGCCCGAGCACCGCGTAGGAGCCCGCGACCAGCGGGAAGAAGATCAGGAAGGCGAACGAGTTGAAGAGCACCGCGTGGCGCGGAGCATACCCGAGGCCCGCGCCGCGGCCAGGACGACCCGCGCGAAGCCGGCCTCAGGCCTCTTCGAGGACGCGCAGCTCGGCGTCGGCGTGGCGCAGGCGGCGGGCCAGGGCCAGCGCCAGGTCGCCCAGCACCTGCTGGCCGAGGCGGGGGTGCTTGTCGGCCAGCGCGTCGAAGCGCTCGCGCGAGAGCACGAACAGGTCGGTCGGCGTCTGCGCCAGCGCGTCCGCCGAGCGGATGCCGCGGTCGAGGAAGGCCATGTCGCCGAAGAAGTCGCCGCGGCCGAACGTGGCGACGTGGAACTCCTTGCCGGGGCCGACCTGGAGCGCGATGCGCACGGTGCCGCGGCGGACCAGGAAGATCTCGTCGCCCGCGTCGCCCTGGCGGAAGATGGTCTCGCCGGCCGCGTAGCTGCGGGCGATCATCGCCTCCGCGAGCTGGCGCGCGGTCTCCGGCTTGCGACCCTTCATGAAGTCGATGTCGGTGACCTCGAGTGGCGGCTCCTCGTCCGGCGTGACCAGGCCCTCCTCCTCGAGGACCTGGTCCTCCGCCCACTCCAGCGCGTCGGAGAGCTGGCCGAACACCCGCACGTGGCTCTCCGGGCGCACCAGGCCGACCTCGTCGAAGTAGGCGCGCAGGTCCTGGCCGGAGGGCAGGCTCTTGGGCACGTTGCTGAACAGCAGGTGGCCGCGGCGCTCCTCGAGCTGGGAGGACATCTGCTCGAGCAGGTGGGCGGCCGTCAGGTCCAGCGAGCGCACGCGGCGCAGGTCGAGGATCATCGTCTTCTTCGTGCGCAGGTCGGCCTCCAGCTCGGACAGCAGCTGGTCCGTGGTGCCGAAGAACAGGTTGCCCTCGAGCTCGCAGACGACCGTCTCGCCGCCACGTCGCTTCAACGCCTCGAGCTGCTCCGGCAGCCGGCGCTGGCGCGAGAAGAGCTGGTTGCCGTAGACCTTGCGGTGGATCACGGTGCCGCGGATCTGGTCGCGGATGAAGAGCATGATCGCCAGCGCGACGCCCGTGCCGGACGCGGCGATCAGGCCGACGCCGACGGCGACCGCGATCACGCTGGCGACGACGAAGAAGTCGAGGATGGTCGAGCGCTGCCGCAGCAGCCGGAAGCTGCCCTTGTCGAACATGCGCCAGGCGACCACGATCAGGATGCCGGCCAGCGCCGACAGCGGCGTCCACGCCACCAGCCGCGCCAGCAGCAGGTACGCGATCAACGCGAAGGCGCCCGCGAGCAGGCCCGACAGACGCGAGTGGCCGCCGCTCGCGATGTTGACCAGGGTGGGGCCCGAGGTGCCCGCGCCGGGCATGCCGCCGAGCAGCGCCGCAGACACGTTGGCGACGCCCTGGCCGCGCATCTCGCGGTTCGAGTCGTGGCGGCTGCGGGTCAGCGCATCGACCACGACGCAGGTCTTCAGGGTGTCGATCGACAGCAGCGCGGAGAGGGTGAGCGCCGGCATCACGACCAGGCCGAGGTCCGAAGCCGCGAACCCGGAGAGGCCCGAGAGGCGCGCCGTGAGCGCCTCGAGCGGTGACGCACCGGAGCCGGCCAGCGGGCCGATCAGCAGCCGGTTGCCCTCGAGCACCAGCAGCGCCGGGTCGCGGAACGCGAGGGCGAAGTAGGCCGCGCAGCCGCCGGCGAGGCCGATGATCGCGGGCGGCACCGTCTTCGTCCAGCGCGGCGCCAGCACCATGAACAGCATGGTGGCCGCGCCCACCACCAGCGCCGGTGCGCTCCACGTCGCGGGCTCGCGCAGCGCGTGGGCCAGCTTGACCTCGGGGCCGAGGCCCAGCAGGCCGGGCATCTGCTTCAGGAAGATCACGACGCCGACGCCGCTCAGGTAGCCGGTGACGACGGGGTAAGGGATGTACTTGATCAGCGTGCCGCCGCCGAGCAGGCCGTAGAGCACCTGCAGGCCGCCGGAAATCAGGGCGACGATCATCATCAGCAGGATGACCCGCGAGGGCTCCAGGCCGCGCGAGACGAGCTCGAGCGAGAAGGCGCCCATCACGGCGGCGGCGGGAGCGCACGGGGCGGAGACGAGGCGGGCGGTGCCGCCCACCAGCGGAGCGACGATGCCGATGACGGCCGCGCCGATCAGGCCGGCGAGCGCGCCCTGCGCGGTCGCAGCGCCGCCCAGCGGCGTGTAGACCGCGACGCCGAACGCGATCGAGGCGGGCAACGCCACCAGCGTCGCCGCCAGGCCGCCCCAGATGTCACCAGCAAGGTTGTTGCGACCCACCGCCGCTCCCGTGTCGAGGCGATTGTGGACCTTTCGGGGGTCTTTGACCAGAGGCCGACGGCGCCCCCATGGGACCGGCGACGGGCCCCGCCCGGCGCTGGAACCCGTGCGCCGCGTCGAGTGGTCCGGCGGCGTGGCTAGCGGAAAACGCCGGTGAAGGCCGCCAGCGCGCGGGTGGCGCGGTCGATCTTGCGGAACGTCGGCAGGCCCGCCCGCAGCATCGCGAGCGCGAATGGGTCGTAGAGCGGCCCCGCGTCGACCGAGAACACGATCGGCTTGCGCGACTCGCGGAAGATGCGGATCAGCCGCTGCGGCAGACTGTCCTCGCCCAGGATGTCCTCGCCGTGGCCGAGGCCCGCCGGCAGGTCGTCGAGGGCTGGCGTCGCCGGCACGCCGCCGACCACCACGGCGTCCACGGCGTCGTCCGCGAGCAGTGCTTCGAACAGCGCGGCGTAACGATCGGTGGGCGTCACCGGCGTCGCGTCGACGGGGTTGTGGGCGTCGATCACGCCCTTGGGCAGCAGCGCCGTCAGCCGCGCGAGCGTCGCCGGCGCGAGGCTCGCGATCTCCAGGCCGTAGAGGCGGTCGGCGGCCGCCGTGCACTCGAAGCCCGCGTTGGAGAGGATCGCCACCCGCGGGCCCGTCACCTGCCGGCCCTCGAGGAAGGCGAAGGTCAGCAGGTAGTCCTCGAACATGTTGAGGGTGTTGCAGTCGATCACGCCGGCGGCGCGGCACAGCTCACGGCTGACGGCGTAGTCGCCCACGGCGGCGGCCGTGTGGGAGGCGGCGGCGGCACTGCCCTCGGCGCTGCGCCCGGCCTTGTAGAGGAGCACCGTGCGGCCCTCGGCCTCCAGCCGGCGCGCGATGTCGAGGAAGCGCAGGCCGTCGCCGCGGCGGAAGCCCTCGACGTAGGCGGCGAACACGCGCACCTCGGGGTCCGCGGCCAGGTGCTCGAGGTAGTCGGCGACGCTGAGGTCGACCTGGTTGCCGAAGGAGATGGCGTAGCGCGGTCGCACCGCGCGCTCGAGGTTGGAGATCAGCGTCACGAGGTAGGCGCCGGACTGGCTGATCGCGGCGACGTGGCGGACCGGGGCGTCGGGGAAGGGCAGCTTGTAGCGGGGGATGAAGAACGTGTTGTAGCGCCCCGGCTCAGAGATGATGCCGAGACAGTTGCCGCCGTTGACCACGACGCCGCCGTCCGCGTCCGTGCGCGAGCGCTCGATGGCCGCGCGCAAGGCGGCCTCGATGCCGCGGCCGGCCTCGGTCTCGGCGAAGCCGCCGGAGATCAACGTCACCGAGCGGGCGCGAGCCTTGGAGACGAGGTCGAGCGTGACCTCGCCGGCGCCGCGGTCCGCGGGCAGCGCGACCACCGCGAGATCCGGCCGCTCGGGCAAGGCGCTGGCATCGGCGAACGCGGCGCAGCCGTCGATCTCCTTCGCCCGCGGGTGGATCGCCCACAGCTTGTCCTTCGGCACGCCGCCGCCCGCGAGCAGGTTGCGGAGGATGGTGCGGCCGACGTTGCTGCCCTCGGCGGAGGCGCCGATCACGACGGCGCTCTGCGGGCGCAGCAGGCGGGCCAGCGCCTCCTGCGGCCGCGGCGGCGCGCACGGCTGCGGGTGGTGCACGCGGGCCAGGCCGTCGAGCGCCACCAGTCGCCCGTCCCGCGCGAGCACGACGGGGTTGATCTCGAGTTCGGCCAGGCCGACACCGGCGTCGGGTGCGAGCGAGGCGTAGCGGCGGGCGAGCGAGCCGAGTGCCATCACCAGGTCGACCAGCGCCTCCTCGCCGACGCTGTCGCCCTCGCGCGCGCTGCGCATGCGGCCGGTGAGGAAGCCGTGGAACAGGGTCTGGCGCAGGCGGGCGGCCACCACGTCGCGGGCCAGGCCCTCGGCATGGAACACGGCGCGCGCCTGCTCGGGCAGCAGCGCCTTCATCAACGCCTCGGCGTCGAGACCGCCGACGCCGAGGACGACCACCGGGCCGAAAGCCGGGTCGTGGCGGAAGCCGGCCAGCAGCTCGCGGCCGGGGCCGCCCGCGTGGGCCACCTTCTCGCAGGCCAGCAGACCACGGATGCGGGCCTCCGGCCGAGCCCGGGAGACGGCCGCGAGAATCCGGGAGCGGGCCTCGCGCAGCGCCGACGGCGTGTTCTCGCAGACCACGACGCCGCCCACGTCGCTCTTGTGCATCAGGTCCGGCGACACGACCTTCAGCACCACCTGCTCGGTGCCGAGTGCCTCGCACAGGCCGCGGTCGATGTCGGAGTCCGCCTGGACCTCGTGGTGGCGCGGCACCGCCAGGCCGGCCGAGGCGAGCAAGGCGTAGACCTCGGCCTCCAGGAGCAGGCTGCGCTCCTCGGCGAGAGCTGCCGCGAGCAGGGGCACGTCGGGGGCGGAAGTGGGGCGGGTCATCAGGGTCGAGCCTCCGGCGCAGCCGAGCCGCGCGTCCAGTTTCGACAGGTCCCGAGCAAGGGACGTGCCGGGACCGGCCGCCGCAACGGCTGCGCCGTGGCCAAGGCCACGTCGCGTCTGGTATTTTGGCCGCCAGTAGGGCGCGGTCGCGGGCCGCAGGAGGACGATTCCAGATGCAGAAGTCGAGCCGGATCCTGGCCCTGGTGCTGGCCCTCGGTGGGGTCGCGGGGTGCGCGACGTTGCGCACGCCGACGCTGCAGGTCGAGTCGTTGAAGATGGACAAGGTACGAGTCACCGGGGCGGGGATGAACGTGGGTCTGCGCGTCCAGAACCCGAACCCCGAGCGGCTCCTGATCGAGCGCCTGGAGTACGAGCTGGCGGTCAACGGACGCAACCTCGGGCGCGGCTACTACGCCGACCCGATCCAGCTCGACGGCTTCGAGGACGGCCGCATCGACACGCGCTTCGCGATCAACTTCCTGAGCCTGCCGGGGGCCGTCAAGGAAGTGCTCGACAGCGACCGCGCGAAGGTGCAGGTCAAGGGCCACTTCTACGTGCGCCAGGGCCAGGGGCTGAAGAAGCTCGGGTTCAAGAGCGGGGCCGAGGTGGAGCTGGGGAAGTGAGCGCCGAGGCGCGGCAGTACCGGGTCGTGGGTCGCGTCCAGGGCGTCGGGTATCGCTACTTCGCGCTGCGCGAGGCGGAGACGCTCGGCGTGTGCGGCCACGTGCGGAACCTGCCCGACGGCAGCGTGGAAGTGAACGCGGAGGCGTCGCCCGACGCGCTCGCGCGATTCGAAGAAAAGTTGCGGTCGGGCCCCTCGTTCTCGCGCGTCGAGGGGCTCGAGGTCACGACGGCGACGGCGCGCGGTTTCGCGGGGTTCCACATCCGATGAACGAAGACATCCGCGTCGCGGCCCTGCGCGCGGCGATCCGTGACGTGCCGGACTTCCCGAGGCCGGGCATCGTGTTCAAGGACATCACGCCGCTGCTGGCCGACCCCGCCCTGCTGCGCTCCTCCATCGACGTGCTCTGTGAAGGCGCCATGGCCCATCGCCCGCAGCGGGTGGTGGCGATCGAGAGCCGCGGCTTCATCTTCGGCAGCCTGGTGGCCGACCGCCTCGGCGTGGGCTTCGCGCCCGTGCGCAAGCCCGGCAAGCTGCCGCACCGCAGCGTGCGCATCTCGTACGCCCTGGAGTACGGGGAGGACGCGCTGGAGATCCACGAGGACGCGGTGCGCGCGGGCGAGCGTGTGCTGGTCGTCGACGACGTGCTGGCCACCGGCGGCACGGCGCGGGCCACGGCGGACCTCGTCCGCCGCGTCGGCGGCGAGGTGGCGGCCTTCGCGTTCGTGATCGAGCTGGGCTTCCTGGGTGGGCGCGAGAAGCTGGGGGCCGCCGAGGTCGTCTCGGTGATCCGCTACTGAGCCCTGTGCTAACCTGTAATGACGGCGCGAAAGTGCCGTTTTCTGGATGTACGCGCCTGTAGCTCAACAGGATAGAGCAGGAGCATCCTAAGCTCAAGGTTGGGGGTTCGAGTCCCTCCAGGCGCACCAGGCTTCCAATTTTCTCGGAGTCGAAGGGAACGGCGTTGGACAAGGAACTGAAGCGTCAGATCAAAGAGGACGAGATCCGCAGCGGCCTCGAGCACGCGGTCGAGTGGGTGGTGACCAACCGCGAGACCGCCCTCAAGATCGCGGGCGGGGTGTTGCTGGTCGTGGCGCTGCTGGGCGGCTACTCGTACTGGCGCTCCACGCAGGAGGCGCAGGCCTCCGCGGCGCTGGTCGACGCGTTGCGCGCGTTCGAGGGCGTCTCGAAGGCCGAGCAGCCGGCCGGGCCGGCGGGCAGCACGGCCGCCTGGGCCGACGAGCGCGAGCGCTACACGAAGGCCGCCGCCGGCTTCGACGACGTCGCCAGCCGCTTCTCCAACTCCAGGTCCGCCGACTGGGCCCGCTACTACGCGGGCGTCAGCCGCCTCCGCCTCGGCGAGATCGACCGCGCCCGCGAGGCGCTCAAGCTCACCGCCAGCCACCGCGACCCGATGCTGAAGAGCCTCGGTGGGCTCGCCCTGGCCGAGGTCGAGCGCCGGGCGGGCCAGCCCGCCGCCGCGGCCGAGGCGCTGGGCCGGCTGGTCGCCGATCCCGCCTACGCGTTGCCCAAGGACCACGCGTTGCTGCGCCAGGCGAGCTGCCTCGAGGAGGCCAAGCGCTTCGGCGACGCGCGCGACCTGTACCAGCGCGTGTTCCAGGACTTCCCGGGCAGCGTCTACGCGGGCGAGGCTCGCAACCGCTTCCAGCAGCTCGAAACCGTCGCGGGCTGAGCCGGCCTTGAAGCGGCGCACCGCCTGGTTCCTCGTCGCGGGTGTCGTCGCGTTGGCGCTCGGCGCCGCGATGGTCGGCGCGGTCGCGCTCGTGCTTCGCGGCGGCGCCCCGCGGCTGACGTCGGGACAGAGCTACCTGGTCCTCAACGCCCAGGGCGAGTTGCCGGAGACGCCCGCGCCGGACGTGCCCAGCTGGTTCGAGCGCCGCCCGCCGGGCCTGCCGACGCTCGTGCAGGCTCTCGAGCAGGCGGCAGCCGACCCGAAGATCACGGGCGTGGTGCTGCGCGTCGGCCTGCTGTCCGACGCGGGCTGGGCCCGCACCGAAGAACTGCGGCAGGCGATCGTGAGCTTCCGCAAGTCGAAGAAGCCCGTCTACGCCCACGTCTCCGACTTCTGCACCAACAAGGAGTACTACCTCGCCAGCGCGGCCGACAAGGTCTACGCGATCCCTTCGGCCAACATCGCGCTGACCGGGCTGTACTCGGAGCTGACCTTCTGGCGCGAGACGCTGGGCAAGATCGGGGTCGAGGCCCAGTTCGAGGCCGTCGGCCGCTTCAAGTCGGCGCCCGACGCGTACACGAAGGACGGCCTGAGCGAGGCCAATCGCGAGCAGCTCGACAGCCTGCTCGACGATCTCGAAGCCCGTTTCGTCGCCGGCATCGCCGAGGGCCGCCAGCTCGACCCGGCCCGCGTGCGCGAGCTGATCGCGTCGGGGCCCTACGAGGCGCGCGAGGCGAAGGAACTCGGGCTGGTCGACGACCTGATGTACGCCGACGAGGCCGAGGCGAAGATCAAGGGTGAGCGCCTGTCGCCGACCCGCTACACCCGCGAGTCGCGCGGCCTCGGCCTCGGCTCGCACCCGCGGATCGCGCTGATCTACGCGGTGGGCACGATCATGGGCGGCGAGAGCGACGGCGGCCCGTTCGGCGACGGCGGCTTCGCCGGCTCCGAGACCATCGTCCGTGCCTTGAAGAAGGCGCGCGAGGACGACGCGGTCAAGGCGGTCGTGTTGCGGGTGGACAGCCCGGGGGGCTCGGCGACCGCTTCCGACCAGATCTGGCACGAGCTGCAGCGCACGGCGGCGAAGAAGCCGGTGATCGCCTCGATGGGCGACTACGCGGCGTCCGGCGGCTACTACATCGCGATGGGCGCCCACGCCATCGTGGCCCAGCCCAACACCGTCACCGGCTCGATCGGCGTGTTCAGCGGCAAGTTCAACCTGCAGGGCCTGTACGAGAAGATCGGGCTGCGCACCGAGGTCCTGCGCCGCGGGCCCAGCTCCGACATCTACAGCGCGTCGCGGCCGTGGACCGACGAAGAGCGGGTCCGCATCCGCCGCAGCATGGACGGCTTCTACGCCGAGTTCGTCAGCAAGGCCGCCCTTGGCCGCAAGAAGAAGCCGGTCGAGATCGACGCCGTCGCCCAGGGCCGGGTGTGGTCGGGGCGGGCGGCGCTCGAGATCGGCCTGGTCGACAAGCTGGGCGGCCTCGACGAGGCCTTCGACCTGGCCCGCGAGAAGGCCCGGATCGGCGCGGACGAGACCGTCGCGATCGTCGTGTTGCCCGAGCGCAAGGGCTTCTTCGACATGCTGATGGAGCAGCCCGACGAGGCCGCCGAATTCGGCCGGCTCGGGGCCGAGTTGCAGCAGGCGCTGGCGCGGGCAGACCGGCTGTTCGACGGTCGGCCGCTGGCGCTGTTGCCCTACCAGCTCATCATCCGCTGAACGAGGACCCGCTCAGAGCGGGTAACGCTGGCGCAGGCGCTCGATCCACGCCTTGCGCTGGGCCGTCGCGCCGCGGCCGTAGACCTGCTCGAAGGCGGCCTCCTCGGAGCGCGTCTCGCCCATCGCCACCAGCAGTTCGCGGAGGCCGCCCATGCCGCGTTCCGCGATCAGGTGCTCGACGAACGAGAGGGCGCCGGCGTAGAAGCCCTGGACGCCGGGGATGCGGCCGGCGGCCAGGAACGCCAGGCCGCGCGCGCCGAACGCCTCCTCGCTGCGCTTGCCCTCCATGTACTGGGCGAGTCCCTCGTGGACGTCGCGCGGGCACACGGTCTTCGACAGGTCGGCCACGAACGCGTGGGTCACCTCGTGGACCAGGGTCTCGTCCATGTCGGGCGTCAGCGAGCGATCGAGGCCGCCGATCGGGATGCGGATGCGGCCGTCGATCGAGTCGAACACGCCTCCCGACCAGCGCGGCGCGCCGGCGGCGTCGTAGTAGGCCTCGCGCGAGAACAGGATCACCGCGATCGGCGCCTCCGGCTCGTGGTCGAGGGTACTGACCAGCGTCGCCCGGTGGCGCTCCAGCGCCTGCAGGATCTCGTGGCCGATGTCGGCCGCTTCGTCGCCCTCGAAGCGCAGCGTGAAGTGGGCGGCGCGATGCTCGGCCATGCCCGCCTCGTCCCGGCCCTGCTTGCGGATGCGCTCGCGCAGGCCGCGGGCCGAGGCGTCCTCGCGGATGGCGAGCAGTTCGTCGAGCAGGGCCGCCGCCTCGCGGTTGCGGTCCTGGCGGTAGAGCGCCCAGGCCAGGTGCAGCGTGGCCTGCGGGTTCTGCGGATCGAGTTCGACGGCGCGCCGGGCCGCGGCCTCGGCCTCGCTCCACTGGGAGGCGTCGAGCCGCACGACCGAGAGCGCGACCCACGGCTCGGGGCGATCCGGGATCAGCGCGGCGGCGCGCTCGAGCCGGGTCGCGGCCCGGGCCTGGCGGTGGGCGTCGTGGTCCGCGCGGGCGGCCCGCACGTACAGGTTCGCGACGTGCTGCTGCAGGCCGGGCAGGTTCGCGCCGTGGCGGGCGAGCAGGCGCTCGGCGATCTCCAGGTCGGCGTCCGACGGCACCCGGTGGGCGAGCGCCTTGACGTGGGCGAGGTCGCGCGCCGAGTCGGCGTCGAGGCCTCTCACCGGCGCGGCGTCGAAGGCCTCGACCGACGGGGCCGCGTCGAAGCCTGCGCCGAGGCCCTCGGGCGGCGCCGTGTCGACCGCCGCGGCGGAGGTCACCGGTGCCGAGCGTGCGCCGGCCGCGGGCCTGCCCGCGGAGGCGTTGCGCCACCCTCGGATCGCCACCACCGCGGTCACGCCCACCACGACGATGGCGAGGATGATGCGGGCCGCAGCCGCTCCCGACCCGGCCGGCGCGGGCGCAGGGGGGGGCGCGGGCCGCGGCCGGGGCGGACGCGCGGCACGGGCGAAGACCACGCCGCAGCGGATGCACTCGCCCGCGGCTTCGTCGTTGGGGTGTCCGCAGCGCGGGCAGTCCATGCCCGGAGAGCATGCCCCAGGCGGATACAATCCGCACGCCCATGAACGCCCCGAGCGACGCCAAGGCGGCCCCGGTCTGGATACTGCTGCTCGGGCCGGTCACCTTCGTGTTGCTGCTGGCGGCCCCGCTGTCGCTGCCGGCGCCCGCCCACCGGCTGGCCGCGGTGATGGGACTGGTGGTCGTGTGGTGGGTGACCGAGGCCGTTCCGCTGGCGGTCACGGCGCTGCTGGGCCCGTGCCTCGCGGTGTTGCTCGGCCTCGGCCGCGCGCGCGAGGTGTTCGCGCCGTTCGGCGACCCGGTGATCTTCCTGTTCCTCGGCTCGTTCCTGCTGGCCGAGGCGCTCCACGTCCACGGCCTCGACCGCCGGCTTGCGCTGTTCGTGCTGGCGCTGCCCGGCATCAGCACGCGGCCCGGGCGCGTCCCGCTCGCGCTGGGGCTGGTCACGGCCGCCGTGTCGATGTGGATCAGCAACACGGCGACCGCGGCCATGATGCTGCCGATCGCGCTGGGCATCGTGCGGGCACTGGACAAGGCGGGCGCCCGCCAGTCGCCGGCGACGCTGCTGATCACGGTCGGCATCGCCGCTTCCGTCGGCGGGGTGGCCACGCCGGTGGGCAGCCCGCCGAACCTGATCGCGCTCGGCTTCCTCGAACGCCACGCGGGCGTGCACCTCGATTTCCTGACGTTCATGGCGATCGGGGTGCCGGTTGCGCTGGCGATGCTGCTGGTGCTGACCACGATCGGCCGCTGGCGCGACCGCCACGAAGTCGCCGCGGCTGGCGTGGACGGCGAGGCGCTGATGCGCCACGTCCGCGCCGAGCAGGCGGCGCTGCCGCGATGGTCGACCGGCGATCGCACCTGCATGGCCGTGTTCGTGGTCGCCGTCGTGCTCTGGCTGCTGCCGGGCGTGGTCGGCCTGGCGGGACTGCGTGAGTCGGCGCTCGGGCGACTGGCGGGCGTGCTCGACGAGGCGGTCGTGGCGCTCTGCGCCGGGGGCGCCCTGTTCGTGCTGCCGATCGGCGGCGGCCGCCGCGCGCTGGCCTGGAGCGACGCCCAGCGCATCGACTGGGGCACGCTGATGCTGTTCGGCGGCGGCCTGGCACTCGGCAAGCTGATGTTCGACACCGGCCTCGCGGAGGCGCTCGGCCGCGGCGCGCTGGCCGCCACGGGCGTCTCGACCTTGTGGGGGCTGACGGCCCTCGCCCTGCTGCTCACCATCGTGCTGACCGAGGTGGCCTCGAACGCGGCCACGGTCTCGATGCTGGCCCCGCTCGTGATCGCGCTGGCGCGGGAGATCGGGGTCAGCGTCGTTCCGCCGCTGCTGGCCGTCGGTTTCGGCGCCAGCCTGGGCTTCATGTTTCCCGCCGGCACCCCGCCCAACGCCCTCGTCTACGGCACCGGGCTGGTGCCGCTCACCGCCATGATGCGGATCGGAGTGATCGTGGACCTGATCGGTTTCTTCGTCGTGTTCGCAACGCTGCGCGTGCTGTGTCCGCTGCTGGGGCTGGCGTGAAGACCGTGGTGGAGGCCTCGGCCCCGACCCGCGTCGACCTGGCGGGCGGCACGCTCGACATCTGGCCGCTGTACCTGTTCCACCCGGGCGCCGTCACGGTCAACGTCGCGATCGACCGTCGGGCCCACACCCGGGTCGAGACCGGTGTCAGCGGGGTGCTGCTGGAATCGAAGGACACCCAGCGCAAGACGGAGTCGCCCTCGGTCCACGCCGCGATCGAAGCGGGAGAGCTGTCGCTGCCCGCGTTCATCCTGCGCGCGCTGGGCATCGACGAGGGGCTCAAGGTGGTGACCCACTCGCGGGTGCCCGCGGGTTCGGGGCTCGGCGGCTCGTCCGCGCTGGCGGTGACGATCGCCGCGGCGGCGGCCACGGCGATCGGGCGCAGCCTCGATGCCGACGGCCTGTGGCCGATCGTGCGCGATGCGGAGGCGCAGTGCATCGGCGTGCCGACCGGTGTGCAGGACTACCACGCCGCGCTGCACGGTGGCGTGCTCGGGCTGCGGCTCGACCCGGGCGCGATCAAGGTCGAGAAGCTGAAGGCGGACCCGGGCCTCGTCGAGGAGTGCCTGCTGCTGTTCGATGCCGGCGCGACCCGCTTCTCGGGCATCAACAACTGGGACGTGTTCAAGGGCCAGATCGACGGCGACCCCGGCGTGCGCCAGGCGCTGTCGGCGATCGTGCGGGCGGCGGGGGAGTTGAAGACCGCGCTCGAGGCCGGCCGCGTCGAAGGCGTGGCGCAGGCGATGAACGACGAGTGGGAAGCGCGCAAGCGACTGGCCCCGGGGGTGACGACGCCCGAGATCGACCGCATCGCGTCGATCGCCCGCGAGCTCGGCGGGGCGGCCAAGGTCTGTGGCGCCGGCGGCGGCGGGATGGTGGCGGTGTGGGCACCGCCGGGGGCTCGCGGCGACGGGCCCCGGGAGCGGGTCGCGCCGGCGCTGCGCGAGGCCGGCTTCAAGCAGGTGCCGTTCCGGGTCGACCTGCGGGGGCTCGAGGTCGAGTAGCCCTCCGGTCCGCTATAATCTCGTGTTTGGCCGGGGTCGCCCGCGGGGTGGCCCCTTTCTTCAGGCCCGCGGCGCCCCTGGGCGGGCGCGCGCCCCGACCAGAGCAGAGAAGTCACAGGAGACGTCTTCGAGATGATCCAGGCGACCCAGTTGAAGCGCGGCATGGCGATCAAGCACGACGGCGAGTTGTACCGGGTCGTGGAGGCCCAGCACAAGACGCCGGGCAACCTGCGCGGCATGGTCCAGTCCCGCCTCCGCAACCTGCGCACCGGCGCGATCAGCGACCACCGCTACCGTTCCGTGGACATGGTCGAGCGCGCGATCCTGGACGAGTCCAAGATGGAGTACCTGTATCGCGAAGGAGACATGTTCTTCTTCATGAACCAGGAGACCTACGAGCAGGTCGGGCTCTCCGCGGAGATCCTGGGCGACACGGTCAACTACCTGATCCCCAACATCATGCTGATGGTCGAGTTCTACGACGGTCGCCCGGTCGGCATCGAGCTGCCGCTGACGGTCGAGCTGAAGGTGATGGAGACCGAGCCGTCGATCAAGGGCGCTTCCGTGTCCAACGTGGGCAAGCCCGCGCGGATGGAATCGGGCCTGATCGTCACGGTGCCGGCCTTCATCTCCGAAGGCGAGGTGATCCGCATCGACACCCAGACCGGCTCCTACATCGAACGCGCCAACCGCTAGCCCGAAAGTCCGCCCTTGAACCCGCTTCCACGCACCGGTTCCGGCTGGATCGAGGTCGTCGCCGGCAGCATGTTCTCCGGCAAGAGCGAAGAGCTGATCCGCCGCATCCGGCGGGCCCAGATCGCGCGCCAGAAGGTGCGCCTGTTCAAGCCCCGGATCGACGACCGCTTCGCCGCCGACCACGTCGTCAGCCACTCCGAGATGCGCCTGCCGTCCGAGCCGATCGACGCGGCCGCCGAGATCCTGCAGCGAGTCGACGCCGACACCGAGGTCGTCGGCGTCGACGAGGGCCAGTTCTTCGACCAGACCCTGATCGAGGTCGCCAACACCCTGGCCAACCGCGGCATCCGCGTGATCGTCGCGGGCCTGGACCAGGACTACCTGGGGCGGCCGTTCGAGCCGATGCCGGCACTGATGGCGATCGCCGAGTACGTCGACAAGACGCTCGCGATCTGCATGCAGTGCGGCGCTCCTGCCAACCGGACCCAGCGCCTGGTCGCCGCGACCGATCGCGTGGTCGTCGGCGGGGCCGACCAGTACGAAGCCCGCTGCCGGCGCTGTTTCCGGCCGGGACGTAGCGAAGAGTAACAAGTCAGTGAGCGGCAGGGTTTCGTCGCTCACCGACTTCATTGCTGCCATGTCACTGATTCAGAACAACTTGGATGGGCTCGAAGGGGCGGGGCGCGGCTCTTGCACAGAAAGTGAGCATGTCCGACGAGGTGGCCCTCGTCCACTGCCGACTCGATGGGCCGGACGAGAGCGCCAATCAGCGCTTCGTCCCGCTGGCCGAGTTCGATCTGTGGCGCAACCTGATGGAGCTTCGCCATCACCGCACGGTGACGGTGGAGGAGATCTCCGCCTGGGTGCCGGAGCGGGCGTTGTGGTGGAACTCGGGCTTCTCGGCGGAGGACCTGCTGCCGGTGTTGCGGCTGCGCTTCGATCGCCGGACGCCGGACGGACTGGTCGTGCCGATCGAGCGCTTCTTCGCCGCGGAGACCTACCCGCAGGCGCAGGAAGCCCTGTTGCGGCACTTCGAGGGCATCGACACGATCACCCGGGTCGTGGCCATGCCCGGCTACTTCGTGCCGCGAGCGTTGCGGCAGGAGATGGGCGCGCAACTGGTCCCGGCCTGATCGCACCACGCCTGGACCGCCTCGCGGTGTCGGCGTGAGCGCGATCCCGATCGACGGCGCCGCCGGGGAAGGCGGTGGCCAGATCCTGCGCGCGGCCCTCGCTCTCTCGGTCGCCACCGGCCAGGCCTTCCACGTCACCGCCATCCGCGCGGGGCGCACGCGCCCCGGCCTGCGCCCGCAGCACCTCGCCGCGGTCCGCGCCGTCGCGCTCGCCAGCGGCGCCACCGTGACCCACGGCTTCGAGGGCTCGCTGCAACTGCGCTTCGAGCCGGGCGCCGCGACGGCCGGCGACTACGAGTTCGAGATCGGCACGGCGGGATCGGTGACGCTGGTGCTCCAGGCGCTGGTGCCGGCGCTCTCGCGCGCGGCCGAGCGCTCCCGGGTGCGCGTCACCGGCGGCACCCACGTGCCGGCCTCGCCGCCCTGGGAGTACTTCCTCGGGCCCTTCGCGCAGACGGCGTCGCTGGCGGGCCAGCGCGTGGACGGACGGATGGTCCGGCCGGGCCTGTTCCCGCGCGGCGGCGGCGACGTGCGGCTGGACGTGCTGCCGGCCGTGCGGCCGGAGGCCGCGCTCGAGCTGACGGACCGCGGCGCGCTGGTGTCGATCCACGGCCACGCGGGTGGCGTGCGGATGCCGGGCATCGCGGCCAAGATGCGCGACGCGGCCATCCAGGAACTGTGGGAGCGTCGACGCCTCGAGGCCAGTTGGCACGTCGACGAGCGCTGGCGCTCCGAGTCGCCCGGCGCGTGGCTGATGCTGGAGGCCGTGTTCGAGCGCGGTCGTGCCGGCTTCAGCGTGCTCTTCGACCGCCGCAGCCGACCCGAGTCCGTGGGCGCGCGGATCGCGCGCGACCTGATGCACTTCCTCGAGCGCGAGGAAGCCGTCGACCCGCACCTGGCCGACCAGCTCGCCGTGCCGATGGCGCTCGGCCGCGGCGGCCAGCTGGTCACGTCCGAGATCACGCTCCACCTGCAGACGGTCGCCGGCGTGCTCCAGGCCTTCGGCATCCCGACCCGGATCGAAGGCCGGGTCGGCGGCCCCGGGCTGTTCGAGGTCACCCCGGCGTGAGAGCCGCGCTGCTCGCGCTCGGCCTGCTGGCCATGGGTTGCGGCGCGAGCCGGCCGTTGACCCAGGTCGAGCCGTTCCGCCCGGCCGCGGAGCTGCGTCCGGCGGAAGCCCTCGCCCGCTACCAGGAGTACTGCGCGGGGCTGCGTTCCTTCTCGGCCGCGGGCGAACTCGAGGTCAAGGATCTGAAGGCCGCGCGCGTGCGCCGGCTCGGCGTGCGGCTCGTGGCGGCGCGGCCGGGCCGCCTGTACGTGAAGGGCTCGGTTGCGGTGGTGACGGCCCTCGAGGTGGTCGCCGACGGCCGCCGCTTCTGGTTCCAGGTGCCGTCGAAGAAAAAGGTCTGGACCGGGGCGGAGGGCGGCGCGCCGCGCTCCGAGAGCACCGACGCGCCGTACGAGGCGCTGCGCGCCGCCGACGTCGTGGCCGCGCTGCTGCCCGAGCCGGTGGCCGCGGGAGCGCGCTTGCTGTGGGAGGCCGACCGCGCGACGCTGGCGCTGACCGAGCTGCACGACGCGGGCCCTGGGCTGCGCCCGGGCCGCCGGATCGTGTTCGATCGCGAGTCGCTGCGACCGCTGCGGCTGCTGTTCTACGATGCGGCCGGCGACCTGGTGACCGAGGCCCGCCTGGCGGCCTGGCGCGAGGAGCTGCCGGGCGACGTCACGCTGCTGCGGCGCGAGGGATACGAGGCGAGGCTGACGTTCGACCGCGCGGAACGCAACGTCGAAGCCCCCGACAAGCTGTTCGAGCCGCGAGTGCCGCAGGGGTTCGAGACCGTGGAGGTGACGTCCTGAGCATGCCGGCTGGCGATCACATCCTGCAGACGATCGACCTGCGCATGGTGTACCACGTCGGCAAGGTCGAGGTGCCGGCGCTGCAAGGCGTGGACATGGCCGTGCCGCGTGGCTCGTTCGTGTCGATCATGGGGCCCTCCGGCTCGGGCAAGTCGACCCTGCTGCACCTGCTCGGCGGCCTGGCCCACCCCAGCTCGGGCAGGGTGATCGTCGACGGCCTGGAGATCTCGGCCGCCGGCGACCGCGAGCGCACGGCGGTGCGCCGCAGCAAGATCGGCTTCGTGTTCCAGCGCTTCAACCTGCTGCCGACGCTCAGCGTGCGCGGAAACCTGGAGATCGCCCGCCAGGTGGGGGCGGGGGAGCCGCTGCCGCGGGAGCGGGTCAACGAGCTGCTGGAGCTGGTCGGGCTGCCGCACAAGTCGGAGATGAAGCCGCTCGACCTGTCGGGCGGCGAGCAGCAGCGGGTGGCGATCGCCCGCGCGCTGGTCAACCAGCCGGCGATCGTGCTGGCGGACGAGCCGACGGGCAACCTCGACTCGCGCAACAGCACGCTCATACTCGAGCTGTTCCGCGGGCTCAACAAGCGGCTGGGCCAGACCGTGGTGATGATCACCCACAACCCCGAGGCCGCGAACGTCACCGACCGGATCTTCGAGATGAGGGACGGGCTCATGTACGCTGAACACGCTCCCGGCGCCCGCGCATGAGCGCGCTGTCGGCGCGGGCGCGGCTGCTGTTGTGGGACTACGACCGCGGCACGTTGGCCTACGATCTGCTGTGCATCGCCTTGTTCCTGGTGCTGACGCTGACCCCGGCGGGGATGTGGGGCGACCCGATGGTGCGGCCGTGAGGCGGCTGCCGGCGGCCCTGCTGCTGGCGATGCTGGCGCCGGCGGCCGCGGCTGCGGACGCCGCCTCCGTGCTGCGCGCGCTGGAGACCGCGGGGCGCTCGCTGAAGACCATGCAGGCCGGCTTCGTCGAAACCAGGCTGGTGGTGCTGCTCGACGAGAAGACCGTGCAGAAGGGCACGGTCTACCTGCAGGTGCCCGGCCGCTTCCGCTGGAACTACCTCGTGCCGCAGGAGAGCGCGGTGATGATCCGCGACGGGGAGTTCTTCCGCTACTTCCCGCGTTCGAAGCAGGTGTTCAAGGGCAAGGCGAAGGGCGAGGCCGACCTGCTGGTGGGCTTCGGCCCCGGGGCGGCGGGGCTCGGCGACAAGTACAAGGTCACCCTCGTCGGCGAGGAGACGGTGGCGGGGCTGCGCTGCCACGTGCTCGACCTGCAGCCGCGGCCCGAGCAGAACTCGGTCTTCTCCGCGATCCGCCTGTACGTCGACCAGGCTCGTGGCATCCCGGTGCAGACCCGGCTGACCGAGCCCACCGGCGATCACACGACGATCCTGTTCGAGAAGGTGACGGTCAACGGCGCGTTGCCGAAGGACGCCTTCGACCTGAAGTTGCCCAAGGACGTGGTCGAGGTTCGGTGAAGCGGCTGCGGCTGCTGGGCGGCTGGCTGCGCGGCCGCCCGGTGTACGCCTCGTGGCAGCTCGTGCGGCGCTGCAACTCGTTGTGCCAGTTCTGCGAGCACCGCGCCGAGGGCGGCGAGGCAGAACTCGCCACCGACGACTGCCTGCGGGTGGTCGAAGGCCTGTCCAGCCTCGGCAGCCTCGTGCTGTCGCTCTCGGGCTGCGAGCCGCTGCTGCACCCGGGCCTGCGCCAGGTCGTGGCCGCGGCGTCGCCGCAGCACGAGGTCCGGTTGACGACCCACGGCTGGCTGGTCAACCCCGCGGTGGCGACCGGGCTCTGGGACGCGGGGCTGCGCAGCGCCGCTGTCGTGCTCTACGACGGCGAGCCAGCCCGGCACGACGAGCGCGCGGGGCTGCCGGGTGCGCACGCGCGGGCGGTGGCCGCGGTCGAGGCGTTGCGCGAAGGCGGGCGCGGGGCGGTACGGCTGAAGCTCGCGCTCGACCCCGGTGCCGGCGTCGACGGCCTCGAACGCGCGTTGCAACTGGCCGAGCGGCTGGGCGTGGAGCTGGCCGTCGACGTGCCGTACCCGATGCCCGCGGCTGGCGCGCCACTGGCGCCGGCGCTGCTCGAGGCGCGGCGCCGCGGTCGCCCGCTGGCCTCCAGCCCGTCGGTCGTCGAGGGCCTCGACCGCGCCCTGGCCGGCGGTGTGCCCGGGTGTCCCGCGGGCCGCGCCTTCTTCAACATCGACCACCGCGGCCGCGTCTCGCGCTGCGTGGAGTTCCAGGGCCCGGCGGACGTCGCGGGCTCGCTGGTCGAGGAGCCCGCCGCCGCCGTTGTCGATCGCCTCAAGGCCCAGAGCGCGAACCACGGCTGCACGGCCTGCTGGCACGGCTTCCGCGGCGAGGTGCAGGGGCTGTACACGGCCCGCGGCGCGCTGCAGGCGCTGCCGGGCCTGTGGCGCTGAGCGCCTAGGGAGTCTGCTCGACGAGCACGCGGCCGGCGCCTTCGATCCGCAGCAACGGCTCGTCGCGACGGGCGGGCGGCAGGATCATCTCGCGCAGGTGGGGGTCGTCGATCAGCGTGGCCTGCAGGCGCCCGCTCCAGGTGATGATCGCCGAGTAGGGCACCGAGACCGGCAGGTCCGGCGTCACCGACAGCGACAGCGCCTTGCTGGCGATCGACAGTGCGGCCGAGCCCCTGCCCTCGAACACGACGTACTCGACGCCCGGCACCAGCGGCACGTAGCGCGGCGTCAGCGTCTCCTCGCAGGCCAGCAGGTGGCCGGGCTCGACGAACACCTGCTCGTCCTCGGTGACGTGGACGAACGTGATCTCGCGATCGCCGTCGGTCAGCAACACGCGGCCCGAGCCGGAGATGATGACCAACGGGTTGCGGCCGCCGGGGCGCTTCTCCTTGACCCAGAAGGTCAGGTTGCCGCTGTACGAGTAGATCGTGCCCTGCTTGATGAACAGCTTGCCGGAGAACGTGGCCTCGAGCAGGCCGCGCTCCAGCGGCCGGAACGAGCCCAGCACCGGGTGCTTGGTGGCGGGCTCCAACCGGCGCGCATCGGCGTCGGCGCTCTCCGTCACCTTGAAGCGGTTGGTGTCGGTCGCCGCGGAGCGCGCGAGCAGGGCCGGACTGACCTTCTCGACCCGCTTGCCGGGCACCAGCGTGGCTGCATCGTCCTGTTCGTGCAGGGCCTGCTTGACCGAGTCGACGCGGAACTCCGCCGTGTCGGCCGTCGAGCGTGGTAGCGGCGGCAGCGGGGCCCTGGGTCGGGCTACCGCCGGGGCCGCGGGCCGGGCCGGCGGCGCAGCGGGGCCGGGGCCGGCCGCGATCTTGTCCTCGACGCGTCGGACCATCAGGCTGGCGCCCGCATGGCGGTAGCGGTAGATGGCGTCCTGGAAGCGGTGCAGCTTCTCGTAGATCGAGCCCAGGTAGAACTCGATCTTGGCGTTCTCGGGCCCGAGCTCGAGTGACTTCTGGAACGCGGTCTCGGCCTCCTCGAGCCGGCCGAGCTTGAAGTAGATCAGGCCGAGGTTGTAGAAGAGCGTCGGCACGTCGGGGCTCTCGACGGCGAGCCGGCGGTAGACCTCCTCGGCCTTGGCGTACTTCTGCTGCTTGAAGTAGACGAGGCCCAGCAGGTTCAGCACGCGCTGGTCGCGCGGCCGGATCAGGCAGGCTTCGACCAGGTCCTTCTCGGCCTCGCCGATGCGACCGGCGTCGAACTGCTCGCGCCCGCGCTCGAAGTGGGCGACGAACAGGCCTTCGTCGTCGCGTTCGGGGGGCATGGTCGAACTCCTAGTCCAGGCCCCGGATCATCGAGTACGCGATGCCCTCGGGCGGGGGCTCCTGGGCCACGTGCCACTGGCCGCGGGAGTCGGTCCACTTGTAGTAGGTCCGCGGCGGCAGCGGCGGCGCGACGGCGCGGGGGGCCGCCGCTGCGATCCGTACGCCACGCGCCGCGACCGACGTCGGGGTGGCCGTGCGCAGCCGGCCGGCGCCTGCACCCGGGGCGAAGTAATGGGCGCTCTCGCTACCGGCGCCGAGGCCCGGCGCGGGGCTGACCGTCGAGGCGCGGCGGTAGGTGGGCCCGGAGTAGCCGCCCTCGAGCAGGCCCTGGATCTTCTTCACGTAGCCGCGGGTCTCCTTGTACGGCGGGATACCCTTGTGGCGGATGACGGCGTTCTCGCCGGCGTTGTAGCCGGCCAGTGCCATCGACACGTCGCCCTGGAACGTGCGCAGCAGGAACGCGAGGTACTCGACACCGCCGAAGATGTTCTGGCGCGGATCGAACGCGTCGCCGACGCCGAAGCGGCGGGCGGTCGGGGGCATCAGTTGCATCAGGCCCTGAGCGCCCTTGGACGAAACGGCCAGGTGGTCGAACTCGGACTCGACCTGGATCACGGCCTTGACGAGCTCCGCCGAGACGCCGTGGGTGGTCGCCGCGTCGAAGATGTGGCGGTCGTACTCGCCGTTGTAGGCCACGCGGCGGAAGCCGCGCGAGTGGATGAGTCGGCCCTTGCCGGGGTAGGTGAGGCGGAAGTCGTTTCCCGCCGGCATGTTGGTGGCCTCGATCACGCCGTTGGCCTTGACCCGGGTGTAGATCTGGGCCGTTGCCCCCGGGGCCGCCAGGGCCGTGATCAGGAACAGCAGGCCGACCCGGCGCTCAGGCTGCACCGACACCCTCCAGCATCTCGCGCATCAGCTCTCCCGCCTTCTTCCTCATCGCGTCCACGTCGTCTGCGGCCACGCCGCCGCCCTGCGCGAAGTCGGGCCGACCTCCGCCGCGCAGCCCCAGCCGCTTCATCAGCTCGGGCGCCTTCACCCGGCCCTGGAGCGACTCCGACACGGCGGCGATCACGTGCACGCCGTCCTCCGCGACGGCCGCGGAGACGATCAGGAACGGCGCCGCCTTGTGGCGGTTGCGCAGGTCGTCGACCACGGCCGCGTGCGACTTCTTGTCGAGGCCGTCGTAGCGGGGCGTGAGCAGCCGGACGCCGGCGTGCTCGGCCTTTTCGTCGTCGCTGGCGCCGCCGCCACCGGTAGCCAGCTTCATCTTCAGCGCCTGGACCTCGCGCTCCCTGGTCTTCAACTGGTCGCGCAACTTCGCGTACTCGTCGACCAGCGCGCGGCGATCCGTCTTGGCGGCCTGCTCGAGCTCTTCGAGGATGCCCTGGTCGGCCTGGGCGCGGGCCATCGCGGCGTCGCCCGCGAGCGCCTCGACGCGGCGGGTGCCGGCCGAGATGCCCTGCTCGAAGCTGAACAGGAACAGGCCGATGTCGCCCGTGCGGTGGACGTGGGTGCCGCCGCAGAACTCCTTCGAGAAGCCCGGCACCTCGACCACCCGCACGCGCTCGCCGTACTTGTCGCCGAAGAAGGCCAGGGCGCCGTAGGAGAGCGCCTCCTCGCGGCCCATCACCTTCGTCTCCAGGCCCGTGTTGCGCAGGATCTCGCCGTTGACCCGGTTCTCGAGGTGGCGCAGCTCGCGCGGCGTGACCCCCGCGTAGTGGCTGAAGTCGAAGCGCAGCCGGTCGGGCGCGACCATGGAGCCCGCCTGCTTGACGTGGGGGCCGAGGATCTCGCGCAGCGCGGCGTGGAGCAGGTGGGTCGCGCTGTGG
Organism: Vicinamibacteria bacterium; assembly: GCA_023701125.1. Classification (GTDB taxonomy): domain Bacteria; phylum Acidobacteriota; class Vicinamibacteria; order Fen-336; family Fen-336; genus WYBL01. Next base: position 42,122 of record JAMPXO010000011.1, on the reverse strand, counting down.
TGGCGCATGGCGCCCGCGCGGTGGGCGGGGTCGACCTCGCAGCGCACGACCATGCCCGGCTCGAAGCCGCCCGCCGTGACCTTGACGTGGTGGGAGTAAAGCCCGGGCACCGGCAGCCGGCAGTCCGTGACGTCCGCCGCCGCGCCCTCGGCGGCGATCACGCCGCGGTCGCCGACCTGGCCGCCCGACTCCCCGTAGAACGGCGTGCGGTCGAGGATGATCTCGCCCTCCTCGCCCACGTCGAGCCGGCTCACGGAGGCGCCGCCGCGGACCACGGCCAGCACCCGCGCCTCGTCGAGGGCCAGCGTGTCGTAGCCGACGAACTGCGGCTTCTGCTTGTGCAGCAGCTCCATGTAGACCGGGTCGCCGGTGACCGCGCCCAGCTTGCTGGCGCTGCGGGCGCGTTCCTGCTGGGCCTGCAACTCGCGGTCGAAGCCGGCGTTGTCGACCGTGAGGCCGCGGTCCTTCGCCAGCTCCTCGGTGAAGTCGAGGGCCAGGCCGTAGGTGTCGTACAGGCGGAAGGCCTCGGCGCCGGGCAGCACGTCGCCCGCCTTCAGCTTCGCCGCCGCCTGGTCGAACATCACGAACGCCTGGCGCAGGGTGGTCGAGAAGCGGTCCTCCTCGACCTCGACGATCTTGCGGATCGAGTCCTTCTGGTTGTGCAGCTCCGGGTAGGCGCCCGCCATGCGCTCGACCACCGCGTCGATCAGCGGCACCAGCACGGCGCCTTCGATGCCGAGCCGGCGGCCGTGGCGCAGCGCGCGACGCATGATCTTGCGCAGCACGTAGCCGCGTCCCTCGTTGCCGGGGATCACGCCGTCGCCGACCAGGAACGTCGTCGCCCGCATGTGGTCGGCGATCACCCGCATCGACATGTCGTCGGCGGAGGTCGTCGCCCCGTACGGCTTGCCGCACAGCTTCGAGATCGCGGCGAACAGCGGGGTGAACAGGTCGGTGTCGTAGTTCGAGCGGTGGCCCTGGGCGACGGCGCTGACGCGCTCGAGGCCCATGCCGGTGTCGACGCACGGCGCCGGCAGCGGCGTCAGCTTGCCGGCGGAATCGCGGTCGAACTGCATGAAGACCAGGTTCCAGATCTCCAGCCAGCGGTCGCACTCGCACTCGACGCCCTTGCACTTCCCTCCGGCCGCCTCGTCGGCGCAGGGCAGGTCGTCGCCCTGGTGGAAGTGGATCTCGGAGCAGGGACCGCAGGGGCCGGTGTCGCCCATCGCCCAGAAGTTGTCCTTGGCCGAGAGCTCCAGGATGCGGTCGGCGGCGACGTGCTCCAGCCAGAAGCCGTGGGCCTCGCTGTCGCGCGGCACGCCGTCCTCGCCGCGGAAGATCGTGACCTTCATCCGCGACGGGTCGAGGCCGAGGTCCCTGGTCAGGAACTCCCAGCCGAAGGCGATCGCGTCCTTCTTGAAGTAGTCGCCGAACGAGAAGTTGCCGAGCATCTCGAAGAAGGTGTGGTGGCGCGCGGTCTGGCCCACGTTCTCGAGGTCGTTGTGCTTGCCGCCGGCGCGGACGCACTTCTGCGACGAGGCGGCGCGGGCGTAGTCGCGCTTCTCGCGGCCGAGGAAGAGGTCCTTGAACTGGTTCATGCCCGCGTTGGCGAACAGCAGCGTGGGGTCGCTCTCGGGGACGAGCGAGCTGCTCTTGACGACGCGGTGGCCGCGCTCCTCGAAGTAGCGCAGGAAGGCGTGGCGGATCTGGTCGGCGGTCTTCACGGTAGGACTCTTCTGCTCCTTCTAGTCTTCTTCGGGTGCGTCGGCGATCTCGCCGAAGCCGTCGGCATCTCGCGGGAACAGGTGACGCAGCTTGTCCGCGACGGCGGAAGCGGGGAAGCCGCGGCGGACCAGCCAGCCGGCCAGCCGGCGCACGCGGGCCTGCGGCTCGCCGCTCTTGTGGGTGCGCCACCAGGCGCGGGCCAGGGCCTCGATGCGGACCGGCTCGGGTGCCTCGGCCAGCGCCTCGGCGACGGCGACGTCGGCCAGCTTCGGGTGCACGCCGCGGCTGCGCAGCTCGGCGCGAACCCGGAGCCGGCCCATGCCGCGCTCCGCGAGACCGCGCTGGGCCCGCCGGCGCGCGTAGCGGGCGTCGTCGAGCAGGCGCTTCTCGCGCAGCCGGATCAGCACGGCCTCGACCTCGGGCTCGGCGTAGCCGTCCCGGCCGAGCGCCCGGCGCAGCTCGGCCTCGGAGAAATCGCGCCGCGACAGGCGGGCGATCGCTTGCTCCCAGGCGGAGTCGGGACGGGCCAAGCCGAGGCTCATTCCATCTCGAACGATTCGATGGACTTCTCCATCTCCTCGGCGGCCATGTCGGAGGTCGACTGCACGCCCTGCACCCGCATCTTGAACTCGTCGGGGTTCGAGCAGCGGCGCATCGCCTCGTCGTAGGTGATCAGCTCCTTCTTGTACAGGTAGAACACCGCCTGGTCGAAGGTCTGCATCCCGTACTGCGAGACGCCGGCCGCGATCGCCTCGTGGATCAGCTTGGTCTTGTCCTTGTTGATGATGCAGTCGCGGATGAACGGCGTCGTGATCATCACCTCGGTCGCCGGCACACGGCCGTTGTTGTCGGCGCGCGGGATCAGCCGCATCGAGATGACGGCCTTGAGCACGCCGGCGAGCTGGAGGCGGATCTGCTTCTGCTGGTGCGGCGGGAAGACCGAGATGATGCGGTTGACGGTCTCCGTCGCGTCCAGCGTGTGCAGGGTCGAGAACACGAGGTGGCCGGTCTCGGCCGCCGTGATCGCGGTCTCGATCGTCTCGTAGTCGCGCATCTCGCCGACCAGGATCACGTCGGGGTCCTGGCGCAGGGCAGAGCGCAGCGCCGCCGCGAAACTCTTGGTGTCGACCTCGATCTCGCGCTGGTTGACGATCGACTTCTTGTCGCGATGGAGGAACTCGATCGGGTCCTCGATCGTGATGATGTGCTCGCAGCGCTGGGTGTTGATGTAGTCGATGATCGCGGCCAGCGTGGTCGACTTGCCCGAGCCCGTGGTCCCGGTGCAGAGCACCATCCCGCGCTGCTCGCCGGCGATCTTCTCCAGCACCACCGGCAGGCCCAGTTCCTTGACCGTCAGGATCTTGACCGGGATCACGCGCAGCACGAGGCCGACGGTGCCGCGCTGCTGGAACACGTTGCAGCGGAAGCGGCCGAGACCCGGCACCGAGTACGCGATGTCGATCTCGAGGTTCTCCTTGAACTTCTGCTTCTGGCGGTTGCTCATGATGGAGAACGCCATGGCGATGGTGTCTTCCTGCATGAGCCGCTTGGTCTCGACGAGCGGGATCAGCTCGCCGTTGATGCGCACCACGGGGTGCGAGCCGACCTTCAGGTGAAGGTCCGAGCCCTTCCGCTCCGACGCGATCTTCAGGAGATCGTTGATGTGCATCGTTCCAACTCCCTGTGGGGCTTGGACGAGTGAGCGCACGCCACCCGTCTTCCGGGAGACGGCTCCGCCCGATTTCGCCTTGCTAGGAGTCTATGCCCCCGGCGCGCAGGGTGTCAAAGGTCCCGTGCGGGAAGTTACTGAGTCTCAGCGGCTTCCGGCTACTGTGCCTCGCCGCAGAAGGGACAGGAGCGGGACCGGGCGTGAAGCGGCTTGCGGCAGTGCCAGCAGAAGCCGCTCTTGGGGGTCTCGCGGGCCTTCAGGCGCTTGCGGATGTCCTCCAGCTCGGTCGCCTTGTGGTCGATGTCGGTCGCGGTCGCCAGGTCCTCGAGCAGCTCGGAGGCCTTCTGGTAGCGGTCGGCCAGCTCGGGCGCCATCGCCTTCATCACGATGTCCGAGATCTCGCGCGGGATCTGCTGGTTGCGCAGTCGCGGCGGGGTGCAGCGGCCCTGCGCGACCATGCGCTCGATCTGGGCCGGGTTGGGGCTGAAGTAGGGCAGCGTCCCGGTCAGCATCTGATACAGCATGACGCCGACCGAGTAGATGTCCGAGGCCAGCACGGCGCGGCCGGCGAACTGCTCGGGCGCCATGTACGGCGGGCTGCCGATGACGGTCGTCGCGTGCATCTTGTCCATCAGCCGCGAGGTGCCGAAGTCGGCGACCTTGACGACGCCGCTCTCCGACACCAGCACGTTGGCGGGGCGCAGGTCGCGGTGCAGGATGTTGGCGCCGTGGGCGTGCTCGACGCCCTTCAGCGCCTGCACCGTGTAGTTGAGCGCGCGGGGCACGTCGAACGACTTCTCGCGGTCGAGGGCGCCCTCGAGGCTCTCGCCCTTGACGTACTCCATGACGATGAAGAAGACGCCGTCGACCTTCTCGGCGGTGACGATGCCGACGATGTTCTGGTGGTCGAGCGCGGCCAGCAGCCGCGGCTCCTGCAGCAGGTCGTCGGCGTCGCCCGACTGGCGGTGGGGGACCTTGATCGCGAACTTCTTGTCGATCCAGGTGTCGCGGGCGAGGAACACGGTCCCGAAGCCCCCGGAGCCGAGGTTGGCAAGGATCTGATACTTGCCGACGGTCTGGCCGAGGAGGAACATCGCAGCGCGCGGAGTATAGCAACCAGGAGAAGACACGATGGGCTTCATGGACGACGTTCGACAGCGGGTGCGCGGCAAGGGGATGCGGGTGGTGCTCGCCGAGGGCACCGAAGAGCGGGCGGTGCGGGCGGCGGCCACCGTGGCCGGCCAGGGCTTGTGCCAGCCGGTGCTGCTGGGGCCGCGGGACCAGGTCGCAGCGGTGGCGCAGGCCGCCGGTGTCTCGCTGGAAGGCGTGATCGTCCGCGACCCGGCCCAGGACCCGGACCGGGCCCGGCTCGCGGCGCGCTACCAGGAGTTGCGGAAGCACAAGGGCATGACCCTCGAGCAGGCTCATGAGGTGACGGCGAAGCCCAACTACTTCGCCGCGCTGCTCGTGGAGGCCGGGGATGCGGACGGGTTCGTCTCGGGCCTGACCAGCGCCTGCAAGCCGTTCATCCCGGCGTTCGAGATCGTCAAGCTGGCCGCCGGCTACCAGCGGGTGTCGTCGGTGTTCGTGATGGAGTGGCCCGAGCGCGTGCTCTTCTACGCGGACTGCTCCGTCAACATCGCGCCGGACGCCGCGCTGCTGGCCCAGATCGGGGCAGCCACCGCCGCGACCGCGCGCGCCTTCGGCCACGAGCCGCGGGTCGCGTTCCTGTCGTTCTCGACCCGGGCCAGCGCCGAGCACGAGAGCGTCGACCGCGTGCGCGAGGCGGCCGCGGCGTGTCGGGCCGCGCACCCGGAGCTGCTGGTCGACGGCGAGCTGCAGTTCGACGCCGCGTTCGTGCCCGGCGTCGCGGCGAAGAAGTGCGCAGACAGCCCGCTGGCCGGAAAGGCCAACGTCTTCGTGTTCCCGGACCTGAACGCCGGCAACATCGCCTACAAGATCAGCGAACGACTGGCCGGGGCGACCGCGATCGGCCCGATCCTGCAGGGGCTGCGGCGGCCGGTGAACGACGTGTCGCGCGGCTGCTCGGCCCAGGACCTCGCCGATGTCGCGACGGTCACCGCCGCCCAGGCGATGGGCTAGGGCATCAGGAGAGGTCGCCGCGCTCGGCCTGGAGCAGGGCGAGTGCTGTGATCGCCGCCGTTTCGGCGCGCAGGATGCGGGGGCCGAGGCCGGCCTCCGCGCAGCCGGCCGCGCGCGCGGCCTCGCGCTCGGCCGCGGTGAAGCCGCCCGCCGGGCCGACGATCAGTTGCACGCGGGTCGTGCCCGCCGGGACGCAGTCGCGCAGCGGCCGAGCCGGATCGGTCTCGGCGAGCAGCACGCGAGCGCCGTCGAAGGGCGCGCTCAGCACTTCGGTCAGGCGGGCGGCGGGCAGCACCTCGGGCAGCGTGGCCCGCCCGCACTGCTCGGCCGCCGCGGCCATCACCCGCAGCCAGCGGTCGGGTCGTGCGCCGCGCAGCGCGCGCTGGGCGGCCATGTCGCCGCGCTCGGTGGCGAGCGGGACGATCGTGTGGACGCCGAGTTCGACGGCCTTCTCGAGTGCCCACTCGAAGCGGTCCGCCTTGAGCGGCGGCAGGCAGAGCTCCACGCGCAGCGGGCTCTCGGCCCGCGGCGCGACTGCACCGCCCACCGCGACGGTGACGCGCCGCCGCGAGACCTCCTCGACCGTGGCCTCGAACTCGGCGCCGCGGCCGTCGAACAACCGCAGCGGGGAACCGGGACCGAGGCGCAAGGCATCGCGCGCGTGGCGGGCGGCGAAGTCGGGCAGCTCGACGCGGGTGCCTGCTGCGGCCCCCGGGACATAGAGCCGCGGGCCGCTCACGTGCGGACGACGATCGCCGCCCACTCGTTGTCGCGATGGACCTCGAGCGCGCCGTGCCCCGCATAGGCGGCGCTGACCTCGTCGACATCGCCGGCGAGCAGGCCCGAGAGCACCAGCACGCCCCCTGGTCGTACGCGGGCGCAGAGTTCTTCGCGGCGCTCGAGCAGCCACGGCGCCATCAGGTTGGCGAGGACCAGGTCGAAGTGTCCGCTGTGGAACGGCCGCGCGCCGTCGGCCTGGACCACGTGGAGCGGCAGCCGGTTGAGGGTCGCGTGCAGCCGGCACGCCTCGCGGCACTCGGGGTCGTTGTCGGTCGCGACGGCGGAGGCGGCCCCCAGGCGCAGCGCACCCAGCGCCAGAAGCCCGGTGCCGGCGCCGACGTCGAGCACGTGTCCCAGCGGCCCGGCCGCCGCCAGCCGGGCCAGCGCCGCGAGGCACAGGCGGGTGGTCTCGTGGGTCCCGGTCCCGAACGCACGGCCGGGCGAGACCACCAGCGTGCGCGCGCCGGGCGCTTCGTCGGACCACTCGGGCACCACGCGGAAGGGCGGCGCCTCGAAGGCCGTGAAGTTCTCGCGGAAGCGGGCGACCCAGTCCACGTCGGGGATCGCCGAGGGCTCGACGGCCGCGCCTGGCCACGGTGACAACGCCGCGCGGATGGCCTCCTCGAGGCCCGCGCGAGCGGGGAAGTAGGCGAGCAGGCGGGCCACGGCGCCGGTGATCTCGATCGTGACGCCGGCCGTGCCGAGGTCCCACAGCACCGCAGACGCGTCCTCTTCCGCCTCGCGCGGGACGGTGATGCGGAAGGCGACGAAGTCCGCGGCGCTCAGCCGAGCCAGTCCTTCATCCGCTCGAGGATCGAGCGCTCGCGGTCGGCTTCGGCCGTCTGCGGGATGGGCAGCGTCTTCCCCAGTTGCTCGACCAGCTTCTTCTGCTCCCCGGTCAGGTGGGTCGGGACGACGACCCGCAACGACACGTGCAGGTCGCCCTTGCCGCGCTCGCCGAGGTGCGGCACGCCGTGGCCCTTGACCCGCACGCTGTCGCCCGGCTGGCTGCCCGCGGGGATCTCGACCTTCGCCTTCGAGCCGTCGAGGGTCGGCACCTCGAGCGTGGCACCGAGCGCCGCCTGGGTGAACGCGACCGGGATCTCGCAATGCAGCGACTGGCCGTCGCGGCGGAAGAACGGGTGCTCCTGCACGCGCACGACGACGTAGAGGTCGCCGCCCGGCCCGCCGCGCACGCCGGCTTCGCCTTCGCCGCTGATCCGCAACTGGCTGCCGTTGTCGACGCCGGCCGGGATCTTGATCTGCAGCGTGCGCTCGACCGCGACGTGGCCCTCGCCGCGGCAGTCCTTGCACGGCTGGGCGATCACCCGGCCCTGGCCGCGGCAACGGCCGCAGGTGCGGGCGACCGTGAAGAAGCCCTGCTGGAACGTGACCTGGCCCGAGCCGCCGCAGTTGGGGCACGAGGTCGGCTTGGTGCCGGCCGCCGCACCGCTGCCGTGGCAGGTGCCGCAGCTCTCGGTGCGCGGGATGCGCAGCGTCGTCTCGGTGCCGTAGGCCGCCTCGGCGAGCGTCAGTTCGAGGTCGTAGCGCAGGTCGGCGCCGCGGCGCGGGCCGGTGCGACGGCGGCCGAACACGTCGCCGAAGCCGAAGAAGTCGCCGAGGATGTCCTGGAAGTCCGCGAACGCGGCCGGGTCGAAACCCTGCGCACCGGAAGCGGCGCTGCCGAGGCCTGCCGCGCCGTAGGTGTCGTAGCGGCGGCGCTTGTCGGGGTCGGAGAGCACCGAGTACGCCTCGGCCGCCTCCTTGAACTTCGCCTCGGCCTGCTTGTCCCCCGGGTTGCGGTCGGGGTGGTACTTCATCGCCTGCTTGCGGTAGGCGGACTTGATCGCCGCCTCGTCCGCGTCGCGAGCGACGCCGAGGATCTCGTAGAAATCGGTCTGGGACGCCTGGGCCATCGTGGGAGTCGGAGTGGAGGGCGCTGGCTACGGCCGCAACATGGCCTGGCCGATGAGCGTGGCGGCCTTCTCCATCTCGGCCAGCCGCGCCCGCAACTCGTCGATGCCGGCGTTGGACGGCAGCTTCTTGGCCCGCTCCATCGCCGTCAGGATGCGCTCGTGCTCCTCGGCCGTCAGCTTGCCCTCGAGCGCCTGCACCGAGCGCATCGTGTTGGCGAGCAGGCCCTCGAGCTGGCGCGCGACGCCTTCCTGCTCGCGGCGAGTCTTCTCGGCGTGCTCGCGGTTGCGGGTCTCGTCGGCGAGGCGGCTGAGCTCGTTCTGCGACAGGCCGCCCGAGGGGTGGATCACGATCGTCTGGGCGCGGCCCGTGGCCTGGTCGGACGCCGACACGGAGACGATGCCGTTGACGTCGATCTCGAAGCCGACCTCGATCTGCGGCACCCCGCGCGGCGAGGGCGGGATGTTGGTGAGCTCGAACTTGGCGAGGCTCTTGTTGTAGGCCGCCATGTCGCTCTCGCCCTGCAGGACGTGGACCTCGACCTTCGTCTGGTTGTCGGCGACCGTCGTGAAGATGCGCGCCTTGCGGGTGGGGATCGTGCTGTTGCGGTCGATCAGCGGCGTGAACGTGCCGTCCTTGGTCTCGATCCCCAGCGTGTGCGGCGTGACGTCGAGCAGGACCAGGTCCTTGACCTCGCCGGCCAGGATGCCGCTCTGGATCGCGGCGCCCAGCGCGATGCCCTCGTCGGGGTTGACCGTGCGATTGGGATCGCGCCCGAACACCTTGCGGATCACCTCGTTGACCTTGGGAGCGCGAGTCTGGCCACCGACCAGGATCACCTCGTCCACCTGGTCGGGGCGCAGGCCGGCGTCGGCCAGCGCGCGCTTGCACGGCTCGATCGTCTTCTCCAGCAGGTCGTCGGTCAGCGACTCGTACTTCTGCCGGGTCAAGACCGTGTTGAGGTGCTTCGGGCCACTCGCGTCCGCCGAGATGAAGGGCAGCACGATCTCGGTCTGCTGCGCGGTCGAGAGGTCGCACTTGGCCTTCTCGCCCGCCTCCTTCAGCCGCTGCAGCGCCATCCGGTCCTGCTTGAGGTCGATCCCGGTCTCGCGCAGGAACTCGCCGATCAGCCAGTCGATGATGCGCTGGTCGAAGTCCTCGCCGCCGAGGAACGTGTCGCCGCCGGTCGCGCGCACCTGGAACAGGCCCTCGGCCAATTCCAGAATCGAGATGTCGAACGTGCCTCCGCCGAGGTCGTAGACCGCGACGTACTGGCCCTTGGCTTCCTTGTCGAGCCCGTAGGCGAGGGCAGCCGCGGTCGGCTCGTTCAGGATGCGCGAGACCTTGAGGCCCGCGATCTGGCCGGCGTCCTTGGTCGCCTGCCGCTGCATGTCGTTGAAGTAGGCGGGGACGGTGATGATCGCGTCCTCGACCGGCTCGCCGAGGTAGTCCTCGGCGGCGGCCTTCAGCTTCTGCAGCACGAACGACTGCACCTCGGGCGGCGAGTAGACCTTGTCGTCGACGCCGATGTGACAGTCGCCGTTGTTGGACTCCGTCAACGTGTAGGGCAGCAGGCGGGCCGCCTCGTCCACCTCGGGCGACCGGAACTTGCGACCAATCAGCCGCTTCACCGCGAACACGGTGTTGCGCGGATTGGTCAGCGCCTGGCGCTTGGCGATCTGACCGACGAGACGCTCGCCCTTGGCCGTGAAGCCGACGATCGAGGGCGTGGTGCGAGCGCCCTCCTGGTTCGGGATGACCTGCGGGGCGCCCCCTTCCATGACCGCCACGCACGAGTTCGTCGTACCGAGGTCGATGCCGATGACCTTGCCCACGATATCCCTTTCCCGGAAAGCCGCCTGAGCGGTGGGCGTTAGTGTAGCGTTTCCGGGTCGTTTTGGTGTGGGGCCTCTTCGCCCTTGGCCACCTTGACCAGGGCGGGCCGGAGCAGGCGGTCGCCGAGGGCGTAGCCCTTGCCGAACACGTCGACGACGGTGCCGTCGGCGAAGCCGGGCACCGCCTCGTGGGTCAGGGCCTGGTGCCGCTCGGGGTCGAACGGCCCCCCCCGCGGGTCGTCGGTGCGCAGGCCGAGGCCCTCGAGCGCCACCAGCAGGTCGCGGTGGACCAGGCGAATGCCGTCGCGCAGGGCGCCCGCGGCGGCCTCGGCGCCGAGCGCGCGCTCGAGGTTGTCGAGCGTCGGCACCAGCGCCGTCAGCGCCCGCGCCAGCGCGTCCTGGCCGGCCAGCGAGCGATCACGCTCCACCCGCTTCTTGAAGTTGTCGAACTCGGCCCGCCGCCGCAGCAACTGATCGCGCAACTCGGCGCACTCGCGGCGCAGGCTCTCCAATTCGTCGGCGGCGGCCGGGGCCGAGCCTGCGGGCTCCACGGCGGCCAGGCCCGTGGGCTCGGCCGCGGCGACGCCCGCCTCGGGCTCGCAGGCGGGGCCGGTCGCGGCTCCCGTTGGGGGCTGTTCGTCGCTCACCGTTCGTTCTCCTCGGCCAGGCGCCGCATCGCGCGCGCCACGTGATCCACGAGCGCGACCGCTCGTGCGTACTCCATGCGGGTGGTGCCCAGCACGCCCACGGCCCAGCCGTCCTCGCCGCCCACGGTCGAGCTGGCGGCGACCAGCGACAGGTCGTGCATCGCGGGCTCGGGGTTCTCGTGGCCGATCACGATCTGCAGGCCGTCGCCCGACAGGCAGCCGTTGAGCAGGCGGACCAGGCGGTTCTTCTCCTCGAAGGTCTTGAACAGCGACTTCATGCGATCGAGGTCCTTCAGCTCGACGCGATCGAACATGTGGGCGGCGCCGCCCACGATCACGTCGCCGCTGTCGGCCGGGCCGTCCGTGAACACTCGCTCGCCGAGCGCAATCACGCGCTGGAGCAGGGTGTCGTACAGGCTCTTCTCCTCGTGCATCCGTTTCAACAGCTCGGCGCGGATGTTCGACAGCGGCTTGCCGGGGAAGTGGGCGTTCAGGTAGTTGGCGCAGGCCGTCAGCTCGTGGGCCGGGATCTCCTGGCCGAGGTCGATCACCTTGTTGGTGACGACACCGTTGCGGGAGACCAGCACCGCCAGCGCGCGTGGCCCGGACAACGGCAGGAAATCGATCCGGTGCAGGCGGGTGCGCTCGAGGTCGGGCAGCAGCACGAAGCCCACGTTCTGGGTCAGCCTCGACAGCAACTGGGAGACGTTCTCGAAAGCCTGGGTGGGGGAGCCGTCGGCTCCGCGCAGGGCCACGTCGATGGCCGAGGCCTCCGACGCGGCCAGCGGACGCTGGGTCATCAGGCTGTCGACGTACGTGCGGTAGCCCTCGTCCGTCGGGATGCGGCCGGCGCTCGTGTGCGGATGGTCGAGCAGGCCGAGCCGTTCGAGGTCGGCCATGATGTTGCGCAGCGTCGCGGGCGACAGTCGACGCGACAGCACCCGGGACAGGCTCTCGGAGCCGACCGGCTCGCCGGTGGCCACGTGGAGCTGGATCAGGGTCTTGAGGACCTCGCTGCGCCGTTCGTCGAGGGCGTGGGACATGGTCCTTGCGAACGCGGCGGGGCGCTACGCCCTGTCGGGTTCCGTCGCCGGGCGGAGCCCGTCGCCGGTCCCTTGGGGGCTCACGCCGCGAGCCCCCAAGCCGCGGTCGGGAGCGGTCATGTCGCTCTGGCCCTTGAACAAGGCACCCTCGGCGATCACGATCCGCGGCGCGCGGATGTTGCCGAAGAGCCGGGCCGTAGCCTGCAGCTCGACCCGCTCGACCGCGACGCAATCGCCGGTGACCTCGCCGGAGATGACGATCGACTGGGCCTGGAGCGAGGCCTTGACGCGGCCGCCGGGGCCGATCCGGAGCGAGCGGGAGACCTTGATCTGGCCCTCGACGGCGCCTTCGACGAGCACGTCCTCCTCGGCCGAGAGCTCGCCCTTGAACGTGGTCTGGGCGCCGACCACGCACGGCTGCGGCTTCGCGGCGGGCGTGGACGAGGGTGCCGGCGCGACCGGCTGGGGACGGTTCGAGGCCGGCTCCGCCGGCTTCGGTTCGGGATTCTTGCCGCCGAAAAGGCCCATCGCGTGCTCTTTCGCCTCCTCAGTGCAGGTGCCGGGGAAAGTGGAGCGGGCGACGGGGTTCGAACCCGCGACACCGAGCTTGGGAAGCTCGTACTCTACCAACTGAGCTACGCCCGCCCCGACAGCGAAGATCATAGCGACCGCCGCCCGCCACGGTCAATCGGATGGCGCCCCGTTCAGCCGCGGATCAGCTCCAGGACCTGGTCGCGGTGGCGCTGCATTTCGGCGTCCGTGTAGGCCTCGAGGTTGAGCCGCAGCAGCGGCTCGGTGTTCGAGGCGCGGACGTTGAAGTGCCAGTCGTCGTAGTCGACCGAGATGCCGTCGAGCTTGGTGACGCGGCCGTCCGCGTAGCGCTCCTCGAGCCGGGCCAGCGCCCGCGGCACGTCCGCCACCTTCGAGTTGATCTCGCCCGAGAGGTGGTAGCGCTGGCGGAGCGGGGCCAGCAACTGCGACAGCTTGTGGCCGCCGCCGAGCAACTCGAGCAGCACGAGCGCGGGGATCATGCCGTTGTCGGCGAACCAGTTCTCGCGGAAGTAGAAGTGGCCCGAGACCTCGCCGCCGAACACGGCGCCCTCGTCGCGCATCCGCTTCTTGATGAAGGCGTGGCCCACGCGGTGCATCAGCGCCGTGCCGCCGGCCGCGGTCACGCGGTCGGCGACGGCCCGCGACGCGCGCACGTCGTAGATGATGCGGGCGCCCTGCTCCTTGCGGCAGAAGGCCTCGCCGAGCAGCGCCGTCACGAAGTCGCCGGGCACGAAGGCGCCGGTGTCGTCGATGAAGAAGCAGCGGTCGGCGTCACCGTCCCAGGCGATGCCGAGGTCGGCGTCTTCGCTGACCACGCGCTCCATGATCTCGCGCCGGTTCTCCTCGATCAGCGGGTCGGCCGGGTGGTTCGGGAAGGTGCCGTCGGGCTCGAAGTAGAGGGGCACGATCGTCAGCGGCAGGTCGCGGAAGACGGGCCTGGCGGCCACCGAGCCCATGCCGTTGCCGGCGTCCATCACCACCTTGATCCGCGGCACGCGGCCCTTGTCGATGAACGACAGGCAGTGGCGGGCGTAGTCCTCGAGGACGTCCGAGACGAGTTCCGGTGCGCCGGCGGGCGTTGCCAGCGCGGGGTGGGCGCCGGCGCCGATCGCCTCCTTGATCTCCTTGATCCCGGCGTCGCCCGAGAGCGCGAACGCGCCCTGGCGGACCATCTTGATGCCGTTGTACTCCTTCGGATTGTGGGACGCGGTGATGATCGCGCCGCCGTCCAGCCCGTGGCGGGCGACGTAGTAGTAGAGGACGTCGGTGCCGACGATGCCGATGTCCGTCACGTGCGCGCCGCGGGCGCGCGCGCCCTGCTCGAATGCCGTGGCGATCTCGGGCGAGGACAGCCGGATGTCGCGGCCGACCGCGATCCGCTTCGCGCCGAGGTAGTCGACGAAGGCGGCGCCGATGCGGCGCGCGACCTCGCCGGAGATCTGCGTCGGGTAGATCCCGCGCACGTCGTAGGCCTTGAAGATGGACGGATCGACGTGGGTCATGGCGCGTCCTTGCTTCGGGTTCAGGCGCCGGCGCAGAGCCGGCTGTGATCGGGAATGCGGGCGTCCTCGCCGAGGCAGGCGCCGGGGCCGACCTGGGCGTGGGCGCCGACGGCGACCTTCGAGGCGAGCAGGGCGCCGCGCACGCGGGCCTCCGGGCCCAGCGTGCAGCCTGCCCACAGCACGCTGGACTCGACCCGCGCGCCCGACGCGAGGGCGACGTCGCGGGTCAGCACGGCGCCGGGACCGACGACCGCGCCTTGCTCGATGCGGCAGCCCGGGCCCACGTAGCAGGGGCCCTCGAGGCGGGCGCCGTCGGACACGCTTGCGGCCGCGTCGACGAAGGCGCGCGGCCCACGCTCGGGCGCCGCGATCGCATGCGGGAAGCGGCCGTCGAGCAGGTCGGCGTGGACCTGGAGGTACTTCTCCGGGGTCCCGATGTCGATCCAGTAGCCGCGGTGGACGTGGGCGCGGACCAGGTCGCCGCGCTGGAGCAGGGCGGGGAAGAAGCCGCGCTCGATCGAGTGGCTGACGCCGGGCGGGATCAGCTCGAGGGCGCGGCTGTCGAGCACGTAGATGCCGGCGTTGATGGTGTCGGTCGTGATCTCCTCGGGCTTCGGCTTCTCGAGGAAGCGCGTCACCCGCGAGGAGCCGTCGAACTCGACCAGGCCGTAGGCCGCCGGGTTGGGCACGGGGTAGAGCACGATCGTGGCGGTGGCGCCCGATGCGCGGTGGTCGGCCACGACCTTCGGCAGGTCGACGTCGGTCAGCACGTCGCCGTTGAACACGACGGTCAGGTCGTCCAGGTGCGGCCAGGCGTTGCGCACCGCGCCGCCGGTGCCGAGCGGCGTGTCCTCGATCGCGTAGATGATGTTGCGGCCGATCGCGGAGCCGTCGCCGAACACCCGCCGCACGCGGTCGGGCTGGTACGCCACCGAGAACACCACGTCCCGGACGCCCGCGCTCGCCAGCAGGTCCAACTGGTACTGCAGGAACGGGCGGTCGAGCACGGGTACGACCGGCTTGGGCAACTGCAGGGTGAGAGGCCTCAGGCGCGTGCCCTCGCCCCCCGCCAGGATGACCGATTTCAAGGCGCCTCCCGCCAGAAGGCGGCGATCTTAGCAGGGCTCCCGTGCGACGCCGGTGTTACGGGGCTATCTCACGAAAAACGAGGGACTTGCGAGGTTCCTGGTTTGACAGGGCGGGGCCCCATTCCGTATAGTCCAGCGCCGCGCCGCGGGTGACCCGCGAGAGCGTTCACCAAGGAGCCGAAGAAGCACGCCATGTCCGAACCCGGGGTCGTGAACCAGAAGCAGGCCGCGCTCGTCGCGCGCATTCAGTCCGGCCAGGCGCGGGTCGGAACCATCGGCCTCGGCTACGTGGGCCTGCCGCTCGCCGTCGAGTTCGCGAGCGCCGGCCTGACGGTGCGCGGTTTCGACATCCTGGAGGACAAGGTCGCCGCCATCAATCGCGGCGAGTCCTATGTGAAGGACGTGCCGGCGGCGCGGGTCGCGGAGCACGTCGCGGCCGGTCGGCTGTCGGCCAGTTCGGACTTCGCTGGCCTCGCCGAGTGCGACGCGATCATCATCTGCGTGCCGACCCCGCTCAGCAAGACCAAGGACCCGGACCTGCAGATGGTGGTCGACGCCTCCGAGGCGATTGCCCAGCACCAGCGCCCTGGCCAGTTGATCGTGCTCGAGAGCACGACCTACCCGGGCACCACCGAAGAACTGATCCAGCCGATCCTGGAGCGCGGCGGCCTGAAGGCCGGCGTCGACTTCTTCCTGGCGTTCTCGCCGGAGCGGGTCGACCCGGGCAACCCGAAATTCCACACCCGCAACACGCCCAAGATCATCGGCGGCGTGACGCCGGCCTGCTCGGCGGCAGCCCAGGCGCTGTACTCGCGCGCGATCGACACCATCATCAAGGTGTCCTCGACCCGCACCGCGGAGATGGTCAAGCTGCTCGAGAACACGTTCCGCAGCGTCAACATCGGCCTCGTCAACGAGGTCGCGCTGATGTGCGAGCGGCTCGGCGTGGACGTCTGGGAGGTGATCGAGGCCGCGGCCAGCAAGCCGTTCGGCTTCATGCCCTTCTACCCGGGCCCGGGCCTGGGCGGCCACTGCATCCCGATCGACCCGCTGTACCTGTCGTGGAAGATGAAGACGCTCAACTACCGCGCCAGGTTCATCGAGCTGGCGGGGGAGATCAACTCCGAGATGCCGGAGTACGTCTGCGAGCGGGTCGCGCTGGCGCTGAACGACCAGAAGAAGGCCGTCAACGGCAGCCGCATCCTGATCGTGGGTGTCGCCTACAAGAAGGACATCGACGACGTGCGCGAGTCGCCCGCGCTCGACATCATCAACGTGCTGCGCGCGCGCGGCGCGACGGTTTCGTTCCACGATCCGTTCGTGCCCTCGGTCCGCTTCGGCGACCAGGTGGAGATGTCGGTCGAGCTGATGCCGGCGGTGCGCGAGGCGGATGCCGTGCTGATCGTCACGGACCACACGGGTCTGCCCTGGGCCGAGGTCGTGAAGTCGGCGCGGCTGGTGGTCGACACCCGCAACGCGACGCGCGGCATCCAGTCGCCGAATCTGCAGAAGCTCTAGACCCGGGCTCGGACGTCCCTGGCTGGGAGAGGCGCTGGCGAATGGCCGCCGTGAACCTGCCGGTGGCGTTGACCCTGCTGCGGATCTTCCTGGTGCCGCTGCTGGTCGCGCTGCTGCTGACCCGGACCCCACACGGGACGATCGCCGGAGCTTTCGTGTTCGCCGTGGCCGTGCTCACGGACTGGCTCGACGGCTACCTGGCGCGCCGCCGCAACCAGGTCACCAAGCTCGGCATTCTGCTCGACCCGATCGCCGACAAGCTGCTGACGTCGGCGGCGTTCATCGCGCTGGTGGAACTGGGCAGCGTGCCGGCCTGGATGGCGGTGATCATCATCGGTCGCGAGTTCGCGGTGACCTGGTTGCGCACGCTGGCGACCGGCAGGGGCCTCGTGATCGCAGCCTCGGGCCTCGGCAAGTCGAAGATGGTCGCGCAGGTCGTGGCCATCTCGGTGCTGATCCTCGCGCTCGAGCTGCCGATGCTGCTGCCGCTCGGCCGGTTCGCCCTGTGGGTCGTCGTCGGCATCGCGGTCTGGTCCGGCATCGACTACTTCGTGCGCCACGGCCGCGAGGCCGTGTGGGGCGCCCCGCGCCACTGAGGTACTGACCTGCCGGGCCCGAAAACACCTGCGGCCCCGACCCCCGAGGGGAGCCGAGGCCGCAGCGAGGACTCGCGAAGTCGGGTCTAGCGGAGCTCGACCCGGTCGCCCGCCTCGATCACGTCCGTGGAGTAGACGACCTTGGCGGTGGCGCTCTTCTCGCGCACCGCCACGACCGCGAGATCACCCAGCACGTAGCGCTGGGTGGCGTCGCCGGGGTGAGTGAACCGGTAGGCGACGAGCAGGTTGCCCGGGGCGATGCCGGCCGCCGAGCCCATGTCGATGGTGACCATGTTGCCCGTGGCGGCCGCCTCGCCGCCGAGGCCGATCTCGACCACCCAGCCGTCGGCCTTGCCGGAGGGCGGGGTCATCCGGTCCGCGGGGTCGCGACGGACGGCCAGGGGCACGTTGATCGGCTCGTTGGGCTTGAGGTAATCGCCGATCTGGACCTCCTGGCAGGCGTTCTCGATCACGGCCGTCGCGGAGCGCTCGTGGACCAGGATCACGCGCAGGCGACCGATGTTGTCGATGCGGGTGCCGAAGTGCTTGCGGGTGCTGGGGTGCTTGACCTCGGCGCCGGGACGGTGGATCGAGTACACATCGCCGGCGCGCACGCCGGCGGCCGCGCCCTTGTTCAGGTAGATGATGTCGCGGTCAGCGAAGGTCATGCGGAGCCGGGTCTCCTCGGAGCCGAGGATCTTGAAGCTCTGGTCCTCGGGCGAACTCGCCAGCGCACCGGCGCAGAAGATCGTGAACTCCTCGGAGATGGGGTAGAGGACGGTCTCGGGCGCTTCGACGGCAGGTGCCACCTCGTCCTCGTCGTCGTCCATCCCTTCGCCACCCTGGCCCGCCGAGGACGCCACGACGTCGAGCGCTGGCAGCACCAGCGGATCGCCCGGGTAGATCCAGTGGGCGTCGGTGATGTACTTGTTCTGCTCCCAGATCTGGGGCCACAGGTACGGGGTACCGAGATAGCGGCCCGACAGATCCCAGAGCGTGTCGCCCTTTTCGATCAGGTGGTAGGCGGCACCCTCGGGCACGGTGTCCGGATAGGTGTACTTCGACCAGTGGGGCGCGATGGTGGCCGGTCCCACCTTCGCGGCCGCCGCGGGCGAAGGGGCCGGCTCGGCGGCCTGGCCCCGGGCAATCCCGGCGGTCAGGACGAGCGCGGCGCCGCAGAGCAACGCGTAGCGATTGGACCTCACAGCCTACCTCCTGACGGCCTTCCTGCCGTCCTCGACCGGGTTTGCCGTCGAGCGAGACCGTTTGCCGGCCGTGGTCCGCCCGTAGCTCACACCCGAGAGTTGCCGCGACGCTAACAGGAAAAGGAACGCGAGGTCAAGGGGTTTTTGATCACGGCTCAAGTGATGCTTGAGGACTGGCGGCGGGGCTGGGGCTGGGCGAGGGGGCGGCTGCCGGGGCATCCTCCGGGGCCAGCACGGCCGGCACGCCGGGCATCGGCATCGCGCGGACCTCGGCTTCGAGGGCTCGGGCGTCGACCGTCAGGGCCGAGTCCGGGAACTCCTCGAAGAGCCGGGCCAGGAGCGGCAGCGCCTCGGCGGGCTGGGCCTGGAAGGACTTGCACTGGGCGGTGCGGAACAGCACCTCGTCCAGGCCAGCGTAGTCGGGGTATTCCTTCAGCAGGAACTCGTAGCGCTGGATCGCGGCCCGCCACGCCTGGCGGGTCTTCTGGTAGAAGTAGCCGGCGACGAACTCGGCCCGCGCCAGGCTCTGCCGGCAGGTCGTGATGCGCTCCCGCGTGGTCTCGACGTGGGCCGACTCCGGGAACAACTGGAGCAGGCGGTCGAACTCCTCGAGCGCCTCCATCGTCGCCTTCTGGTCGCGGTCCGGGGGGTTGCGCTGCTCGAAGTGGCTCTCGGCGACCATGAACTGCGCGAAGTCGGCGCGCGGGTGGGAGGGGTAGAAGGTCAGGAACTCCTTGTAGGCCGCGGCCGCCAGGATCCAGTTCGCGGTGCCGCCCTCCTTGAAGTAGCTCTCGCCCAGGGCCAGGCGCGCCTCGGGCACCAGGTCGCTCTGCGGGAAGCCGTCGATGATGCGGCGGAAGTGCTGGCGGGCCGCGTCCCACTGCTTCTTCTCGGCGGCTTTCTGGCCGGCCTCCCAGACGACCTGGGCGGAGTTGCTGGCCAGGGAGGCGATGTCGACGGGGCCGCCATGGCCGCAGCCGGCGAGCGCCAGCAGGGCGAGGGCGGCGACGACGCGCTTCACGCGAGGCTCCGGATCCAGGCCCACTCGCGGGCCAGGCCGTCCTCGAGTGCGACGGTGGAGCGGAACCCGAGGTCCGTGGCCGCCGCGGTGGTGTCGGCAAAGGTGTCGCGCATGTCGCCCTTCTGGGCCTCCTCGTGGATCACTTCGATGCTCCTGCCGGACACGCGCTCGATCGTGCGGATCACGTCCATCAGCGCCACCCGCTGGCCGCCGCCGACGTTGTAGACCCCGCCCGCGCGGCCGTCCGCCGCGGCCCGCACCAGGGCCGTCACGATGTCGTCGACGAACGTGAAGTCGCGGGTCTGGCTGCCGTCGCCGTAGACGTGGATCGGCTGGCCGTCGCGCGCCGCCTTCAGGAACTTGTGGAAGGCCATGTCCGGCCGCTGCCGCGGCCCGTACACCGTGAAGAAGCGCAGGCTGCTCACGTGCAGGCCGTGGTTGCGGTTGTAGAGCTGGACCAGATGCTCGGCCGCCAGCTTGGTCACGCCGTAGGGCGAGACCGGGTGGCAGTGGCCGTCCTCGCGCAGCGGCAGTGCGGGCGTGTCGCCGTAGACCGACGACGACGACGCGTACACGACCCGCGGCCGACCCGCCTGCAGGGCCGCCTCGAGCACGACCTGGGTGCCGAGCACGTTGTGGTCGGTGTAGAGGCGGAAGTCGCGGCCCCAGGACGCGCGCACGCCCGCCTGGGCGGCGAGGTGGAACACCACGTCGACGCCCGCGAGCAGCGGACCGAGGTCGGTCTCCTGCAGCAGTCCCTCGTGGAACTGGAAATGCTTCGACGCGCGGCTGGTGGCGAGGTTGCCCTCCTTCACCGCGCGCGGGTAGTAGTCGACGAAGCCGTCGATCGCGCGCACCTCGGCGCCGGAGGCGAGCAGCCGCTCGCAGAGGGTGGAGCCGATGAAGCCGGCGGCGCCGGTGACCAGCGCCCTCACGCCAGCACCTGCCGCAGCGGCTCGGGCAGCCGGCAGGGCCGGCCGCGCAGGTCGACGACCGCGTGCTCGGTGCGGCCGGTGGCCAGCACCACCTGCTCGCCGTCGCGTCGGACCTCGTAGTCGAACGCCATCCGCACCCGCGTCAACTGCGCGATGCGCACGGTGACGTTCAGCACGTCGTCGTACAGGGCCGGTTTCAGGTAGCGCGCTTGCGCGGCGATCACGGGCAATCTCAAGCCCTGGGCCTCCATCTCCTTGTAGGTCGTGCCGAAGCCGCGCAGCAGGTCGGTGCGGGCGACCTCGAACCACGCGAGGTAGCCGCCGTGCCAGGCGACGCCCATCTGGTCGGTCTCGGCGTAGCGCACCCGCAACTGCGACACGGCGCTGCGGGCACTCACGAGCAGGCGGACCGCAGGTCGCGCACGCCCTGCTCCGGGTCGCCGCCCGCGAACACCGCGTTGCCGGCGACCAGCACTTCCGCGCCAGCCTGAAGCAGCGCCTTGCCGTTGCCCGCCCCCACGCCGCCGTCGACCTCGATCTTCGTCGACAGCCCGCGGTCGTGGATCATCGCCTTCAGGCGGCCGATCTTGTCGAGCGCCGCCGGGATGAACTTCTGGCCGCCGAAGCCGGGGTTGACCGACATCAACAGCACGTGATGCAGCTCGGGCAGGATCTCCTCGAGCGTCGACAGCGGCGTGGCGGGATTCAGCGCCACGCCCGGCTGCACGCCACGGCTGCGCAGGTGGCTGATGGCGCGGTGCAGGTGGGGCACCGCCTCGACGTGCACGCTGACCCACGAAGCGCCGGCGTCGACGTACGCGTCGAGCCAGCGGTCCGCGTGCTCGATCATCAGGTGGACGTCGAGCGGCAGTGGTGTCGAGCGCCGCAGCGCCTTGACCACGTCGGGGCCGATCGTCAGGTTGGGCACGAAGTGGCCGTCCATCACGTCGACGTGGACGATGTCCGCACCGCCCCGCTCGACGGCCTGCACGGCTTCGCCGAGGCGCGCGAAATCGGCGGAGAGGATCGAAGGCGCGAGGATCACGAGGCACCGCCGTTGAGCTCGAGGGTGACGACACTGCGCGGGCTGACGCGGTGGCCGGAAGCGGGCGTCTGCTTGAGCACCGCGCCGGCGGGAGCGCCGGGGTACAGCTTGCCGGGCACCGCTGTGACGGAGAGCCCCGCGGCCCGCAGGGAGAGCATCACGTCCTCGCCCGGGCGGCCGATCACGTCCGGCATCACGTAGTCGGCGCCGGCCGGACCGCGCGAGACCAGGATCGAGGCGCCGGCCCCGAGGTCCTCGGCGGGCCCCGGCGGCGGCTCCTGCAGCATCACGGTGTCTTCGGCGGCGGGACCGGGCGCCTCGAGCACGCGCGCCACCGGGGCGCCGGCCTGCTCGAGGGCGAGGCGGGCCGCGCGCATGGTCTGCCCGCGGACGTCGGGGACCACGATCCGCCGCGGGCCGAGGCTGAGCCAGACCTTGACGCTGCGGCCGGCCTTGAGTGTCGCGCCGGCGTCGGGTTCCTGAGCCGCCACCTTGCCCTCTTCGACGCGCGGGTCGTGGCGGCGGCCTTCGACGCGAACCCCCAGCCGGTGCTCGGCCGCCAGCGCGCCCGCCTCGGCCACGCGGCGGGCCCTGAGGTCGGGAACCACGACTTCCTGGGCGTCCAGCACGCGACGCATGGTGGCGAGCGCGGTGGCGCCGGCGACCGCGGAGAGCGCGGCGCCGAGGACCAGCAGGCGCAGGAGGCGGGGCAGGGATCGGGTCTCGGTCACGCGGGATTGGCCTCGAAACCGAGGCGAAAAAGCGAGGTTATCACGAGCCACCCGCGCGCCTGCGGAGGAGCGCCGCGAAGAACGCCTCGGTGCCGTGGCCCTCGGGCGTGGCGCGCACGTGATCGCCCTCGGCGAACGGCGCGGCCCATTCCGGGGCCGGCTCGAGCGCGTAGTCGGCGCGGGCCGCGAGGAACGCGGCCACCACGTCCTCGTTCTCCTCGGGCTCGGTGGAGCAGGTCGCGTACACGAGCAGGCCGCCCGGCACGACCAGCGGCGCGCAGGCCGCCAGCAGCGAGGCCTGGCGCGCGGCCTGGCGGGGCAGGTCGGCCGCGGTGACGCGCCAGCGAATGTCCGGGTGGCGGCCGAGCGTGCCGAGGCCCGAGCACGGCGCGTCGACCAGCACCGTGTCGAACGACCCGGGCTTGAACGGCGGGCGCGTGCCGTCGGCCTGCACGGGACGCACGCGCTCTGCGGCTCCCCAGCGAGCGACCAGTTGGCGCAGCGTGCGGGCGCGCGGCGCCGCGGCCTCGGCCGCCACCACGAGCCGGGCCCCCGCGTCGGCCAGCAGCAGCGACTTGCCGCCCGGCGCGGCGCAGGCGTCGAGCGCGCGCCCGGGCGTCGCGGCCAGTCGCGCCACCAGTTGCGCACCCGCGTCCTGGAGGTAGATGACGCCGCGTTCGCTCCACGGCTGGGCGTCGCCGGCCGTCGCCTCGAAGGCGCCCGCGATCGGCAGCGGGCGCGGGCACAGCGCCTCGAGGGCCGCCGCGTGCTCGGCGGCGCGCGCGGGGTTGAGCCGGAAATGGACCGGGGGCACGCCGAGTTGTGCGCGGGCGCGGGCCACGGCCCGCTCGGGCCCGAGCCGCTGCAGCCAGCGCTCGGCCAGCCAGTCGGGCAGCGAGCCGGTCCGCGTCAGCCAACTGCGGGGATCGGCGACCGGGTCGGGTTCGGCCGCCGCGCCCGAGCGGGCGAGCGCGCGCAGCACCGCGTTGACGAAGCCGCGGCCGCGCCCGGGCGCGAGCTCGACGCTTTCCGAGACCGCAGCCCGCGGTGGCACGCGGGTGAACAGGAGCTGGTACGCCCCCAGCCGCAACGCGGCCCGCACGGGCGGGTCGAGCCGTGCCAGCGGACGATCGAGCTGGGCCACCAGCGCCGCGTCGATCGTGCCCTGCCGGCGCAGGCTGCCCGCGCACAACTCGTGCAGGAAGCCGCGGTCGCGGGCGTCCAGCCGCTCGCTCTCCGGCGTGTTGAGCAGGGTCGAAAGCGAGGACCCGCCGACCTGCTCTGCGGCCAGCAACACGCGGTGGGCGAGGCGGCGCGCCGGCGTCGGCATGGCCTAGCCGAGCCGCGCGCCGGGGGCCAGCCGGGCGCCCGCGGCCCACGCCGACGCCGCCATCGCCCGCCGGCTCTCCGGCTGGACCTCGAGCAACCGGAGCCCGCTGTTCTCGCCGCACGCCACCACGACACCCTCGCGGTCGCAGGCCAGGACTTCGCCGGGCGCGCCGCCACCGCCTTCGGGACGCGCCCGCAGCACCTTCAGCAGCCGTCCGTCGTGCCGCGTGTGGGCGCCAGGCCAGGGCGTGAAGCCGCGCAGGCGATCGAACAGCACCTTCGCGGGCCGCGCGAAGTCCATCTTCGCGTCGTCCTTCGTGAGCAGCCGTGCCAGCGTGGCCTGCGCCGGGTCCTGCGGCTGGGCGTGCAGGCGGCCCGTCGCCAGGCCCGAGACCGTCTCCAGCAGCAGGGCAGCGCCCAGCTCGGCGAGCCGCGGCTCCAGCTCGGAAGCGGTTTCTTCCGGTCCGATCTCCAGCCCGCACCGCTGCAGGACCGGGCCGGTGTCGAGGCCCTCGTCGATCAGCATCGTCGACACCCCGGTCATCGTCTCGCCCGACGCGATCGCCCACTGGATCGGCGCCGCGCCGCGGTAGCGCGGCAGCAGCGAACCGTGCACGTTGACCGTGCCGAGCGGGGCCAGGTCGATCACCGCCCGCGGCAGGATCTGCCCGTAGGCGACGACGACCTGCAGCTCGGGCGTGAGCGCGCGCAGCGCCGCCTGGGCCTCGGGGCGCTTGACGCGCTCGGGCTGCAGCACCGGCACCCCGCGTTCGCGGGCCAGCGTCTTGGTCGGCGGCTCGTGCAGGCTCAGGCCGCGGCCCGCCGCGCGGTCGGGCTGCGCCACCAGCGCGGCGACCTCGTGCCCGGCGTCGAGCAGCGCGCGCAGCGACGGCACCGCGAAGTGGCCCGTGCCGTAGAAGGCGATCCGCACGCGGTCGCTACTCCTCCCACCCGGAGCGCGCCTTCTTGCGCAGCTTGCGCTTGAGCAGGTCGCGCTTGAGCGGGGACAGCCGGTCGACGAAGAGCTGGCCGTCGATGTGGTCGATCTCGTGGCAGAACGCGCGCGCCAGCAACTCGGTCGCGGTGTAGGTCCGCTCGACTCCCTGCGGGTCGAGGCCCTTGACCACCACCTTCTCCGGGCGCACGGGCGAGCCGTAGTGGCCGGGGATCGAGAGGCAGCCCTCGTCCTCCTTCTGTTCGCCCTCGCGGGAGAGGAACTCGGGGTTGTAGAGCTGGATCAACTGCGACGGGTCCTTGCCCACGGAGAGATCGATCACGATCACTCGCAGTCCCACCCCGATCTGCGGGGCCGCCAGCCCGATCCCGGGTGCTCCGTACATCGTGTCCACCATGTCCACGAACAACTGGCGCAGCGAGGCGTCGCCCACCGCCACCGGCGCCGAGGGCGCGTGCAGGACAGGGTCGCCCCACTTCACGATCGGACGGATCGCCATCCTTCCATCTACTCCTGTGATTCCGGGGCCCGCGCCGCGAGCAGGGACTGCTCGCCGGCGCGCGAAGCCTCGTGGTGATGCAGCAGTTCGTCCAGCGAGTCGCCGCCGTACTTGCGCAGGACCGCGTCGGCGAGCACGAGGCACACCATCGCCTCGCCGACCACCGCGGCGGCCGGCACGACGCAGGTGTCGCTGCGCTCGTAGGACGCGGGCTTCGCTTCGCCGCTCTCGAGATCGACCGAGGGCAGCGGCGCCTGCAACGTGGGGATCGGCTTGACCCACGCCCGCAGCCGCAGCTCCTCGCCGTTGGTGACGCCGCCCTCGAGCCCACCCGCGTGGTTGCTGAGCCGGTGCACGCCGCGGCCGGGATCGAAGGCGATCGGGTCGTGGGTCGCGCTGCCCGGGCGGGAGGCGTCGGCGCCGTTGCCGATGGCGACGGCCTTGATCGCGGGGATCGACATCAACGCCTGGGCGAGGCGGCCGTCGAGCCGCAGGTCCCATTGTGCGTACGAGCCGAGCCCGGGAGGCACGCCGTGGGCCACGACCTCGAACACGCCGCCCACGGTGTCGCCCGCGCGCTTCGCGTCGTCGATCGCCGCCACCATGCGCGGGCCCGCATCGGTGTCGGCGCAGCGCACGGGGCTGGCCTCGACCTCGGCCAGCGCGTCCCACGCGACCCCGTCCGCGGCGGCCGCGGCCCCGATCTGCACGACATGGCTGCGGACCTCGACGCCTGTCGCGCGGAGCAGGGCGCGGGCCAGCGCGCCGGCGGCGACGCGGGCCGCCGTCTCGCGGGCGCTGGCCCGTTCCAGCACCTCGCGCAGGTCGGTGGTGCCGTACTTCAGGGCGCCCGCGAGATCGGCGTGGCCCGGCCGCGGGTGGCGCAGTCGGCGCCGCTCGCGCGCGGCGTCGGGCTGGGGATCGGGCGACATCACGTCCGCCCAGTTGGCGTGGTCGCGGTTGCGCACCACGAGCGCCACCGGGCTGCCCAGGGTCCGGCCGTGGCGCACGCCGCCGGTGATCTCGACCTCGTCGCGCTCGATCTGCTGCCGCCCGCCGCGGCCGTAACCGCCCTGCCGGCGGCGCAAGTCGGCGTCGATGGCCGCCCGGTCGACGGCGACGCCCCGCGGCAGGCCGTCGAGGATGGCGGTCAGGGCGGGGCCGTGGGACTCGCCCGCGGTGAAGAAACGCAGCACGGCGCCGAGGGTAGCAGGCCGCGCGAAAAGTCCGTAGCCGCGCGGGTGTGACGGTCGTGATTCCGTCCGTCCAACGCGGGCGGGCCGCCGCGAGCGCGGGGACCATCTTCGGCCACGGAGGCCCACCGACATGCCCGAGACCTGGTCCCGCCCGCTCGTCGACCGCACACCCGCGCGCCTGCGCCGGGCTCGAGCCGCGCTGGCGGCGGGCCGGCCCACGCTCGCCCTGGCGTCGCTCGGCAACCGGCGCGAGGGCGCCCTGTTACGAATCGATGCCCTCGCCGCGCTGGGCCGCGGCCGCGAGGCGCTGGCCACGGCCTCGCGCGCCTTGAACTCGGGTCCGCTGGCGCCGGACCTGGCGGCCCGCTTGCGCATCGCCCGGGCAGAGGCGCACCTGGAGACGGGCCGGGTGGCCGCGGCCGAGGCGGACCTGCGGCAGGCGCGGGCGCTCGCGGCCGAACCGCGCACGCTGGCAAGGCTGGCCCTGACTGAGGCCCGCTGCTGCTGGCGTCGGGGCGAGCCGGAGCGCGCCGGCCACGCGCTGGCGACGGCCCGAGACGTGTGCGGACGCGAGCACTGGAGCGGCGTGCTGGCGGCAGTCCACGAGGTCGAGGCCAGCCTGGCCCGCGACGCGGGACGACTCGCGGACTGCCAGGACGCGCTGACCCGCCGGATCGAGGTCTCGCGCGCGCTGGGCCGCGAGGACGCGGTGGCCGCGGGCCTCGCCGACCGCGGCGAGTTGCTCGCCTACAGGGGCGGCTGGCAGCAGGCGGCGGCCGACTTGCAGCAGGCCGCCGAGATCTGGCGCCGGCTGGGCGACCCGCGGGCCGAATCGGTGGCCGGCTTGCGCCTGGCCAGCGTGCGCCTCGCCCAGGGCGACCTGCAGGCGGCTCGGGCCGAGGCCGACCGCGCCCGGGCCGGGGCCGGCAGCGGCCTGGATCGGGGGCGGGCGGAAGTGCTGCTGCTCGAGGCCGACCTGGCCCTCGCCTTCGGCCAGCCGGCGGTCTCCGAGGCGGAGGCGGCCGAGGCGGCGCGCGTATTCGCCGAGTTGCAGGATCGCGAGGGCGAGGCGCGCGCCCGGGTCCGGCACGCGCAGGCGCTGCTGGCGCGTGGCGCGGTGGCCGCGGCGCTGCGGGATGCCGAGCGGGCGGGGCGACTGGGGCGGCGCCGCCCCGACCTGGTGATGCTGGCGGAGATCGCGCGCGGGCGGGCCCTGCTCCACGCCGGACGCCCCGCCGAAGCCGCGTTCGAGCGCGCCCTGGCCGCGGCCTCTTCGCGGCCGGCGTTCCGGGCCGTCGCGGCGCTGGGGCTCGCGTTGGGCCGCGGGCTCGGGCCGGAGGCGCCCGAGGTGCGCGATGCGCTGGTCGAGATCGAGGCGTGGGGCGACCGCCGCATCCTCGCTTACGTTCGCGCCGACCTGCGCATCGGAGCCGCGGAAGGTGGAGCGCCCGGCTTCGAAGAAGCCGGCGTGGCGGGTGGCCCGTTGCACGGCCTGCTCGGGCGCTCGGAGGCGATGCGGACGCTGTGCGAAAGCCTGCCGCGCTACGCGCGAGCCAGTGGCGACGTGCACGTGAGCGGCGAAACCGGGACCGGCAAGGAGCAGGTGGCGCAGGCACTGCACGCGCTGTCGGGCCGGCGCGGCGGGTTCGTCGCGGTCTCGGCCGCCGAGCTGCACGACGGGACCCTGCACTCGACGCTGTTCGGCCACGTGCGCGGCGCGTACACGGACGCCCACAAGGATCGCGCCGGCCTGGTCGAGCGCGCCGAGGGCGGCACGCTCTTCATCGACGAGGTCCAGGACCTGAGCCCGCGCGCGCAGGGCGCGCTGCTGCGGTTCCTGCAGGAGCGCCGCTACGAGCGCTTCGGCGACACCCAGTCGCGCGCCGCGGACGTGCGGGTGGTCACCGCCTCGAACGTGCCGCTGGCGGACCGCGTCGCGCGCGGCGAGTTGCGCGCCGACGTGATGCACCGGCTCCACCAGCTCGTGCTCGAACTGCCGCCGCTCCGCGAGCGCGGCGACGACCTGCTGCTGCTGGCGCGCGCCTTTCTCAAGCGCTTCGCCGCCAGTGATGGCCGCGCCTGCCCGGACCTGTCGGCCCCGGCCCTCGCGGCGCTGCGCGCCCATCCCTGGCCCGGCAACGTGCGCGAGTTGATGAACGTGATGCGCCAGGCGCTCGTCGACTGCCCGGGCCCCACGATCCTGCGCGAACACCTGCCGCGCGAGCTGCGCGGCGGCGGCCCGGCGGGGGAGGGCCTGGCCGGGCGCGTCGCTCGCCTGGAGCGCGCGGCGATCGCCGAGGCCCTGGCGCGCTTCGGAGGCAACCAGGCCCGGGCCGCGCGCCTGCTGGGACTGAGCCGGCAGGGCCTCGCCCGGAAGCTGCAGCGGCTCGGCTGCTGAGGAGCCGTGTATCCTCGCGCCCCGTGAGCGAGCCCGCGCGGCGCCTGAACACGAGAGAGAGCCTGATGCAGGTCGCCGGGAGCTGGCGACTGGGTTCGGTCGCCCTGCTCTCGTTCGTCTCCGGCCTGCCGCTGGGCGTCGTCTGGCTCGCGATCCCGGCCTGGATGGCGCGGGCGGGGGTCGACATCCGCGTGGTCGGCCTGTTCACGCTGGCGCAGGCGCCGTGGACCTTCAAGTTCCTGTGGGCGCCGCTGATGGACCGCTACGCGCCGCCCGGCTTCGGCCGCAAGCGCGGCTGGATGCTGATCGCCAACGCCGGGCTGCTGGCCAGCGGCCTGTGGCTGGCCACGCTCACCGATCCCGCGCAGCACGTGTTGTGGATCGCCGCGGTGGCCTGCCTGATCGCGTTCTTCTCCGCGAGCTTCGACGTCGCGTACGACGCCTACACGGTCGAAGTGCTGCGGCGCGAGGAGCAGGGCCTCGCGGTCGGCGCCCGCGTTGCGTTGTACCGCGCCGCGATGTGGTTCTCGGGCCGGCTCTCGATCACCGCCTCGGCGTTCATGGGCTGGCCGCTCGTCAACCTGTGCCTGGCGCTGTTGTACCTGCCCGCGACCCTGTTGCCGTGGAAGGCGCCCGAGCCGGAGGAGCACCCCGTGCCGCCGGTGTCGCTGCGGGCGGCGGTGTGGGAGCCGTTCGTGGGCATGCTCGGCCAGCACCGCGCGCTGGAGATCCTGGCCTTCGTGGTGCTGTTCAAGCTGTCCGACAACCTGACCCAGGCGCTGACCGCGCCGTTCCTGATCCAGGTCGGGTTCGACGACGTCGACGTCGGCGTGGCCAGCGGCACGATCGGCCTGTTCGGCATGGTGTTCGGCACCTTCCTCGGCGGCCTGCTGACCCAGTCGCAGGGGCTCGGCCGCGCGCTGTGGATCACGGGCGTGCTGCAGATCGTCTCCAACCTCGGCTATGCCGTGGTCGCCCAGGTCGGGCCGGTGCGGGCGGTGATGTACCTCGCCACCGCCTTCGAGTACGCGACCTCCGGGCTCGGCAACGGGGCGTTCGGCGTGCTGTTGCTGCGGCTGACCCAGAAGCGCTTCTCGGCCACCCAGTTCGCGCTGCTCTCCAGCCTGTTCACGATCCCGCGGGTCTTCGCCGGCCCGCCCGCCGGGCTGCTGGCCGACGCGATTGGCTGGCGGGACTTCTTCGTCTTCACGCTGCTGACGGGGTTGCCCGGGCTGTGGATGCTGAGCCGCTTCGTGCCGTGGAGCGTGCGCGACGTCGAGTTCCACGTGGCTCCGGCCGAGCGCAAGGCGGCACTCTCGCGCGCGGGCGTCGCCTGGCGCTGCGTCGCGATCGGTGCCGCCAGCTTCGGGCTGGGCGTCGGGGCGATGGCCGGGCTGGCGGCGACCCGGGCCTACCGCGCGGGCAAGGGCTTCCCGTTCGCGGCCCAGGTCCAGGCCATCCTGGCGCCGGTGGGGCTCGGCGACCTGCTGACCCTGGTGGGCGTTGCCCTGACCGCGGTCCTCGTCGGGCTCGCGACGGCGGCCCTGCTGGTCGGGCAGCGCGGCCTGGCGGTGGAAAAACCGGGAATGGATCCCGCGCCCGGGGCGTAGTATCGGCAGAAGGAACCGCAGCCGCCTGGCTGGTGTCCAAGCAGCAAGGTTCCCGACGGGGGTAGGAGGACCGGCGAGGGGTTCACCTCGGCGCCGGACTCGATGCAGGAGGGAATATGGCCGCGGGCGAATTTGCGATCGCTTCGGTCGAGTCGCTGGGCGCCGCTGCCGCCGAGCGTAGCCTCCTCGCGCAGTGCCGCGGCGGTGACGCCGCGGCCTTCGCGCGGCTCGTCTCCCTCCACGAAACGATGGTCTTCAACCTCGCCCTGCGCATGCTGGGCAACCCGGACGAAGCCCGCGACGTCTCGCAGGACGTGTTCCTGCAGGTCTACCGCACGCTCGGCCGCTTCGAGGAGCGCAGCGCGCTGCGGACCTGGATCTACCGCATCGTCGTCAACCTGTGCCGGAACCGGCGCCGGCTGTGGATGCGCCGCAAGCGCGACCGCAGCGTCGGCCTCGAGCAGCTGAGCGCGCGCGACGAGTCGCAGCTCGCGCAGGCCCGGCGCGGCGACTCGCCGTACGATGCCGTGCGCCGGCGCGAGCAGGCCGAGCGCGTGCAGAAGGCGCTGCTGGCGATCTCGTTCGATCACCGTGCCGTGCTGGTGCTGCGCGAGGTCGAGGGCCTGACCTGCGAGGAGATCGCGCACAGCCTCGGCATCGCCGAGGGCACCGTGAAGAGCCGCCTGGCTCGCGCCCGCGAGGCGCTGCGGGCCCGGCTGTGCACGCCGGAGGCCGCGCGATGAGCTGTCGGGACGTCCGTGCCCTGTTCTCCGAGTACCTGGACGGGGAACTGGCGCCGGCTCACGCGCGGTTCCTGTCCCGTCACGTCGAGAGCTGCCCGGACTGTCGGCTGCATCTCGACCAGTTGCGCGACACGCTGGAGCTGGTCGCCGGCCTGCCGCGCGAATCGTCGCCGGAGCCGATCGCCGTGCGGGTCCGCGAGCGGCTCGAGCTGGAGTCTCGACGGCCCGCCCTGCGCGAGTTGCTGAGGCCGGCGCGGCCGCTGCTGCGGCCGCGCTTCGCGCCCGTCGCGGTGGCCGCGTTCTGCCTGATGGCGCTGCCGATCCTGATGGTGCCGATCCGGCCGACGGTGCCGGCGCCCGCCGAGTCCCTGCTCTCCGGCAGCGAGAGCCGGCCGCTGGCGCTGGCCCCCGGCGTGCTCGCGCCGCGCCTCACGGCCAGCGCGGAGCTCGACGATGCGCTGGCCGGGGCGCCCGCCGACCGCACCTGGTTCGTCGAGACCGTCGTCACCCGCGACGGCCGGGTCAGTGCGGTGCGCGTGCTCGGCGGCGACAGTGCCTACGCCGCGCCGCTGGCCTATGCGCTGCGCCAGGAGCGCTTCGAGCCGGGCCGCTTCCAGGGCCGGCCGGTGGCGGTCAGCCTCTACCGGCTGATCAGCCGCACCGAGGTCCGCGCGCCGCAGACGTAGGCGAGGACCGCCTCGACCTCGAGGTCCGCCAGGCTCGCCCCCGGCGCGCGGAGCGCCTGCACCTTCGTACCCCACGGCGCCCACGTCTCCGGATCGGTCGGTCCGTAGAGCCCCAGCACCGGCGCTCCGAACGCCGCCGCCAGGTGGAGCACGCCGGAGTCGTTGCCGACGACGAGCCCGGCCGCAGCGAGCAACGCGCCGAGTGCGCCGTTCGACAGGCCGCGTGCGAATCGGGCCCCCGGGTAGGCGTCGGGGTCGAAGCCGCGCTCTTCTTCGGCCGGGCCCACGACGACGAGGGGAGGATCGGGAAGGCGAGCGGCCAGCGCCGGGAAGCCCGGCCAGTTCTTCCGGGGTGCGCCGCTGCCGGGGTGCAAGGCCACGAAGTGCGAGGGCAGCGTGGAGCGCAGGGTCGCGACCGCCGCCACGTCCTCAGGATGAGGAAGCAGCGGGCTCGGCGGCAACGCGGGCGCCCAGCGCGAGACGGCGTCTGCTGCGGCTCCGGCGGCCGACGGCGAACCAGGCGCGGGCCAGGGCGGCAAGGCGACCACGCAACGGGCGAAGCGCTCGAAGGCTCGCGCGGCCTCGACCCGCGCGCTGAAGACGACCGCGGCGTCGAGCCCGACGAGGCGCTCGCGGGCGGCAGGCGGGGGCGGCGAGCCCGCCGCCGCGAACGACCACTGCGGCGCGTCGGCGTCGAGCAGGTTCGCCGCCGGCAACGCACCACCTCGGACCAGCACCGAGGCGGTGCGCGCCGGCGCCAGCAGCAGCGCCTCGTGGCCCGCCGCGCGCAGCGCCGCCAGCGCCGGGCGCAGCAGCAGGACGTCGCCCAGCGCGCCCGCGCGCGCCAGCAGCAGCTTCAGGGGATCTCGACCCGCGCCGTGCCCACGTTGCCGAGCCGATCCGTGGCCCGCAGCACGAGCACGTGCGGCCCCGCGCCTTCGCCCGCGGGCACCGGCAGCGAGAAGGCCTCGTCCGCGGAGTCGCTCAGGCCGTCCTCGGGGTGGACCTCCTGCCAGGGCGAGCCGTCGAGCGCCCACTCGACCTTGCGGATCGCCGTGTCGGCGTCCGCGGCGCGGGCCTTGACGAAGCGGCCCTCGAGCCGGGCGCTGACCGTCGGCGGCGTGTTGTCGACGTCGAAGGCGACGCTCTCGCGCTCGCCCGACTGGGCCAGCTCCGCGGGGTTGGCCGCCGCGTCGGACGCGGTCACCCGCAACACGTAGCGGCCGTTCGGGACCGTGGACGTGTCCCACGTGAACACGGCGTCGTCGAGGCCGCGCTGGATGGGCCGATAGCGCTCGTCGCCGACGGCGCGGTAGTGGAGGTCGTAGCGCAGTTCGTCGCCGTTCGCGTCCTCGGCGCGCCAGGTGAAGGCCTGCAGGCCGCGGACGTAGAGCCGGCGGGACATGCCCAGGTTGAGCGTGGGCGGCCGGGTGCCGGGCCGGCGCAGGTCGGGCCCGGTGCCGGGCACGAGGCCCAGCACCTCGGTCTCGTTGCTCACCATCATCGGGCGCCCGAACACCTCGCCCGGTGGATGCGCGGTCACGGCGCTGACGGCGGGCCGCAGGTTGCGCTGCAGGTAGGCGAGTTGCAGGCCGTCGAGCACGGGCGTGGTCGCACCCGCGCCGTGCAGCACGACGCGGACCTGGACGAAGCGGCCGCGCGGGCTCTTCACGGCAGCGCCCGTCGCCGCGGTCAGCGCCTCCGACCAGGCGGACCACGTCGAGTCCGGCGTGCCGGTGTTGCCGGTGCGGGTCTGCACCTCGACCCGGGTCTCGCGCGGCAGCGTCGCGGTCCACGAGACCTGGCCCCACGTCGACGGCGTCTCGGTGTCCTTGACCTTGCTCGTGAAGCTGCCGCTGGCGGCCGGCGCGGCTTCGATTCGCCACGCCTGGCCCGGGTTCGAGACCGCCGCCAGCAAACCGCCGCCCGGCGCGCCCGCCAGGCCTGTGACCTGTTGCGCGGCGAACGAAGCGAGCAGCGTCCAGGTGCGGTCGTCCCGCACCTCGTAGACCTTGCCGCGGGCGGCGCCCGTCCCGAACGTCACGCCCCGCTCGGAGGGCGCCAGCGCCAGCGGGGTCTCCTCGATGGAGGTCCACAGCACGTCCACGTCGCCCTCGGGTGCGAGGCGCAGCACGGCGCCTTTCTGCGGCCCGCGGGGCGGAGCCGGCGCGGCAGCAGAAGCGGTCACGACCACGGCCACGCCCTCGAAGCCGGGCGGCTGCGCCAGGGTCTCGCCCGCGGGCGCCGGCGACGGCGTCGCGGCGGGAGCCGGCGGGGGAGTGACCGGCCGCGTGCGGTCGCTGGCCGCGTCGCGGCCGTCGACCACCGCGGCGTAGACGGCGCCGGTCGCGGTCGGCACCAGCGCCTTGACCTCCTTGTAGCCCGTGTCGGCGACGACCCGGCCGACGCCCTTCGGGTCGACCTCGTAGACGATGCCGCCGGGCGCTGAGCCCACGAAGGCGTGACCTCGCTTGTCGACGGCGAGGGCCGTGAAGTGGGTCTCGGCCGTGGTCAGCACGATCACGCCTTCGCCCTTCGCGTTCACGCGGTGCAGCTTGGCCTCGGCGCCGGTCGCCACGTAGAGCTGGCCCTGGCCGTCGAACGCCAGGCCCCAGATGTACTTGTCCGCCGGGTCGTAGAAGGTCAGGGCCTTGCCCCCCTTGCGGTCGATCGCATAGACCTTGCCGTCCGGCGAGGTGGCCGCGTAGAGCCGGTCGTCGGGCCCCAGCGCCAGCGCGTGTACCTCCAGCTCGGGCGCGTCGAACAGCTCCTTCGCCGTGCCGTCCGGGCCG
Organism: Vicinamibacteria bacterium; assembly: GCA_023701125.1. Taxonomy (GTDB): domain Bacteria; phylum Acidobacteriota; class Vicinamibacteria; order Fen-336; family Fen-336; genus WYBL01. Next base: position 8,005 of record JAMPXO010000011.1, on the reverse strand, counting down.
ATCGCGAGCACCTTGCCCTCGTTGCCCGTGCCCAGGTACACGGTGCCCTTGCCGTCGCGCGCGACGGACCACGCGTAGGGCGTGCCCGGGTCGTGGGCGAGGGTCGTCCGGCCGGCGAGCCGCAGTCGGCCGAGGGAATCGACGGCGAGGTTCTCGAGCTCGCCCGCCAGGAAGTCGGACGCGCCCTCGAAGCGGTGGAGCTGCGGCTGCACGGCGAAGGCGGGGCTGGCGGCGAGGACGAGGGCGAGCGCGGCTCGCGGCGCGTTCATGCGGGCTCCTTGCATTGGCGTCTGGTGTCTTCTAGCGCTCGACGACGAAGGGCAGGCTGCGGCTGCCGCGCACGGCGACCTGCAGCGGCAGCTCGAAGTCCCACGCGGAGGCGGTGCGGGTGCGGATCAGCGGCTCGCCGCCCTGGCTGGCGCCGAGCACGGTCAGCATCGAGGGCGGCAGCGACGGCAGCCACTCGCCGCCGACGACGGCACCGTCCTCGGCACGGACCAGGCGGAAGTACAGTCGATCCGAGCGACGCAGGCCGTTGATCGCGCGGATCAACTGGTCGAGGTTGCGCGGCTCGTAGCGCTGGCGCAGCTCGCGCTGCTCGAACACCGTCATCGTGTCGCCGTCCGCCACCAGCAGGTTGTAGTTCCCGGCCGGCGCGGTGTCGGGGATGCGGAAAGGCACCGACTCCACGGTCAGTTCGCCACGGAAGCCGCGCAGGGCGGCCTTGACCGCGACCGTGGTGCCGGGCCGCAGCGGCCCCGGCGACTCCACCCAGACCCGCTCGAGCCGGGCCGAGCGCTCGTCCTCGAAGGACTCGGCGGTCACGCTCAGGCTGGTCACCTTCACCGGCTCGAGGCTGTTGGCCATCAGGTAGGCGAGCGGCGCGGCCGCCAGCCCGGACGCCAGCAGCGAGGGGTTGCTCTCGGTCAGCAGGTCCTCCACCCGCACCTCGGGCCGGCCCTCGAGCGCCAGCCGCGACTCGATACGCACCGTCTGCGTCCCGTACGCGCGCTCGTTGGCCTGCAGCACCGAGAACACCGACAGGTAGGCCAGCACCGGCGTGAACAGCTCGTCCTCGACGACCCGCAACTCGAAGGTGCGCTGGTCGCCGCGGCTCGTCTTCAGGTTGATGGTCAGCGGGATCATGCGCGGCGCCGGGCCCAGGGCCCCCGCGATCGCCGTCGCCCGGTCCTGGTCGATGGTGCCGACGGCCTCGCTCGCGGTCGACGAGATCTTCCACGACTGGTACAGGCTCGGGAAGACGTCGAACACGTACGCCTTCTTCATCGGGAAGCGGATCGGCCCCAGGTTGTAGAACGGGTGGCCGAAGGCGTACACGCGACCGTCGGCGATGTGGGTGATGGTGCCGGTCGCCGACAGGTCGAAGTCGCCCTCGATCAACGACACGCCGACGGCGCCGCCCGGCGCCAGGTCGGGCATCGGCCCCGGCGGTACGCCCTTGCGCGCGGGCGCAAACACCGGCGCGAAGCCGAGGCCTTCGAACAGGCCACGAGCCGCCTCGAACGCGCCGCGCTCGAAGCCGCCGAAGGCGAGCGGAAGCTGCAGGGGTGCCATCGCCGGCCCCGCGCCGGTGCCGAGCGGAAGCCGCGGTGCGGAGGACAACAGGCGCTCCGGGTGGACGAACGGGGCCACGAGCGTCGCGCGGGACAGCGGCAGCGCGAAGGCGTCGGGGCCGAAGGCCGCGGCGGGGAAGCGGGTCGACGCGGCGCGCGGCGCGGCGGGCGCGGCCTTGGCGGCCTCCAGCATCTCGCCGATCGGCGTGATGCCCGCGATCGTCTGCTTGCTGAAAGGGAAGCCGTAGGCCACGGCGCCGAGCAGCTTGCCGTCGATGTAGACGGGGCTGCCGCTCATGCCGGCGATCACGCCCGTCTCGGCCAGCGGGCCGCCGGTCAGCCTTGCGAGCACCATGCTCTGCTTCGGCCCGAAGTTCTCGAGCACGCCGATCACCTCGACCTCGAAGTCGACGATCTGCGTGCCCGCGAACACCGTGCGGCCGACCCCCTTCTGTCCGGGTCGGACGTCTTCGAGCGGGAAGAAGGCGAGGTCGTCGGCCGCAGCGCCACCGGCGCCAACGGCGACAGCGACCGCGAGAGCGAGCGCGGCCAGCCGGCGCGCCCCCCGTTCAACACCCTGGTTCATTCGTTCTTTCGTCGCAACCCCCGATTTCGATCTTAGCCGGCTTCGCCGCGCGGCATGCCGCGAGCGCTGGGGCGACCGTTTGGAAGCGTGTTACCTTGCCCGCCTGCGAGCCGCGGCGTGATTCGCTCGACGAAAGGACTCCCATGGAAGTGCTGCCCATCCAGGACGAGATGCAGGGCAAGATCACCGCGGCGCTGGCTGGCTGTCCGCTGTTCCGCGCGCTCAAGCCGGAGCACCTGCCTCAGGTCGTCAAGCTCTCCGAGTTGCGCAGCTACTCTGCGGACGAGCCGATCATCCGCCAGGGTGAGGCCTCCGACGCCTTCTTCCTGCTGGTCGAGGGCCGCGCGGCGATCACCGTCGACAAGGCCGGCGACCAGGCCGAGCTGGGCAGCGTCGAGGCGCCCAGCAGCCTCGGCGAGATGGGCCTGCTGCTGCGCGAGCCGCGCACAGCCACGGTCGCGGCCACGAGCGACGCGCTCGTGCTGCGCTTCTCGGTCAAGTCGTTCGAGGCCATGTTCCAGAAGATCCCGGAGTTCGGGATCGGCCTCGCCCAGGGCCTGGCGACGCGCTTGTCGAAGGTCTCGGGCCGGATCGCGCTGCAGGAGTGGGATCTCGCCAGCCAGGGCGGCCCGACGCCGGAGGCCCTCGCGCTGCTGCCGCTCGACCTGATGCAGCGCCACCGCGCGCTGCCGTTGCGGGTGGAGGGCGCGCGGCTGACGATCGGCCTGGTCGACGAGCCGACGGCGCAGTTGATGAACGCGATCCGCGCGGCGCTGCCCAGCTTCGAGCTGGTGCCCGTGCAGATCGACGCCCAGGCCTTCGGCGAGGCGCTGCGCGCCGGGGCCGGGGTGCCCGGCTGGAAGGCCGGCGCGCCGGCGGCGGTGGTGGCGGGCCCGGCGCCCAGCTCGCCGCGCCTCGACGCGCTGCTCAAGCGGATGGTGGCGGAAGGCGCTTCCGACGTGCACCTCTCGGCCGGCGTCGCGCCGCGCTGGCGCATCGACGGCGAGATCAGCATCATCCCGGAGACGACGCCGCTCGGCGTCGAGGAGACGCTGGAGCTGCTCGCCCCGGTGATGGAGCCGCGGCACCGCGAGCAGTTCGCCGCCGACAACGACGTCGACTTCGCCTACGCGCTGCCCGAGGTGGCGCGCTTCCGCGTCAACATGTTCCGCGACCACCACGGCATCGGCGCGGTGCTGCGGCTGATCCCGTCGAAGATCCTGACCCTCGAGCAGCTCCGCCTGCCGAAGGTGATCAAGGACATGTGCGAGCTGCCCAAGGGCCTGGTGCTGGTCACCGGCACGACCGGCAGCGGCAAGTCGACGACGCTGGCGGCGATGGTCGACTACATCAACAAGCTGCGCGCGGGCCACATCATCACGCTCGAGGACCCGATCGAGTTCGTGCACACCAGCCAGAAGTGCCTCGTCAACCAGCGCGAGGTCGGCGGCCACACGACCAGCTTCTCGCGGGCGCTGAAGGCCTGCCTGCGCGAGGACCCGGACATCGTGCTGGTCGGCGAGATGCGCGACCCGGAGACGATCGCGCTGGCGCTGGAGACCGCCAACACCGGCCACCTGGTGTTCGGCACGCTGCACACCAACTCGGCGATGAGCGCGATCGACCGCGTGATCGACCAGTTCCCGGCGGACCAGCAGAACCAGGTGCGCAGCGTGCTGGCCGACGTGCTGAAGGGCGTCGTCGCCCAGACCCTGTGCAAGAAGAAGGGCGGCGGACGGGTCGCGGCGCTCGAGATCCTGGTCGTCAACTACGCGGCGGCCGCGCTGATCCGCGAGGCCAAGACCGTGCAGCTCTCCAGCGTGATGCAGGCCGGTCGCGCGGTCGGCATGCAGAGTCTCAACGACGAGCTGCAGGACCTGGTCGAAGACCGCAAGCTGGTGGAGATGCCCGAGGCGCTGAACAAGGCCGTCGACAAGGTCGAGTTCGGTCGTCGCTTCCGCAGCGGCATCACCCTGGCCGAGGACCCGCCGACGTTCGAGCGCATCCGCATCATGAACGTGGCCCCCGACTCGCCCGGGGCGCTGGCCGGCCTCGTGCGCGGGGAGTACATCCTCGAGGCGGGCGGCAAGGCGGTGAAGGGCATGCCGCTCGAGGAGGTGCGCCAGATGCTGCGCACGGACGGCAAGTACTCGTTCACGGTCGAGCGCCAGGGCAAGCGGCGCTCGGTCACGGTCGAGCTCAAGCGCCTGTTCTGAAGGCCTGTTCGGAGGACTGGCGCGCGCCTTGACCTGGGTTCGCCCGGGCCCGTAGCATCGCCGCCCCTTGGAAGCGCGCTCGCGATCGCCGCTCATCGCCTGTTTGCTGGGCTGCCTGGTGCCCGGTGCGGGGCACGTGTATGCCGGCCGCCCCGGCCGCGGCCTCCGCTTCTTGATGGCGCTCGGGCTGCTGTTCGGCCTCGGCGTCGCGATGCACGCCCGGCTGTTGCCGCCGGGCGGGCTCGAGGACCCGCTGGGGCTGCTGCGCTGCGCGGCCCAGGTGGCGATCGGCCTGCCCTACGGCCTCGCGCGCTGGCTGGCCGACCCGATGGGGCTGCCGATGGACCCCGGGTACGATTACGGCAACACGTTCACCGAGGTGGCCGGGCTGTTGAACGTCCTGGTCATCCTCGACGCCTGGGACACGGCGCGCGGGCGCCGGGCGTGATCGCCAGCCACCTGCTGTCGCTGGTCGTGTTCTCGGCGCTGGTGTCGTTCGTGTTCGCGCTGCTGCTGCGCGACGATCCGCGCGAGCAGCAGGCGTTCGGGCTCAAGGTGTTCGTGGCGATGGTGGTGGGCGCGATCGTCTCCGGCTGGCTGCTCGGGCGGATCTGAAGAAGGAAGGCGCATGGGCGAGTTGAGGATCGCCGTGATCCCCGGCGACGGGATCGGGCTCGAGGTCATCGCCGAGGCCGAACGTGCGCTCGACGCCGTGGCCGCGGCCGCGGCGAAGAAGATCACGCGAACCCGCTTCGAGTGGGGGGCCGAGCACTACCTGAAGACGGGCGTGACGCTGCCGCCCGATGCCCTCAACGACCTGCGCGAGAACTTCGACGCGATCCTGCTCGGCGCGATGGGCGACCCGCGGGTGCCCGACAACCGCCACGCGGCCGACATCCTGCTCGGCCTGCGCTTCAAGCTCGACCTCTACGTCAACTACCGGCCCGTGAAGCTGTTCCACGAGCGGCTGTGCCCGCTCAAGGGCGCCAGCCCGAAGGACGTCGACTTCGTCGTGTTCCGCGAGAACACGGAGGGGCTCTACGTGATGATGGGCGGCCACTTCAAGCACGGCACGCCCGACGAGGTCGCGACCGAGATCGACCTCAACACCCGCAAGGGCGTCGAGCGCATCGTGCGCCACGCGTTCGCGTTCGCGGCCGAGCACGGCCGCAAGCGGATCGTGATGGCCGACAAGTCGAACGTGCTGGTCCACGCCCACGAGCTGTGGCTGCGCACGTTCCGCGAGATCGCGAAGGAGTACCCCGCGATCGAGGCCCGCCACCTGTACGTCGACAACCTGGTGCTGCAGATGATCCGTGAGCCCGGGCAGTTCGAGGTGATCGTGACCTCGAACATGTTCGGCGACATCGTCACCGACCTCGCCGCCGGCCTGCAGGGCGGGCTCGGCATGGCCGCGTCCGGCAACATCCACCCCGGCAAGCTGTCGCTGTTCGAGCCGGTCCACGGCTCGTCGCCGCCGCTGGCGGGCAAGAACGTCGCCAACCCGATGGGCGCGATCCTGACCGCCGGCCTGATGCTCGAGCACCTCGGCTGGCGCGAGGAGGCGGCGCGCATCGAGAGTGCGACCCGGGCCGCTGTCGAGGCGGGCGAGACCACGGTGGACATCGGGGGCCGGCTCGGCACCCGCGAGGTGGGCGCGGCGATCGCCGCCCGGCTCGGCTAACGAGAGGAAGAGCCGCCCCGATGCAGCAGAAGACCATCTCGCTCACGCCCGGCAAGCGGATCCTGTTCCTGACCCGCGACCCGGAGCTGATCCGGCGCCAGCTCCGCGGCGAGCTGGACCTGCGCATGGCCGACGTCAAGGTCGCGGACCTGCTCGACGACGTCAACACCGACGCGATGACGCCGGCCTGGGCCTGCTTCGACTACCGGCCCGAGGACATCGCCCGCAACGCCTACTCGGGCATCACGATCGCGGGCGAGCGGCTGTTCCCCGAGGGCTCGCTGATCGCGGGCAACTTCGAGGTGATCGTCTCCGGCTACCGCAAGGGCGTCGGCTCGTCGCGCGAGACGGCCGTGCAGGCGGAGAAGTGGTCGGGCATCCGGATCGCGATCGCCGCCTCGTTCGCGCCGATCCACGCCCGCAACAACGTCGCCCAGGGCGTGCTGATGGGCGACCACGCCACGCTCGCGCGGCTGCAGGCGGGCGAGGCGGTGCCGCTGTCCGAGTTCACGAAGGGCTGGGACCCGATCACGGTCCAGGTCATCGAGCACGGCGGGCTGTTCGCCTTCACGCGCGCGCTGGCCGAGGGGCAGGTGACGCTGACGCCGCCGTCGACGCCGGCGCGGCCGATGAACATCGCGGAGAAGGTGCTGGCGCGCCGGGTGCGCGGCGCCGCAGGCGAGGTCTTCGTCCAGCCGGGCGATGCGGTCTGCGTCGCGGTCGACGGCGGCTACTCGCACGACTTCACGAGCGCCCAGGTCCATTACTTCCTGCAGCAGGAGTACGGGGCGGATTACAAGGTCGCGGCGCCGCACAAGTTCGCGGCGTTCGAGGACCACCTCATCTACTCGGAGTCGCTGCCGAAGATGGGGCCGTTCCTGCCGAAGATCCAGATCCAGCGCGACATGCAGAAGGTGTTCATCCAGCACTCCGGGGTGCAGGACTTCTCGGCGCGCGACGGGGTCTCCCCGGGCATCTGCCACACGATTGCCCGCGAGCGGATGATCGAGCCCGGCGACTTCGTGCAGGCCACCGACAGCCACACCTGCATGGGCGGGTCGCTGAACTCGCTGGCCTACGGCGTCGGCGCGACGGAGTACGCGGCGCTGCTCTACTCGGGCTTCACGTTCGTCGAGGTACCGGAGTCGATCCGCTTCGAACTCGAGGGCGCGCTGCGCCCGGGCGTCACGGCCAAGGACGTGATGCTCCACATCCTGGCAACGTACGCGAAGCGGCAGGACACGCTCGACCGGGTGATGGAGTTCGGCGGCCCTGGCCTCGCCTCGCTCTCGCCGGACGAGCGGGCGACGCTGGCCAACATGGCGACGGAGTGCTCGGCCAAGGCCGGCGTGTGCGAAGCGGACGAGGCGATGCTCGACTGGCTGCTCGCGCGGCGCCCTGGAGCGGACCGCTCGGCGTTGCGGGCGCGTTGCGTGGCACCCGACGCCGGCGCGACCTACGCGGGCGGCGTGCACCTGATCGACCTCTCGCAGATCCGGCCGATGGTGGCCCACCCGGGCGACCCCGACCGCGGCATCCCGTCCGACCCGACCAACGGTGCCTACGTCGACGAGTTGGGCGACGTGAAGATCGACATCGCCTACGGCGGCTCGTGCACCGCGGGCAAGGAAGTCGACCTCGACCTCTACGCGCAGGTGATGGCGGCGGCGGACCAGGCCGGCCGTCGCGTCGCGGAGGGAGTGGAGTTCTTCATCCAGTTCGGCTCGGCGGCGGTGGAGGAGTACGCGCGCGAGCGTGGCTACCTGAAGGTCTTCGAGCGCACCGGCGTGAAGCTGATCAAGCCCGGCTGCGGCGCCTGCATCGGCTGCGGCCCGGGCATCTCGGCCCACCGCGACCAGGTCACGGTCTCGGCCATCAACCGCAACTACCAGAATCGCTCGGGCCCGGGGAAGTTGTACCTGGCGTCGCCGCTGACGGTGGCCGC
>JAMPXO010000240.1 GCA_023701125.1 Vicinamibacteria bacterium | reverse complement strand
GCGTGACCAGGCCCGGGTCGAGGCTGTCGCGCAACTGCACGGTGCGGTGGCGGCCGGGAAGCTGCGACGTGAAGATCGAGGCCACCGACGGCTTGGTCCACGAGGCGTGGGCGATCGGCTGCTCGAACAACACCGCGTCCTGCGCGAACTTCGCGAGCTCGGGCGTGGTGTCGCGGGTGTAGCCGTAGGGCGTCGTGTGGTCGGCGCGCAAGGTGTCGACCAGGTAGACGATGACCAGCGGGGCGTCCTCGCGCCGCTCGTCGACGACCAGTGCGGGCGCGCCCCAGAACGCGCGGCGGGGAGCGTCGCCCTTCTCGAAGCCGCGGGTCTCGAAGATCAGCTCGACGGCCTTGCCGGCGAACTCCGCGAGCGGGGCCGAGCCGTCGACCCACAGCCGGTGCTCGGGCCGGGTCAGCGGCTCGAGCAGCTGGGTGAAGACCACCTTCTCCTTGCCCCCGGCCCGGGCCTTGATCACGAACTCGACCCCCGCTTCCTGCTGGTGCTCGGGGTTGATGCCCATCGCGAAGCTGAGCCGGGCCCGCTGCGGCACGTCGAGCACGTAGCGCAACCGCGAAGGTGGCGAGGCGGGCACGGTCAGCCGCACCACGTCGTTGAGCCGCAGGGGCTTGCCGGTCTGGCCCAGGACCCAGTCGCGGGGCCGGCCGATGACCTCGGCCTCGATCAGCGTCTGCTCCGCGCCGCCGACGAGGTCGGCGGGCGAGCCCGGGGGAGTGCAGCCGGCCAGCACGGTGGCGCAGGCGAGCGCGGCGAGGGTCGCGGCGGTACGGCGGGGCGAAAACAACGAAGAGGCCTCCAGCAAAGCTCCCTTTCTTAACACGCGGGGCGGGATCGGCCCAAAGGGGCGGGCGCGAGGCGCGTGGTAATTTCGCCCGCGATGTCCCCGTCCCTGAAGCGCCGGCTGCTCGGCTTGACGCTGCTCGCGCTCGCCGTGCGGGTCGCCTTCCTGCTGCTCGAGCCCCACACCCGGCCGATCGCCGACGAGCGGACCTGGGTCAACTGGGCGACGACCAACCTGCTCTCCGACAAGGTGCGGCTCAACCCGCTGCGCACCAACATGATCTTCTACCCGCCGCTGTACCCCTACTTCATCGCCCTGCCCTACCTCTGGTTCAGCACGATCGAGGCGGTCAAGTGGTTCCAGGTCGTGGTCTCGGCGCTGACCGTGCCGGCGATCGGGATGGTCGCGTGGCGCGCGTTCGGCGATCGCGCCGCGGTGGTCGCCGCGGCGGTCGCGACCTTCTATCCCGAGCTGGTCTGGTTCTCGGTCCACTTCTGGTCCGAGACGCTGTTCATGCTGTTCCTGTGGTGGGCGCTGGAGCGGCTGCTGTGCGCCGATGCGGAACTCCGGGCTGGCCCGGCGGTGGCCGCGGGCCTGTTGTGGGGCCTCGCGATCCTGACTCGCGAGACGGTCCTCTACTTCACGCCGCTGGCGGCGTTGTGGTTGTGGTGGCGGCGGCCGAGCGGCCTCGGGCGCGGGGCGGCCTTCGCGCTGTGCGCGGTGCTGATCGTGGCGCCGTGGACGTGGCGCAACTGGCATCAGTTCCAGGCCTTCGTCCCGGTCTCGACCGCCGGTGGCCTCAACCTCTACCAGGGCAACGCGCCGCTCTCGCGGCAGGAGGTCTACGACCGCTACGACGCGATCAGCGGCCGCGTCGAGCAGTACCGGTGGGCGCGCGAGCAGGGAGTGCAGGCGATCCTGGATCGCCAGCCGTGGTGGATCTTCGAGAAGCTGCGCGACGAGATGCCGAAGTTCTGGGAAGCCGACTCGCTGGCGCTGATCCACATCAAGCGCGGCGCCTATGGTCCGGTCGAGCCGTGGCAGGCGCAGCTCGCGTGGGTGGTGATCGCGCTGCCGTTCCTCGTGGCCATCGGCTTCTTCGTGCGCGGCTTCGCCGCCCTGCCGCTCGCGCGGATGCCGGTGTTCCTCGTCTTCTTCCTCTGCTTCTACAACGGGCTGCACGTGGCCACTCACGGCTTCGCGCGCTACCGGCTGCCGGTGCTGCCGGTCGTGCTGATCGTCGCGGCGTGGGCCTTCGCGCAGTGGCGTGCGGGAGAGGTAGAGCCGCTGACGCCGTGGCGGAGGCGGCTGCAACTGGCGCTGGCGCTGGTCGCCCTGCTCACGGTCTGGCCCAGCCTGCGCATGAACCTGGAGCACCCGGCGTTCGGCCTGACCGACGTGTGGGGCGCCGCGCAGGAAACGGAGTCGCAGACGCCGTGACCGCTTCGCGCCGCGGACTGGCCGCCGCGGTCGCGCTCGGCGCGCTGGTGCGCGCGCCGTTCTGGCTGCAGGCGCTGCGCACCCCCGCCGACGGCGACCTGTCGGTGATCGGCGTGATGTCGCGCGCGCCATTCGCGTCGCTCACGATGTGGGGCCAGCCCTACGGTGCGCCGCTCGACGCCTGGCTGGTGCGCGTGTGCACGGCGCTGCTGGGCGAGTCGCTGCTGGCACTGCGGTTGCCCGGCTTCCTGCTCGGCCTGCTGCTGATCCCGCTGGCGTGGGGACTGGCGCGCCGCGTGGCCGCCGAGGCGGCACTTCCCGCCGCGCTGCTGGCCGCGCTGGCGCCGCCCTACCTGCTGCTGATGGCCGCCGCGCCGCCGCCCTTCTACGCGCTGGCGCTGGCGCTGGGTGGTGCGGTGCTGCTGCTCGCCCTCGACTGCGGCGAGCGGCTCGAGGCGAGCGCTTCGCCGCGAGGTCGGCTCTTCGCGCTCGGCCTGCTGGCGGGACTCGGGCTGTGGAATCACCTGATGTCCGCGTCGGTCGTCGCCGCGGCCGGGTGGCGCCTGCGCCGCCACGCGCGGGCGGCGCTGCCCGCGCTGCTCGGCCTGGCCCTCGGCGCGGCCCCGCTCGCCTGGCGGCTCGCGTTCGATCCCGCCGCGGGCCGCCCGCTCCAGGCCAGCAGCCGCGACCAGGGCGTGCTGGAGAACGCGCTCGACACGCTGCCGCAGATGCACCGCCCGCTGCAGGCACTGCTCGGCGCGCACACGCCGCTGGTCGCCGACGAACCCGCGCCGCTCGTCGCGCCGCCGGCGCCCGTCGCCGCGCTGCTCGCGCTGGCGTGGCTCGCCGCACTGGCCGCAGCGTTCCGCTTCACCCGCGGCCACGAGGCGGCGCGGGCGCTGGCGCTCGCCGCGGCGATCGCGCTCGTGGCGTTCCCCTTCCCGCTGCGCTCCGGTCCGAACACGATCCGCTTCCTGACCCCGCTGTTCCTGCCGCTCGTGGC
>JAMPXO010000124.1 GCA_023701125.1 Vicinamibacteria bacterium | reverse complement strand
TTCCAGCGCAAGGCGCAGTTCTTCATCGACTTCGTCGAGTCGGAGAACTCGAACGGCTTCCATGCCCCGCAGGAGGCCGTGCGCATCCTCGGCGAGGCGATCGACGCCGCCCGCCAGGGCCAACTCGCCCTGCGCCCGAAGTGGGTGGCGCGGAGGTGAACCCCTGCGTCGACACCCGAGGGAGGGCACTTCACCGCGGTCGATGGCGACAGCGTCAGGCGATCGATGCCGGGTGGCGGGGGACGAGCGAGTGGTAGACCCGTCGTAGCGTCTCGAGGGCCGCGACCGGTAGCGGGGTTCGCAGCCACGCCGTGAGCCAGAGGCGCCGCGCGAAGGGCAGTGGCCGACAGGCCCGCAGTACCCGCAGGCCCTCGCGCCGGCGGCCGGCGTGGATCAGGTCGATGGCGTGCTGGACCAGCGTCCAGTTGGCGTAGAGGTGGCTGGAGCGAGCGAGGTGCGCGGGGACCCGCCCCGCCTCGTTCCAGTCCGCCCAGGTCTGCACGACGCGGGGTGCGATCGGGGGGGCGTTGCGCGCGCGCCCCGAGCACTCGTTGTGGTAGACCGCCAGTACCTCGGGCACATAGGCGATCGGGCCGCTCCAGGCAAGTCGGGCCCAGGCGTCGGCGTCCTCGCCGACGGCGACCTGCTGCGGGAAGCCTCCGATCGCCAGTAGCGCAGCTTTCGACACGAGCGTGGCCTGGCTGCTCAACCCCACACCGCCAGAGCGCAGGGCGACGTCGAAATAGTCGATCACCGTCCGACCGTCACACGGCACGTCCGGCAGCAGCGGCGCCGCCGCCGCCGCCGTGCGCAGGTTCGTGAACACCGCGTGCACGCCGCCCTTCGCTTCGGCCAGAGTGCGCTCGAGGAAGCGGGGATACCACTCGTCGTCCGCGTCGAGGAAGGCGATCCATGGCGCGCGGGCCTCATGGACGGCGCGGTTTCTCGCGGCGCCGACCCCGGCGTTCGGCTGGCGCACGAGCCGCACCCGCGGATCGGCAACCCGGTCGACCGCTGCCGGTCCGCCATCGGTCGAGCCGTCGTCGACGACCACCACTTCGAAGTCACGGAAGGTCTGGCCCAGGATCGACTCCAGCGCCCGGCCGACGTAGGCCGCCTTCTGGAACAGCGGAACCGCGACAGTCACCACCGGCGGTGTTCCTTCGTGGTCAGCCGACGTCACCCGGCGCCCCCAGCCGCCGTTGGCGAGTCGAGTCCGCCCGGCACCTGCTGCGCGTACAGCTCGAAGTAGCGGCCGCCCCGGGCGAGCAACTCCTCGTGGCGGCCTCGTTCGACGATCCGGCCCCGATCCAGGACCAGAATCTGCCCGGCACGCCGGATCGTCGACAAGCGGTGCGCGATGACGAAGACCGTGCGTCCCTCGAGCAGGCGGGCGAGGCCGTTCTGGATGAAGCGCTCCGATCGAGCGTCCAGGCTCGACGTGGCTTCGTCGAGGATCACGATGCGGGGGTTGGCGAGGATGGCCCGGGCGATCGCAACCCGCTGCTGCTGGCCGCCCGAGAGCCGAATCCCGCGTTCGCCGACGACGGTCTCGTAGCCCGCGGGGAAGTCCTCGGCGAACTCGTCCACGTTTGCCAGGCGGCAGGCCCGCAGCAACTCGGCCTCGCTCGCCTCCGGACGGGCCAACGCCACGTTCTCGCGAATGGTGCCGCTGAACAGGAAAGTCTCCTGGAGGACGACGCCGAGGTGTCTCCGGTAGCTGTCGAGGCGAACCCGGGCCAGGTCGACGCCGTCGACCAGCACGCGGCCCGTGCGCGGCTCGCGGAAGGCGGCGACCAGCGACGCGATCGTCGACTTCCCGGCTCCGGACGGACCGACGAGCGCCGTGATCGTGCCGGGGCCGGCGTCGAAGGAGAGATCGTGGAGCACGTCCGAGACGCCGTCGTAAGCGAACGAGACGCGCTCGAACGTGACCTCGCCTCGTACGTCGGGCAGGATCAGGGCGCGACGCGTGTCATCGTGCTCGCCCGGTTCGTCGAGGATCTCGCGGAGGCGCTCGAGGCTGACCAGGGCGTCGAGGATCTGCACGCCCACGGCGGCAGCTCGCAACAAGGGCGGCACGAGCAGGCCGACGAGCACCCCGTAGGCCAGCAGTTCTCCCAGCGAGAGCTCCCCGGACAGGATCAGGCGCGCGCCGACGAGCATCACGGCCGCCGCGACCAGGTCCATCGACAGGTTGCCCAGGACGCTGAGGGCCATCGACGCCCGGCCGACGCGAAGCGAGAGGGCGAGCAGCCGCCTGACGGCACTCGCGAAGCTCCGGGCCTCCTCCGCCTCGCGCTGGTAGGCCTTGAGGACACGAATGCCCGCGAGGCTCTCGGTCAGGCGGCCCGAGACCTCGGCGAGCAGCCGCCGCTGTTCCGTGAACAGCGGCGACAGGCTGCCGAACGTGCGGCGCATGGAGAGCAGGACGATCGCCACGAACAGCGCGGCGAGGCCCGTCAGGGCCATGTTGATGTGCAGCATCAGGGCGAGCGCGAAGACGGTCGCCATCAGGCCGCCCGCCATGTAGATCACTCCCGTGCCGACGAGGTTGCGCACGCCGTCCGGGTCCGAGAGCACACGCGACACCAACGCCCCGGTGTGATTCCTGTCGAAGTAGCCGAGCGGAAGCCGCAGGACATGTTCCTGCACCCGCTCGCGGAGCTCGGTCACGAGTTGCTGCGATGCCTCGGTGATCGTCCGGACGATTCCCCAGGTGGCAACGGCCTTGAGCACGGCCGCGGTCACCACCGAAAGCAGGATCGGCGTCAGCACGGGTCGCCGCGCGAGGAGCACGTCGTCCACGAGTGCGCGTGTGGCCAGCGGCAGCACGAGCCCGGCGCCGCGATCGAGCGCCATCAGGGCGAAACCCAGGACGAGCAGCCGCCAGCGGGGCCTTGCGAGGCTCCACAGGACCGGGGCCAGGGCGCGCAGCCGGGCGCCACGGCCGAGGGGTTCGCGCTGGCGTCTCGGCATCGGGAGACGGGGATTCTACGCGTCATGGTGGAGGGGGTTCCCTTCTTGGTCGCTCTGCTACGATCGAGCGCCCCACTGCGCGAGGAGGTTGCCGTGTCCCGGGCTGCACTGGCCGAACGGTTGCTGCTGGTGGAGGCTGGACTGTTCCTCTCGCTGGCCCGGGCCGCGCTGCTGCTGCCGTCTTCCTGGATCGCGGCGTGTCTGGGGCGGCCCGGAGTCAAACCGGGGCCACCGCTCCGGCCGGGCGACGAACGCAAGGCGCGCCGCGTCGCCTGGGCGGTCGCGGCCGCGGCCCGGCGGGTTCCGTTCGCGGCCGTCTGCCTGCCTCAGGCGCTCGCCGCCAAACTGATGCTCGGGTGGCGGGGCATTTCCACGACCCTCCACGTCGGCGTCCGCCGATCCGGCGGGCACGGGCTCGCCGCACACGCCTGGTTGAGCTCCGGGCCCCTCCTCCTGACCGGGCGCACGGAGGCTCCGCAGTACGTGGAGATCGCCTGCTTCTCGTCGTCCGCAACGCGCTGAGCATCGACCGCCACTTCGTCCTGGGTCGAGCGGCGATCGCGGCCACGGGTTGAGGGGTACGATCGGCCTTCGAAGACCGAGGAGGGCAGAGCGTGGAGATGGCGGACCTTCGGGCGGGCCTGCGGGCCCTGCGCCCCACTGTCGAGGGCCGTCCCGACGCCATGGCCTCCCTGGCACGCCTGTTCCTCGCTGCGGGTTTGCGCGAAGAGGCGGCCGAGGTCGCCTCGCGCGCCTGGGACCAGGCGCCGCAGGAGTCCGCGGCTCGCTCCGTTGCGGCCATGGTCTTGAGCGCGGGCGTGCCGGACTGGCACTTCGCGATCGTGCACGACGAGGCTCGCAACGAGGCGTACGACCGAGCCTTGCGGAGCGCCGTGTTTCCGGGCTGCACGGTGCTGGAGATCGGGACGGGTACGGGCCTCCTGGCCATGATGGCGGCGCGCGCAGGCGCAGGGCGCGTGATCACGTGCGAGCAGGACCCGGCCATCGCGCGCGCGGCGCGGGA
Source organism: Vicinamibacteria bacterium (assembly GCA_023701125.1). Classification (GTDB taxonomy): domain Bacteria; phylum Acidobacteriota; class Vicinamibacteria; order Fen-336; family Fen-336; genus WYBL01. The sequence continues at coordinate 11,840 of JAMPXO010000124.1, read as the reverse complement.
AGTGGTGGCCCGGAACGGCTGGAGCCACTGCGTGCAGGTCGTGGCCAGGCACTCGTCGGCGCTGCAGGTGGAGGACCTCGGCGCGCCGGCGGACGTCCTCGTCTCCGAGATCATCTCGAACGATGTGGTGTCCGGAGGTGTGCTGCCGGTGGTGGACGACGCGGTGCGGCGACTGGTGCGGCCCGGGGGGAGCGTCATCCCGAGGGGCAGCCGGGTCCGCGTGGCACTGGCCGAGCACGAGGGCGTGGCGCGCAGGCGGATGGGCAAGATCGCCGGCTTCGACCTCCGCCCTTTCGACCGCCTGGCCGCGCCCCGGCGCGAGATCGCGGCGGGATCGCCCCAGCTCGCGCTGCGGAGCGAGGCCCGGGACTTGTTCACCTTCGACTTCACGTCCGGCGGCCCGCACCCGGACAGCCGCGCCCGGGTCACCCTGTCGTCCCACGGAGGCCGCATCGACGGCGTCGTCCAGTGGCTCGCCCTCGACCTGGACGAGACGGTGGTTTACGAGAACCATCCGGCCCCCGGGGCTCGCTCGTGCTGGGCCCTCGGCTTCACCCCCTGGGCGGAGCCCGCCCAGTTCCCTGCGGGCCAGAAGGTGACCGTGCACGGACATCTGGAGGGGCAGGCCCTCCGGTTGTGGGCGTGTCCGTCACCTTCGGTGTTGCCCGAGGACCGCCCCGTGCTGTAGCGTTCCTATCCGGCGCAATGAGTTGGGGGAGATGAGAACCATGGAATCGACACCGCGTGACGAGGTTCCCGAGGAGCAGCCTGCCCCTGCCGAGAAGCCGGCCTGGGTCAAGCCCGAGATCACCAGCTTCCTGCCGGTGACTGCGGCCCGCGGCATCAGCTACACCCCGACCGACGGGATCAGCAATCTCACCCCCTGACCCCTGTTTTTCGTACAGTTTCGGCGGCCTGACCCTCCACTCCGGACGGGCTGTCCGTGGCTTGCGGCCGCGTGGCCGGGTCGATCGGGAGGATCGGCCCGTCCTGAGCGTGGTCTGGCACGAAGCGCCGGGGCCCGCGGCCGCTTCCCCGTTGTTCCAATGGCCCGGACGTTATGGCTTCGTGCTCGGCCACACGGACGGCGGCGATTGGATTCTCGACTCGCCCCGCCATGGGACCGTGGTCATCGCGGCGGCGGGCGACGAGCTCCGCTGCTTCACGGAGGCTCCCTCGCCGGGTGGGCCCATGGAGGCCGCGAGCGAGGCGCTGGTCCGACGGGTCCTGCCCCGCATCCTGCCCCTCCGCGGGGCGCTCGCCCTGCACGCCGCGGCCGTCGTCTCCGGTACCGGGGCGACACTGTTGCTCGGACCATCGGGCGGCGGCAAGTCGACGATCGCGGCGGCGCTCGCCGCACGCCACGGGTGGCGGCTCTTCGCGGACGACGTCGCGATCGTACGGTCCGAGCCCGACGTACTCGCGGACGCCGCGTTCGTCGTCTGGCCCGCGGCCACCGGGGTCTGCCTCCGCACGGATGCGCTGGCGCCGCTCGGCGTGGCGCCGGCCCGCTGCCACGCCCTGACCGCGTACGCCGACAAGGTCTGGTACGAGCCCGAGCCGTGCGTGCCCGCCGACCCGCAGCCGCTGCGCGCGCTCATCTTCCTGCAGCGTTCCGAGGCGGCCTCCATCCCGGTCCTGGAGCCCGTTCCCGGCAGCGAGGGCCTCGTGCTCGCCGCCTGCCAACTCTTCCGTTTCAACCCATCGGACCGCGAGGAACTCACGCGGGGGCTCGAACAGGTCGGGCGCCTGGCAGCAGCCGTTCCCGCCTTCGTCCTCACGTATCCGCCGCGGCACGACGCCCTGCCCGCGATCGCCGCGCGCATTGAGGAAGCGACACGAGTTCGGCGCCGCGACTCTGCCTCGCCCGCTCGGGACGCGGGCGCGCTCGGCGCATGAGCCGGTACGACCTCGCCGACCGCGAGGGCGACTATCCGAGCTGGGACGGTCCACCGCGCCAGTGCCTCGTGGTGTGCTCCCACCCGCGCTCGGGCAGCACCCTCCTGGGCGAGGTCATCCACGCGGCGGGGTCGTGGGGCACGCCCCTGGAGTACTTCCACCGCGGCTTCCGCCCCACCCTGGCCGCGCGCTGGCAGGCCCCGACCCTCCCCGAGTACGTGCGTGCCCTCCACCGCTGGCGCACCGATCCCACGGGCAGGATGTCGATCAAGCTGTTCTGGCCCGACCTGGTGGAACTCGCGCACGAGGCCGACCCGGCGGCGTTCCCGGAACTCCTGGCCCGGGAGGCGGACGCGACGCCGCCCCAGGTGTACCTGGACCTGGCGGGGCTGCTGGAGACGGTCCTACCCGAGCCCACGTTCGTCCACCTCGTGCGGCGCGACCGCGTCCGCCAGGCCGTGTCGTCGCTGATCGCCGTGCAGACTGGACGCTTCCGCGTCCTGCCGGGGACGGCCGAGGCCCCCCGGAGCGAGCCCGTCTACGATCGTGGCCGGATCGAGAACCTGATCGGCTGGTCGAACTGGTGCCACGAACACTGGTTGCGCTTCTTCTCGGTGACCGGCCGGCAGCCTTGTGTGGTCACGTACGAGCAGTTCGATCGCGACTACGAAGGGACCGGCCGACGCCTGCTCGCTCACCTCGGGTGCGGCCAGGGCGTCGTTGCTCCGCCTCGGCTGCGGCGGCAGGGAGACGCGACGAGCGAGAGCTTCGTCCTCCGGTTCCTCCGCGAACGGGCGGAGGCCCAGGCCGCACGACCAGGCTGAGCAGCTTGCCTTCGTGTTCGATCACCTACCTCCGGGCCAGCAGCTCCTCGGTGGTCGCGGCCATCGCGGGCGCGAGGCCGGCGCGGCTGCGCGGCTGCTCGAGCAGGCCGAGGACCTGGTCCCATTCGGGCGGAATCACCGCGTGCGACCCGGCGGCGAGGCGCCGGGTGTCGACGATGACGACCCCCTGTACCGGCCACGAAAGTGATACGCAATGTCTGCGAGCCGCGCGTCTCGGGGATAGAGGCCGCGATAGCTCCGTAGCGGCGCCACGGCCTCGATCCCGAAGGACGTCCGCGAATCGAAGTACGGGCTGAAGCGGTCGACCAGCAGGCGGCTGAACTCGTGCGGGGGCTGGAGATGCTCGAGGGCCGGGATCAGTGCGGCCACCGCGGCGTAATCCTCGGCTCGCTCCCCCGGGAGGCCGTGGAGGTAGTTCCAGACCACCCCGATCCCCAGCGCCCGACACTCGCGCAGCAGCATCAGGTTCTGATGGGAGGAGACCTCCTTGCGCAGCAGCTTCAACACCGGCGAGGAGAGCGACTCGATGCCCGGCTGGATCCAGGAGACGCCGGCGCGCGCCATCAGCGCCAGCTGCGCGCGGCTGAGGTTGTGCTTCACCTCGTAGAAGAGCTCGGGAGGCGTCACCGCGACACCCAAAGTGGGCGTCTCGACCTGCGCGAACGGCGGCACCACGAGACACACGTCCGTCGCTGGATGGGCAGCCCCGGTCACACCCGCACTGCGTGGCGGAGCCACAGTTCGAGCGCCACCACGGCCCAGAGCGGACCGAAGGGTTCCTTCGGCACCGGTGCCGTGCCGCCGGCGGCGCGCCATCCGGCGAACGCGTCCTGGTAGCGAGCGAGACGCGCGCCATCGACCCATCCCTGACGGACGGCGAACAGCTCCGGGATCGGGCACTCGCGCAGGAACGCCGTGGTCCCGTCGACGATCGGCGCGCTGAAGCGGGCCTTCGTCTGCCGCGTGCGCACTTTCTCGGGCAGCGTGCCCCGCATGGCTTCCCGCAGCAGGACCTTGCGCACGCCGTCGTAGCGCAGGAGGCCACCCCGTGCGCCCATCAGGAAGCGCGTCAGTCGGAGGTCGTGGAACGGGTGTCGCATCTCGATGCCCTGGTTCGCCGCGAAGGCGAGCAGGTTGTCCCAGTTCACGTGGCGCCGGGCAATCGCGTAGATCGCATAACGCTGCTTCTGCGCGAAGGTCGGCAGGTCGGACCACCAGGGATGATCGGCGCGCCAGCGCTCGGTCAGCGACGTGCGCCGCGCCCATTCGGGCCCGATCCACTCCGGGGCTTCGACGCTGAACTGGAGGTGCGGGCGGAGCAACCGGTCGCGCCGCGAGCGGGCGACCAGGGGGCCGACACTCAGGCTCGCCAGATGGCGCAGGCGTCCCTCCAGCGAGCGCCAGTTCCCCTGGGCCAGGCCCTCGGCGAGCAGGCGCCGCCAGTGGCCTCGGAGCAGCAGGTCGGGCCAGTGGGCATACGATCCCGTCAACCAGTCGTCACCGCCTTCACCGGTCAGCAGCACGTGGATGCCCTCGGCCCGCAGCCGCGCGCACGTCGCCACCATGGTGCCGAGGGTGTTGGGCCGGAGCGGGAGGTGAAGCGTCTCGGCGCACCAGGTGCGGGACGCGTCGAGGTCGATGGGCGCAGGCTCGACCACGAGGGCGTCGATGCCGAGGTGGGCCTCCACGGCGCTGCTCCATTCCGTCTCGTCGTGGGCCTCGCCCGGGAAGCGGGCGCTCACGGCGCGCACCGGCCGTTCCAGCAGGCCCGCGCGCAGCAGCTCGTGCGAACGGCAGACGACCGATGAGGAGTCGAGGCCGCCGGAGAGGTGGGCGGCCACCGCTCCGCGGCTCCGATTCACGGCCACCAGGGCCTGGTCGAAGAGGGAGCGGAAGCGCGCCACGTGCTCTTCGTCGGAGGACTCCGCGTAGTCGGTGAATGGCCCGGTGTGCCAGAGCCATGTCCGGACCCGCGGGCCCTCCAGGGCCAGGGCCCAGCCGGGCGGCAGGCGGTGGAGGCCCTGCCAGAAGGTGCCTGTCTGGGACACGAAACGGAGGGACAGGTACTCCGCGATCACTCCCTCGTCGAGGCGGCGGGGGAGGGAGAGCCCGTCCACGAGCGAGCGCGGCTCGGTGGCGAACGCGAAGGCGTCCCCCTGCTGCACCCAGAGGAACGGACGCAGCCCGACCGGCGAGCGCGCGCAGACCAGGCGCCGCGCCGCCGGGTCCCAGACGGCCAGGGCCCAATCGCCCACCAGATCCTGGAAACAGGCATCGCCGCGCTGCTCGTGGAGGGCCAGGACGATCCGGGCGTCGGCGGCGTCCGGGCCCGGGGAGAGTGAGCCGAGGAGGTCGAGCAACTCGGCCCGGTTGTCGATGCGGCCGTCGAAGACAATGGTGCGCGGGCAACCCGGAGGCGGAGCGGGCTGGCCGTCCGCGAGGGCCTCGGGCGTTGTGGCCAGCTCGAAGCGCACCAGACCCGCCGGGCCCGAGTGCCAGGTGCGCACGCCGTGGCGCAAGTGCGGCGTGGCTGCCACCACGGAGTCGAGCACCGCGCTCGACATCGGGCGGCCATCGGTGAAGACGACGCCGGCGATCCCGCTCACGCCTCTCCATCCCGGCGCTCGAGCAGGCCCTTCGCCAGGGCCGCGTCCACGAAGGCGGCCACGTCCCTTGCGATCTCGTCGGGCGGGGCCTGGTAGCGAACGGCGAGTGCGTTCGTGATGGCTTCCAGCGTGAAGCCGGCGTCCAGCGCCCGCCAGACCGCTGAGGCCACTGCGTTCAACGCATGGTAGGAGCCGTCGCGCTCGTCGAACAGCACGAGGTCCTGCTCGACGCGCCGCCAGGCGACGTGGGCGGGGACGGCCACCGTGGCACGATCGTCTTCCTGCTGGGGCACGCGGCATTCTCCCCCAGTGGGCCGGGGCATGGGAGCATGGGCGGCCATGGAGAGGCGGGAGCCGGCGAGCCGCGCGGTGGCCGAGATCGAGTTGCTCGTGTGTTGCGCGCGCCGCTCCCTGGACCCGCCGTGGGCGAGCCGCCTGTCCCGGCTGCTCGACGCCTCGCTGGACTGGGACGAGATCTGCCGGCTGGCCCGCTATCACCGACTGGGCCGGCTCCTCGACCGGCACCTCGAGGCCCACGCCGGGAGGGTGCCGTCCGCGGTGCGACTGGCCCTGCGCTACGGAGCGGCGGCGGTGTCGAGGGGGGCCGAGCAGGCAGGACGCGACCTCGCGCGGCTGGCCGCCGCCTTCGCGCAGCGCGCGGTGCCGGTGATCGCCTACAAGGGCCTCGTCCTCTCGGAGCTGTATGGCGACACCGCCTCGCGTGACTTCGTCGACCTCGATCTCCTGGTGGCCGCGGGCGATCGGGTCCGCGCCCATGACCTGCTGGAAACCCTCGGATACCGCCGGACCCGCGGATATCCGTGGGAGGCCACATATCGCCTGCCGGGCTCCGAGATCCCGCTCGACCTTCACTGGGGCCTCGCGCCGGCGCGGTTCGGAGCCTGCCCGGGCCTCGACCAGCTGTGGCCGCGCCGTCGCAAGGGCGTCGCCGGCGCGTTCGTCCCCTGCCCGGAAGACCTCCTGCTCGTGCTGTGCATTCAGGCCGCGAAGGACGCCTGGAGCCGGCCCGCGGATCCACCCTGCCTGCTGAAGCTCTGTGACCTGGTCGAACTTTCGCGTATGGAGCCTGGTCTCGATTGGCGCAGCGTGCTGGAGCGGGCTCGCGCCGCGGGTTGCCTCCGCATCGTGGCCTTCGCGTCGCTGCTCGCCCATCGCGTCCTCGACCCGGAGGGGGCCCCCTCCGGCCTGCGCGGATTGCCTCGCCCGTTGCTCGAGGTCGTGGGGCCGCTGGTGGCCGACGTGGAGGCCCGCCTGTGGGCGGCAGGCCCGGACGACCACCGGCCCGCGAGCCCCGCGCGCTTCCACGCAGGTGTGCGCGAGAGGGTCCGTGATCGGCTGGCCCCGTACCTCGAGAACCTGCGCGCCCTGTGCAAGCCACCTCTGCTCCAACGCGGCCTGCGCACCCTGCAGACCCACGGGCGCGCCACCGGCCACCACTTGCTGGCGCGGCTGCGCGACCACGTGAACTAGGAGCCCGTCCGGGGCGATGTGCTACAAAGGGGCCTCGCATGCAACCGCAGTTGGACGTCTGTCTGGCGGTGCCGCCGTTCCACACGCTGCACTATCCGCCTCTCGGGGCGCCCGTCCTGAAGACGGCGCTCCTGGCACGGGGCCTGACCGCGCAGGTCGTCTATGGCGGCTTCTCACTGGCCGCACGGAGCGGTTTCGAGCCGTACGACCGGGTGTGTCGGGCCGTCAAGCATCCCAAGCTCGGCGAGCGGCTCTACCGCAGCTCCGCCTATCCGCCGGAGACGCTCGTCCGCATGGCCGAGCCCGAGCCGCTCTCCGCACGCTGCCAGGCGATGTACGACGGGCTCGTCGATTTCATCGCGCCGGCGCTCGACGCCCTCGTGGACGAGATCCTCGCCCTCCGCCCGCGCATCCTGGGCATCTCCTCGAGCTTCGAGCAGAACCTGGCCTCAGCGGCCCTCGCCCGCAGGGTACGGGCGGCGGCGCCGGAAGTCTGCATCGTCCTGGGCGGCCCCAACGTCGCCTGGCCGATGGCACGCGGGCTGGCCGAGGTCTTCCCGTGGGTCGACTACTTCTTCTCCGGCGAGGCCGACGTCGACTTCCCCGACTTCTGCGTGCGGCTGATCCGCCAAGGCGAGCGGCCGGCGGCCCGCATCCTCTGCAGCCAGCCGATTCGGGACATGCGCACCGTCTTCCCACCCGACTTCAGCGAGTTCTTCGCCGCCCTGCGCCCGCTCCAGGACGCGGCAGTCCTGCCGGAGTGGCTGCCCCGTTACCTGATGCTGGAGAGTTCGCGTGGCTGCTGGTGGGGAGCCCGACACCACTGTACGTTCTGTGGCCTGAACGGCGAGGGCATGGGCTTCCGCGAAAAGCCCGCCGAGACGGTGCTCACGGAGGTGGCCATGCTCGCGCGCTGGGGCGTGCACCGGGTGCGGATGACGGACAACATCATGCCGCGCCGGTACCTCCAGGACCTGCTGCCGTCCCTGGCGCAGGCCGAGCCGCACACCAAGCTGTTCTACGAGGTCAAGGCCAACCTCGACGACGACGAGCTCGACGTCATGGCGGCGGGCGGCCTCGCCAAGATCCAGGCGGGCATCGAGTCGCTGTCCACGAGCGTCCTCGCGCTGATGCGCAAGGGCCTCACGGCCCACCAGAACATCGCCCTGCTCCGCAGTTGCGGCGCGATCGGCATGCTGGTGGTGTGGAACATCCTGTACGGCTTCCCGGGCGAAACGGCCGAGGACTACGAGGCGACGATCGCGCTCATCCCGCGGCTGACGCACCTCCAGCCGCCGGGCAGCGTGCAGCCGATCATGATCGACCGCTACAGCCCGTTCTTCAACGAACCCGAGGCGATGGGGATCGGGCCGATCCAGCCATTCCCGGCCTATCGGGCCCTCTATCCGCCGGAGGCCCGGCTCGAGGACATCGCTTATCACTTCGAGGCCAGCTACACGACCGGGCTCATCGGCAACCAGGACCTGATGGACCGCCTCCACGCCGCGGTCGAGTCGTGGGACCAGGCCTGGAAGAAGGGCCGTCACCCGCTGCTGCAGGTGATGATGATCGCGACGGGCGCCGTCGTCATCGACACCCGCCCGATTGCCCGTCAGGTCCTCACCCCGCTGACGGTCGAGCAACTGGCCGCTCTCATCCATCTCGAGCGCGCCCGCCCGCGCGCGCGGCTCGACCCGGCCCTCCAGGCGAGCGCCGACTGGCTCCTCGCCCGCGACTTCGTGGTCGAACACGAGGACAAGCTGCTGAGCGTCGTCGTTCGGCCGCGCCCGGAGGCCGCTGCCGCGGTGGCGCGGGCCGCCGGCTCCGCGGCGGCAGTACCCAGCCGGCCGGACTCGCGCTGGTCCAAGGACAGGCAGGAGGCCAGATGACCGATCTCACCCTCGACACCGTGCTCGTGCAACAACGCGAGGACGTCGCCCCCACGCTGCTGGACGCACAGGTGGTCTGCCTTCACATCGAACAGGGCCGGTTCTATGGGCTGAACGTGACGGGGAGCCGCATCTTCACCCTCCTGGAGCAGCCGATGCCGGTGGAGGATCTCCTGCGGGCTCTGGCAGCGGAGTACGAGGTGCCCGAGGCCACCGCGGAGGCCGACGTGCTCGAGTTCCTGGGCGCCCTGCTCGCGAACGGGCTGATCCGCCGCGTCGAGCCCTCCGACGTCTCCGACCCCGCTCGGTCCAACGGCTGAGCGGCTCGCGCCAACCCGCCTTGGCTCGGCCCCTCACCGCGAACGCTCTCGCCAGTCCGTCCGTGCTGGCCGGCGTCCGCGACGCCGTGCAGGTGCGCCTGGAACAGCGTCCCTCGGACGCCCGGCTCCTGTTGCAGCTCGTCCGGATCCACCGCGCCCTCGGCGACCTCGACGCCGCGGCCGAGGCCTGCGCAAGGTACCTGGCGGCGCACGGACCCGCGCCCGAGATTTCCCGGGTCCACGGGATCCTGTCCGGGAAGCCCGCTCCCGCGACTCCCGGGAGCGAACCTGCACCGGTGCCCTTCCTGCCCGTGCGGGACGTGCTCTCCCCGGCCGAGCAGGCCGCCTTGTGGACTGCGGTCGAGGCGCTGCGCGCTCGCCTCGAACCTTCTGCGGTGAAGTGGCAGGGCGGCCTGGGCGTCGAACCCTCGGTCCGGCGCTCCCTGCGTGCCCCCGCCGGGGCCGCCGTGACGGGACTCCTGCTGCCGAGGGCACGCGCCGCAGTCGTGGAGCACCGGCTCGTCGAGGCCCTCGGGATCTCTGGCCGGCTGACGGAGGACCGGATCGAAGCCGAGGTGGTCGCCCATCTCGACGGAGGATGCTTCGGCGCGCACACGGACGACGGGTATGGCCACCAGGGACGTCTGCTGACGTGCGTCTACTATCTCCACCGCCGGCCGCGGAGCTTCAGCGGGGGAGAGCTCCTCCTCCACGACGTCCCCGGGCGGGGCGGCGCGGAAGAGCCCGTGTCGTTTACCCGCATCCCTCCGCACGACAACTCGGTCGTCTTCTTCGCGGCAGACGTACGGCACGAAGTGCTGCCCGTGACCTGCGAGCGCGCGGACCCGCTCGACGGCCGTCTCTCCGTCAACCTCTGGTTCCACGGCACCCGGCCGTGAGTTTCCGTCGCCGCGATCAGGGGTCGATCGAGAGGACACCGTTGCGGACGGTCAGGTAGACGAGGTCCCTGCTTCGTCGGGGCCAGCGCGCGGCCTCGGCCAGGACGTCACGGTTGACCCGGCAGACCCTGCTCCGGCCGTTGGTGAAGGCCACCGAGTCCGCACCGTGGTGCGCATAGCCGGCGTCCAACGCTTGGAGCAGGGGTGCGAATTCTCCGGCGCGGCGGGGATCGCTGGAGATGGCGGCGCGATCGCTGAGGTACTCGGGGAAAGTCGCGTCCGGCGTGGCCTGGGGATAGATCTGTGTGTAATCGAGGGCGGTCCTCCCCTGTCGCGGAAAGACCATCGCCAGCAGTCGAGCCAGGTGGCCGTCGCTCGTGGCCACGCGGCTCGGGTCCCGTTGCAGGAGAGCGAGCACGGGACCATCGAGCAGCGGAGTTTCGGCGACGAGCCGGATGTCCCGGCAGCAGGTCCAGGCGAACAGCAGGGCCGTCGCGGCCAGGGCGCCTGCGCGCAGGATCCTCACCCCGCCTGTTGCAGGCTGCATGAGCGCCAGGGCCAAAACGATCGCGATGCACTCCCCTCCCGCGAACAGCTCGATCCAACTGGGCATGGCCCGCCATCCCATGACGACCTGGAGGTTGACCGCTGCCATCGGGGCCAGCGCCACGAGCAACGCCGGGCGGCGCAGATCGGCCCGGATGCACCCCCGCAGGCCCGCGAAGAGCACCAGGGCCACGACCGAGGTGAACGACAGGAACGGCGCGTGCCCCGGAGCCATGAGATCCCGGATCTGGGGAGGCACGGTGGCGGCCAGCAAGAGACCTGCCCCGAGGGACAGGGCCAACCAGGCTCCGAGGGCGAGCGCACCGAAGCGAAGGAGCCCGGACCGTCCCGGGGCGCTGCGCTGCGCGTGGACGCCCGCGTGGACGGCGAGCACGACGAATGCGGCCGACACCGAGACGAACGGGTACAGGAAGGGCAGCACGAGGTAGAGCGGAAGGAGCGATCGCCGGCGCGCTCCCACGAGCGTCGCGCCCGCCAGGAGGACGAGGGAGCACTGCGGCTCCGGCGTCCTCGAGATGGGCAGGAAGCTCGCGCTTGGGAGCGTCACGTAGCGGCTCCACCCCTCCGCCACGCTCCCAACGTACGCCTCCTGGACGAGCGGGTTCGCGCCGCTCGACACGAGCGGCCCGACCGTGACGAGCCAGGCGGCCAGGGCCGAGGGTTCGTCCTCGAATCCGAGGGCCCGGAAGGTGGCGTGCACGAGGAGGAGGAAGGCGAGAGGCAGGGTGCTGTCGAAGGCGAGGTTGATCCACCCCGCCGAGAGGCCGGCATGGTGCAGGAGCGTGACGGGATACTGTCCTGTTCGGGACAGGCTCTGGGTGTGGAGGGAGAAGTCGTACCGCAGGTACGTGGGCTCGTCCGCTCCGTTGCGGTAGTAGAGGTACCCACCGGTCCGGACCAGTTGGAAGATCCCGGGGGCGGTGGTGCCCACGGTCAGAAGGATGGCCAGGGCGAGGGCCCGACGCACGTTCATGGGAGCCCTCTCCAGCGGCTCGCGGCTCCGCGGGGAGGGCGGCTTCGCCAGGTCCATGCCCATCCGATGGTACCCGTGGGACGCCTCGAAGTGAGTTACCCTCAAGCGCTCGGCTCCGCGGACGGAGCCGAGCCTGCGAGGTGTGGTTCGTGAAGATCCTGGTCATCGGCGACGTCGTGGGCAGCCCCGGGCGGGCGATCGTGAAGAAGGCGCTGCCGAAGGTGGTGGCGCGGCACTCGATCGACTACACGATCGCCAACATCGAGAATGCTGCCGGCGGTTTCGGCATCACCAAGGACATCTGCGACGAGTTCCTCGACCAGGGCGTCGACTGCCTGACCTCGGGCAACC